>CAZXSL010000045.1:2763-17766 GCA_964643235.1 uncultured Sphingobacteriaceae bacterium | reverse complement strand
CAGTTCGGGGGCATCCCGTTTCAAGTGGATGTATGAAATTTTGAGGATAGGCCTAGTCAATACGAACATCTCCTCATGCGTATCGTAATATTCGCTAATGGCTTCGGTAGTGACCAAGGTGTCCAGTTTTTGGCTTATGAGTGCTTGTTCATATTCGTATACGATTAGCCCGTTTCGGTATTCCTCCACTTGCTTTTCGATACGTTGAGTATTGGTATTCACGTTGCGTTGTGCTTGGGCGAGCAAGGCTTGTTGCCGCAGCCATTGCTCGATATATGCCCGGGCTAGCTGGATACTATCCTCACCTGATACGCCTTCAGGGACAATGCCGACCAAATCTTCGCGATACAAATACGTGTCATACGAACGTGCCAAGGCCTCGTCGCGACCCTTGTCGCACGCTGACATGCCCACAAGTATGACGATACTTAGCACATAGTAAGCTCCCCACCATCGAAAACGTTCCATCCGTTATTGTTCTACCAAAACGTAATGCCCGCTAAAATAAGAAATGCGTTGCCAAAACGTGCAGTTTTAACCATTTTTAACAAAATCAGCCGACTGGATCAGGAAGCCCAACCCCAGCGAAGAAAGTCAGGCAGACACCGCGCCCAGGTTTCGTCATCGTGTTTTCCGCCTTCGACTTCCACGTACGTAATATCCTCCTGCGGTTGGTAGCCTTTCTCTTGCAATTCCTTGATCAGATCCAGCGTATCGTCGATTGAATCGATGATGCCGTTGTTATTGCGGTCGGCGGTTTCATCCAAGGTGCCGCATTGGAAATAAAAACGGAGGTTTCGTTGGTAGTTTCCCTTTCGGATAATTTGATGTACGATGCGATCCGTGTCGTCGTTATAGCTCTCGTCCAGCGCTTTGCTACGCCACCAGAACGAGCCGGAAAACACACCTACACGGCGGAACAAATGCGCATGGTTCCATGCGATGTCCAAAGCGGATACACCACCTAAGGAAAATCCGGCATAGGAAACATCTTGCGGATCAACCTCCGCAAACTTGTCTAGCGTGTACAATAGCATTTCAGTCAGCACAAAACGGGTGTATGCATCCGCTTTGCTTCCTTGGTTTTTGTAATTTGGGATACCCGCCGTACCATATTCCATGATGCGATCCTCGCCAGCATGGATGGCCGCTACCATTAGCGGGTGGTCGGCGTTTTCTCGGTGGTATTGCTCGGTAATCCGGTCAAAACGAATTGTTTCCAATATTTGTCCGTCATTGACTAACAAAAGCGGGATCTGCTGATGCTTATCTACGTGCTGAGGTATGTAATAATCGATGGTTACCTGTCTTTGAAGGTGAGTCGATATGATCTTTACCTGTTTTTTTCGTGTCTTCTTGTTCAGCGGCATATTGGGTATTTGTGCTAGGGATACAAGACGATTTTCCGTATAGGTGTGTCTTGTCCTGCCTGCCTGTTTTGGCAAAAATAGAATTTATTGCCTTATTCACCTATTGGAATTGTGGAAATAGGAGCCTGGGTTTTTTGATATGTCCTGCCGGGAGTTATTTTCAGTTATTTATCGATTCGTTATTGTGGAGTTGTCCAAAAACTCCTATACTTGGTTGGTCAACATTGACAATGATATGAAAGCAATAGCAATATGGGTGTGCGGGGCCATGCTGGTGTCCTGTGCGCGACAGCCGGAACCCCAACATCTGATCGTGGGTACGTATACAACACCTGGCAAAAGCGAGGGGATATATGTTTACGATTTTGACCCCGTTTCCACTTCAGCTTCGCTCCGGTCGGTGGTACAAACGGCCAACCCTTCTTTTGTCACCCGTTCGCCGGATGGTCGTTATGCCTATGCCGTTAATGAATTGGGAGATGGAAATGGGATGGTCAGTGCATTTGCGTTTGATGGGGCAAGGGGCGAATTGTTAGCCCTCAATTCGGTATCCTCGATGGGCGATCACCCCTGTCATATCGCCATCGACCGCGAAGGCAGGTACCTATTCGTGTCCAATTATTCTGGTGGGAACCTCAGTGTATATCGTGTAGCTGATAACGGGCACATCGGGGAGTTGGCGCAGGTTATCCATTATACGGGTAGCGGACCCAATCCAGATCGGCAAAACGCGCCGCATATCCATTCGGCATTTTTCAACCCGGATGAGACCCATTTGTTTGTTCAGGATTTGGGTACGGACAGTATCCACATTTACCAGTACCAGCCGGAAAATGCCGGGGAAGTGCTGGTACCGGCAGAGACTGGAAGCGTTGCAGCCACACCAGGCGGCGGCCCGCGGCATATCGCTTTTTCCCCCGATGGAAAATACGCTTACCTTGTTCAGGAACTCACTGCACGTATTGAAGTGTATGCTCATGACGGCGGAAAACTTAGCTTTATATGTGATATTGCTATAAACGAGCCTGGTTTTGAAGGTAATGATGGGGCTGCGCATGTTTTGGTTTCGTCCGATGGTAAACACGTCTACGCCTCGAATAGGGGAGACGCCAATACGTTGGCGATATACACCCTTGATTCGGGCAGCGGCGAACTGGAGAAAGTTGGTAACCAGTCTGTATTAGGCAGCGGTCCACGCAATTTCAATTTGACGCCGGACGGTCGTTTTTTGTTGGTGGGCAACCATTATACGGATGAGATCGTTGTGTTTGCACGTGATACCGACACGGGATTGCTAACCGATACCGGTGGGCGCATTGCCGTGGGCGCCCCCGTATGCCTCGTCTTCTAAGGGGAGCTGTCAAGAAACACCCACCAAATCCCGAATCTGCTGGGAAGCGTTCTTGTTGTCTACTTTTTTGATGATGTGGATAATGGTCCCCTCTTCGTCGATAACGAAGGTCGTGCGAGCCGTACCCATATATTTTCGTCCGTACATGTTTTTCTCTACCCATACGCCGTAATCCTCGACGATTTTGCGGTCTTCATCGGCTAGTAGGGTAAACGGTAAGTCGTATTTAGCAATGAACTTCTGGTGCGACTGCTCACTGTCTATACTGACCCCGATGATATCGAAACCATCGTTTAGCAAAGACTGGTAGTTATCCCTGAAGTTGCACGCTTCTGTGGTGCACCCCGGGGTATTGTCTTTGGGGTAGAAATACAGGATGACTTTCTTCCCGCGGTAATCTGATAGGGAAACAGTTTCCCCGTGTTGGTTTTTTGCTTGGATAGCCGGGGCCTTATCGCCCACTTGCAATGCTGCCATGTTATTAATATATCTTTATGTTATAAATGTAAACGTTATTGTTCCTCGATGATGGAGTGTCCGGATGAGCAATTACCTGATGTCCATTCCCAGGTTTCGTGCAGCCTGATTTTTCCGTTTTCCAAAATCTCGGGGACGGATCGGCAGATGCCAGTCATCAATTCGCCAGCATCATTTACTTGGTGGTAGCGCATGTCGATGTTGCCGTCGGCGTCCACGAGACCAACCAAGTGGCCCGTCTTGATTCGCCCACCTGCATATTCTGCCCTTAGGATGTTGTCCGTTTGGCGGTAGTGGAAAATCGTATCGCCAGAGGTTTCCCCATTTGGCGTGTTTTGCACGGGTTTGAATATCCTGTTGTCGTAGCTGATCGTCATATGGCTTCTAATCACATGTGCCGTCCGGTGCGCAGCTCGGCCCTGACGTGATGTTCAATTTGGATCCTTCATTTTCCTTAGCCCATTCTGTATAGGATTTGCCTAAGGTGTTGAGGAATGCTTCAGGTTCCTGGGCCCCGGATATGGCATACGCCCGGTTGAAGACGAAGAATGGTACGCCACGAACGCCGATTTTCCGGGCTTCGTCGATGTCTGATTTTACCTCTCCAGCAAATTCGTCGTTTTGCAGCGATTCGGCTAATGCTGTCGCATCTAAGCCGATTTCCTCCCCCAGTTTGAGGAGGGTTGCCCTGTCGTCGATGTTCTCGCCATCTGTAAAATAAGCGCGGAACAGCGCTTCTTCCGCTTCCACCTGCTTGCCGTGTCTTTTTGCAAAGTGGGCGAATTGATGTGCCTGGAAGGAGTTGGCTACAATCGACTTGTTCATTTGGTAATCAAGTCCGACTGAACGTGCCATCTCGGTGACCCGGTTGTTCATTTCCTCCGCAGCAGCCAAGCTCATTCCCTTGTGTTCGGCGAGAAATTCGTTGATGTTTTTATCAGGTTGTGTTACCATATCTGGTGTTAGTTGGTAACTCTTCCATTCAATTTCTAACTTGTCCTGATGTGGGAACTTAGCTAATGCAGTTTCAAATTTACGCTTGCCGATGTAGCAAAACGGGCACATCACGTCGCTCCAGATCTCGATTTTCATACCTTGTTTTATTTAGTTGTCGATTCCGTTTGTCTTGGAAGTTGGCATATCGCTGCTGTCCGTGTTTTTCACACAAACCATAAAAATACAAAAAAGAACAGATGATTGCCAGTCACAACCGCTAAAATGACAGTATCTTAACCGGATCGTGGCGACCTACTTGTACCGAGAGAGCTTAAGAGCATTGGTTTCGCCTTTTTTTAGTTCGCAAAAGGGCTAGCGCTGCTAAGCGACTTTCTTTGCAGCGTAGCCTAATTGCCGATTGCGGCAGAAGTCCCCGTTGCCCGAGGGGGATTGTTAGCGCGTGAAATTCGCCTCGAACACGCTGAGGTTCTCCTTACCATCCATTACTTCAAGCCGAAAGCGGTGATTACCTTTTGGCAAATCGCTCTCGAAAACATGCCAAAGCGAATTGGTTTTCGGGTCGTGTTCCATCAGTACCCAATTGCCATTGATGTAACCATTGAACGATTGGATGCCTGATAGGTCGTCGGATATTTTGAAATTAACACGTGAAACAGCGGCCATATTTTTGCCGTTTGCTATGTTTTGTGGGCGTATGCTGGGCGGTATGGTGTCTACGGTAATGTAGAAACTGCCGAAAACACGGGTTCGCGTGCGCACCCATCCGTCTTCATACGTGCCACCTTGTGAATGCCGGTCGGTATTCACGATGAGTGCTTTCGACGCTAGTGCCTCAGGCAGGCTGGGGTCGGCCTTGATTTTGAGTTCATAGCTCTCAAATAGTGGAATAAAACGATTGTGAACGTGTTGTATCATTGAGTACGCACCGACGGGCCGGCTGCCTTGGTGGTAGCTGAAATGTAAGTGATCATACAAAGCGTCCTTAGGCATGACAATTTCGAGGGATTCGGCAGCGAATCGGTTTTCGCGGTCGTATCGAAACATCGTTGTGCCTGGCGTTTGATTACGCTCCGGCGTGTAATCCGGCGTGTTGCGCACGTTAAGGTGGTGCGTGGTGGTATTTCCGTGTACGTCGCGTACGCGGTAAGTGATTCGATGTATTTGGTTGTCTGTCAGTGTTATGCTGCCATCTCCGTCGAGGTAATGGAAAATATTAATTGGGTTGTTGGGATCTTTGAAACTCTTCTGTACCCGTGTCCGTTTTAGGATATAATAGGGGTAGTCAACATAAGAATGGATGGCTCGGGAGGTTGCGAACGACAATTCCTCAAACAGGACGGTACTCACGGGCTGGTCATCGAGCAGTAATTCGATGGAATATACGCCGTTGTTAAACGTTGTTCCGTCATGCCGGTCTATGGTATTAATCCCCAGTCCGAAGCGACCGTTTACCGGTATGGTCGATTGATCTTTGAGTGACAGGTGTCGCCGTGGCGTATGTTCATTAAACGGTTCGCCGTCGGCCAAATCGTAAACCGTGATACCATGGATTACCGGGGGAGTCTTGTCTGGAAATTTCAGTCCAAAGAGTTGCGGGTTCAGTGGTGCTTCGGTTTCGGTATCGCGAATCTCGAAATGCAGGTGTGGCCCCTGCGAGCTTCCCGAATTGCCAGCAGAGCCGATGCGATCGCCTTTTTTTAAAGGCACGTCAGACTCGCCCAATCGGATATCGACATCAAAGCTCTGCAACTCGTATTGCCTCGATTTGGTAATCGATGCGATGCGGGCATTGAATTCATGCATGTGCATGTACACAGAGGTGTATCCGTTGGGGTGGGTAATGTACAGGGAGTGGCCACCGCCACCACCCTGCACCCGGATGCGCGACACGTAGCCATCAGCAATGGCGAATAGGGGTAGCCCGACACGTTGCTGGGTACGGTAGTCATCCCCTGCATGGAAGTGCGTGGCCCGGAGTTCCCCAAATGTTCCGGAAGCTTGGTGCGCAATGTTGAGCGGGCTGCGGAAATAGTTTTGCGGATACTCCCGGTTTTTGATAATAGGCGATTGCGCATGCGTAGGTACGATATAAAGCAACGCGGTCAGGAAAGAAAGAGTGAAAATGGTGGTAAACTTCATGTAATCTCCTGGTTATTTGATTTGGATGTCAAGCATTTGTTGGTCGCCAATAAACCCTTCAAGCCGGTCGCCGATGGTAATCGGGCCTACACCGGCAGGCGTACCGGTAAAGATGATATCGCCACGGCGCAGGGTGATGAATTTGGAAACGAACACAATGATGTCCTCAAAGGAGAAGATCATGTCCTGCGTATTGCCTTGTTGCACGGTTTGACCATTTTTGTCAAGGCGGAATACGATGTTCTGCACGTCATTAAACGTTTCTTTTGGTATCCACTCGCTGATCGGCGCTGAGCCATCGAAAGATTTGGCCAATTCCCAAGGCAATGATTTGGCTTTGAGTTCCTGCTGCAGATCCCGAGCTGTGAAATCAATACCCAAACCGATTTGTTCGTAGTAGTTTGAAGCAAATTTCGGGTTGATGTGTTTGCCTTCCTTGCTGATTTGTAGCAGTATTTCCACCTCGTAATGTATGTCTTTGGAAAAATCCGGATAATAGAAATCTCGGTTGTTTTTGCTGACTGCAGTGTCGGGTTTCAGGAAAATAACCGGGCTATCCGGCACGGGATTTTCGAGTTCCTTTGCGTGTTCCGTATAGTTGCGACCAATGGCGATAACTTTCATGGGAATGAGCTAATCATGAATATGTAAACGGCAAAAATAAGAGAAATTGCCCTAAAAGCGAGGGGTGTTGGGGAGATTGACGATATTATAGGTATAATTGCTGACTATGGAAATCTCGAAGTACGAAGCTGTCTTGTTCGATATGGATGGCACCTTGTTGGATTCAGAAGGCTTTTATTACAAGGCATGGACATCGGTCCTTGACTACTATGGCCTGGAAGTCGATTTAGAATTGTGGATGAATTCGCTCGTCGGTAAGACAGACGAACAAGCATTTGCCTTTTTGCAAGAAAAACACGGATTTGATATCGATGGGGTCGAATTCCATGCCCGCAAGGATGAGCGTATGGCCGCTTTGGCACTCACGGAGCACGTACCCTTGATGCCCGGTGCCGAGCAATTGCTTACTTACTTGCAGGAGCGCTCGATTACTCTTGCCTTGGTTACATCCAGCAGTCGGGCAGGCGCAACCCACCACTTAAGTAACCACGGTCTCCTTGACGCTTTTTCCGTCATCGTGACCCGCGACGATGTGCAGTATCCCAAACCCCACCCCGAGCCCTACCAACGCTGTGTGCAACAACTCGCTATGGCCAAAGATCAATGTGTTGTGCTGGAAGACTCCGCAACAGGAGCTGCTTCTGCCAAGGCAGCAGGCTTGACCTGCTTTGGTGTGCAAAGCCATGCAGGCATCCGTCAGGATCTTGCCGTTGACAGGATATTTGATAATCTGAATCAGGTGTTGCTGTTTTTAAAGCAAGGTGTCACGATTTAGCTTGGGAATTCCCAAAGAAAATCGCTAATATTACCGCCTAGATCGTTTAGGGATATGAAACGTAGGACAGCGATAAAACAACTATTAATCGTGGCCGGGGGGATGGTTCTGGTGCCGTCCTGTATCCGCGAGTCGGGAAGGCCAACTATCGATTTGACGAATTTGAATCTCAGTGATTCGGACGAAGTGTTGTTGGCTGATATTGTCGAAACCATTATCCCCGAAACGGATACACCCGGAGCGAAAACCCTCAACCTTCATCTTTTTGTGATGAAAATGGTCGACGATTGCCATCCTGAGGCGGATCAGCAAGTTTTTGTGGACGGTTTAAAAGCTTGGGACCGCGAAGTTAAACAAACCTTGGGTGTCGCGTTCAACGATGCGGATGATGCCCAGCGGCTCGCGTTTGTCGACTCGGTTAACCGTGATTCGGACCATGCCCTGGCCGCTTTTCTGGGGATTACCAAACGGAGAGCCATACAAGGGTACCTCAATTCGGAGTACGTGATGACCAAGGAATTGGTTTATGAGCTTGTGCCAGGCAGATACAATGGCTACGCACCTGTATAGGGGGCAACACTTGACGAAACGAATATGGCTAATTTCAATATAGACGCCGAAAAACAACATACCTATGACGCCATTGTCATCGGATCGGGGATCAGTGGCGGCTGGGTGGCGAAAGATCTCTGCGAAGCAGGACTTAAAACCTTAGTGCTGGAGCGTGGTCGTGACGTGCAGCACGTGAAGGATTACCCCACGACAAACATGTATCCCTATGAGTTTGAGCATCGGGGCGAAATGCCCTATGAAGACAAGATAAAAAACCCCATCGTCAACCGATGCTACGCGTATGGCGAGGATTCCGCACATTTTTTTGTCAAGGACGATGAGCATCCCTATATTCAGGATAAGGAATTTGACTGGATTCGTGGCTACCAAGTAGGGGGGAAATCTCTGCTGTGGGCTCGGCAAGTGCAGCGATGGAGCGATTTCGACTTCGAGGGGCCCGCCCGTGACGGTTTTGCGGTTGACTGGCCCATACGGTACAGGGATATTAAGCCTTGGTACGATAAGGTCGAAAAGTTTATCGGCGTGGCCGGCAACCGTGATGGTGTGCCCGAATTGCCCGATGGCGAGTTCCTACCTGCGTATCCACTCAACGCTGCCGAAGACCACTTCAAGCGGGTTGTGGAATCCAATTACAAAAACCGTCACATCATCAGTGCCCGCTGCGCCCACATATCCGAGCCCCAACCCATCCACCTGGAGCAGGGGAGGGTGCAATGCCAAAACAGGCTGCTTTGCCAGCGCGGCTGTCCGTTTGGTGGTTACTTCAGTAGCAATGCCTCCACGTTGCCCTGGGCCGAAAAGACCGGAAATATGACCTTGAGGCCTTTTTCAGTCGCACATTCCATCCTGTACGATGAGCAGAAAGGCAAGGCAGTGGGGGTGCGGGTTATCGATACGAACACCAAAGAAGCGATTGATTATTACGCTCGCCTCGTATTTGTTAACGCATCAACCTTGAATACGAATCTGATCCTGCTCAATTCGACGTCCAATCGCTTTCCTGATGGTTTTGGCAACGATAATGGTTTGCTAGGCAAGTACATCGCGTTCCATAGCTACACGGCGGTCATATCCGCCAGGTATGACGGAGCCAAGGAATTCCGCACGGATGGCCGCAACCCGAGCGGTGGGGGATATATCCCGCGTTTTCGTAATATTTATAAGCAAGAAACCGATTTTCTGCGCGGTTGGGCTGCTGCGTTCGGAGCCGGAAGGGGCATGTCGAGCGATCGCTCCGAGGTGGGGGCTACATTGAAAAAGCAGCTCCTTAATCCGACGCTGAATGAGAACTGGCATGTCCATTCGCACATGATGGCTGAAACGATTCCCAAATTATCCAACCACGTGTGGCTGGATACGGAGCAGAAAGACCAATGGGGTGTACCTTTGCTGCATATTGATGTGGATTACGACGATAATGACTGGAAAATACGCCAAGATTATTTTGACCAGATGACGGAAATGTTCGAGGTAGCGGGTTTTACAGATATCAACGCACGTAATGATAATCGCAGACCCGGAAACGACATCCACGAGATGGGCGGGGTGCGCATGGGACGTGACCCCAAAACTTCTCTGCTTAACGAATGGAACCAATTGCACAATTGTACGAACGTATTCGTGACCGATGGTGGGTGCATGACATCAACTGCTACCCAAAACCCATCACTGACATACATGGCACTGGGCGCGAGGGCAGTGGATCATGCGATCGATGAAATGAAAAAAGGTAATCTGTAATTACCCGTAATCTGGCCCGGATAGGAGGGTGGTATTTTTGCACACACCCGGTTGTTAGGTATGGGGCTCCTGTATCTTCTCGACGAAGTACTCCGCAGAGCCTTCATATTTCACTCCGATGATGCCGGCCAGGATGAGATTGACTAGCAGGCGCTGGGTTTTGCGCCTCGACAGCCGGAGATATTTGCAGATCTCCATCAGGTTCGGACGGCTATTGTGTTGGAAGTATGTGAGCAATTCCTTTTCCTTGTCGTCGTAGTTGATGAATACGCCCTCCACATCATGTTCCCGCTTAAGTACATCGACGATGACCTTGCCCGCCAGTATACTTTCATCGGCCACCCGAATATAAACCCACCATTTATTGTCTTCGCTACGTGCGTAATGCGGTTTGGTGTCACTTTCGGGTATCTCAGCCACCAAGACCGGCTTATCGTCAACCGTGTATTCGGCAAAGGTGATATCGACTGGAGGGCGGCAATATTCCTTTGCTGCCCGTTCGAGCATATACTTATCCTCGCCCTCGTTTTTTACCCCGCTAATGCGTCCGTCATCACTTACACCGACCAATAACCGGCCGCCGTGATGGTTGGCAAAGGCGACCAAAGTCTTGGCAATCTTCTCAAACCCGCTGATCTTGTTCTTGAAATCTAGCTGTTCGCCTTCGCCTTGGTATATCAATGATTTGATGTTCATGGCCTGTCGGATTATGGGTTTAAGTATTAACAGCTTGGTGTGAGTTCGATCCTATGAACGATAGATCACGTATATATACCTCGTTATCTGCAACGGCACATTCTACGCCATGGCGATCGATAACTGATATCTGAAACGTCTTGATGAACTTGCCATGTGCTTTCAATGCGGCCTCGGCCTCATCGATTTCTGCCGATGAAATACGCACGCTGAAGGATAATGTCGAATAAGCTGGTTTGATAAACCGGATGGAGCTGCTCTTCAACCACACCACGGTCTTGTATCCCTTGCGCTTGAAAATTTGGTCAAACATCAGGGAATAGAACGGGTCGGTGGCAGCGAATATGGTGCCGCCGAAGATCGATCCGTTCGAGTTGCGATTGAAAACGCTCCGGGATACTTTGATATCCACCTGGTGGAAATCGGGATGGAAACGGCGTACCCATATTCGCTGGAAAAAAAGGGGAGGGTAAAACCGTAGTGCCCATGTGAGTGTCCGAGCCGATAATTTCATACGCAATAAAGTTAATCAGAATATTCCGTATGGCGAAAAAGGAAGCCTCACGGAACACGATAAAAACCTGTTCCGCTCGTGCATGGCCAACAGGATTGCGTTGCGTCTCTGCAAGAAAACAGCAGCTTAGCCTACGCTCCGCTAACGTAGTGCTTTTGCATCGTAAACAAATCCACGACGACCTAATAGAAAGTGATACGGTATCTCGGCGTCTTCGCGAGGAAAACGGTATGCTGCCCGTTTGCCTTTTTTATGTTTCAAATTGAAAAATCCATCAAAAAAACCTACCTTTGTCCTTTGTGAAAAATGAAGTGCTAAACTTCTCGGCAGCAAGCGAGCGCTCCGGAGCAGTCCGGGCAGGTGTCCGTTTCCTTTGTTGGTGTTCGCAATCGGTATACGCCGAGTTATTAGCCATATTCTCCTTGGACGGCTCATCCCGTTTTCCGTTATTTTATATAGCCCGTTTAAGGGCTTTTTTTATGGGTCGTCGTTTTGGTGTGCGGCTGCGTAAACTTCCCCATTGCATTTATCAATATCCATTATCTAATACATCATCCATCCATTACGAATGACAAATTACAGTACATTGCCTGCAATTTTATTATTGGCTGACGGCACCATCTACCGCGGTAAGGCTGCCGGCAAGATAGGCACAACTACCGGCGAGATTTGCTTTAATACGGGCACGACGGGCTACCAGGAGGTTTTTACGGATCCCTCGTATTTTGGCCAAATCATGGTCACGACGAATGCCCATATCGGTAATTATGGTATTGCCGAGGCGGAAAGCGAATCCGGGAAGATTCAAATTGCGGGTCTGGTATGCAAGAATTTCAACATCGGGTATAGCCGCAAGATGGCCGAGCAGTCCATCCAAAAATATTTTGAAGAGGAAAGTCTGGTGGGTATATCAGATATCGACACCCGATCCTTAGTGCGCCATATTCGGAACAAAGGAGCCATGAATGCCATCATTTCGTCCGAAAACTTGGATGTCAACACGCTGAAAGAGCAATTAGCCAAGGTACCTTCCATGGGGGGGCTGGAGCTTTCTTCCGTCGTGTCGACCGAAGTACCTTACTTCTACGGTAACGAGAATGCTGCCAAGCGTGTTGCGGTGCTTGATTTGGGAATTAAACGTAACATCCTCCGAAATTTCGACAAACGGGGTGTATATGTGCAGGTATTTCCAGCTAGAACTCCGTTTTCGGAGATGGAAAAGTGGAATCCCGACGGCTATTTTATTTCCAATGGCCCCGGTGACCCCGCAGCGATGGGTTATGCAGTGGATACCGTCAAAGCGGTATTGGAAGCGGATAAGCCCCTTTTCGGTATTTGCTTGGGTCACCAGTTGCTGGCACTCGCAAACGGTATTCGTACGAAAAAGATGTTTAACGGACATCGCGGTGTTAACCATCCGGTCAAAAATATCGTGATAAACAAATGTGAAATCACGAGTCAAAATCACGGTTTCGGTATCGTAGCGGAGGATATCGAAAAATCCGATAAGGTTGAACCGACCCATGTTAACCTTAATGACCACTCGATAGAAGGCATTCGGGTAAAGGGCAAGAACGCATTTTCCGTACAGTACCATCCCGAATCTTCGCCAGGTCCGCACGATTCGCGCTACCTGTTTGACGACTTTGTGGCCATGTTGGCTTAAATTGGGAGAACGAGCAACGACCAGTTTTGCTGCTTGGTAAAACCATAGAAGGACATGCAAGAGAAGTCGCTTTGTGTCTTTGCATGAAAAAAACAGTAACCTCTCGTATGCCCGTTCTGCGGTTTTTGTTATTAATTAGTATATTTGGCTATTCGTTTCGTTAGGTGTATGGAAGACACCACGAACGAATGGCAGACACAGAAGAAAAGCTATAAAAATCAGATATGAGTTTAATTATCGATGTACATGCGCGCCAGATACTGGATTCGCGCGGTAATCCTACCGTTGAGGTAGACGTGACCACAGAAAATGGATTTGTCGGACGCGCTGCGGTGCCTTCAGGTGCATCCACAGGCAAATACGAAGCCGTAGAGCTTCGCGATGGCGGCAAAACTTTTATGGGAAAAGGTGTCCAAAAGGCTGTCAAAAATGTCAATGAGAAATTGGCCAAGGAGCTGGAAGGCATAGACGTATTTGAACAAAACGCCATTGACAAGTTGATGAATGACATCGATGGCACGGACAACAAAGCTAAAATCGGTGCAAACGCTATTTTAGGTGTTTCCCTAGCCGTGGCTAAGGCCGCTGCACAGGAAAGCCACCAACCATTGTATCGTTACGTGGGTGGTGTCAATGCCAACGTGCTTCCCATCCCGATGATGAACATCCTCAACGGTGGAGCACACGCCGACAATAAGATCGATTTTCAGGAGTTTATGGTTATGCCTGTAGGGGCTGATACCTTCTCCGAATCGCTACGCATAGGGGTGGAAATTTTCCACCACCTCAAAAGTGTTTTACAGAAAAAAGGATACTCGACAAACGTGGGCGATGAAGGTGGTTTCGCACCAAATATCGGTTCCAACGAAGAAGCGATTGAAACCGTGTTAAAAGCGATCGAAACCGCAGGTTACAAACCAGGCGAGGATGTATTCATCGCGATGGACGCCGCTGCTTCGGAATTTTACGATGCTAAAAAGAAAAAATACATCTTCAAGAAGTCGGATGAACGGAAGTTCTCATCACAAGAGCTGGTCGACTACTGGGTAGAGTGGACCAAGAAATACCCAATCATTTCGATAGAGGATGGATTGGATGAGGATGATTGGAAAGCCTGGAAATCCTTGACCGATGCCGTTGGTGACCGTGTGCAACTTGTAGGCGACGACTTGTTCGTGACCAACTCGACCCGCTTGGCCGAGGGTATCGAAAAAGGAACGGCAAACTCGATTTTAGTCAAGGTTAACCAAATCGGTTCGTTGTCAGAAACTATCGATGCGGTATCCCTGGCACATAACAACGGATATACATCCGTGATGAGCCACCGTAGCGGCGAAACAGAAGACTATACCATCGCCGATTTGGCGGTCGCTTTGAATACCGGTCAAATTAAGACCGGGTCGGCATCGCGTTCGGATAGGATTGCAAAATACAATCAACTGATTCGTATCGAAGAGGAATTGGGTAGCAATGCTAAGTTCCTGGGGCGTAATTTCAAATTCGCGAAGAAGTAAGGGAGATTTGAGCGGGGGATGTGGGATTTGAGATATATGTCTGCAAATTGAACGTAGCAACCCCGCGAAGTGAGACGCAATCTGGGAAGTTTTGATTTAACTTTATGATTATGGAACGTATACTATCCGTTATCAAAAACAAATACATCATCGCAACGGTCGTTTTTGCTGTTTGGATGTTGTTTTTTGACCGTCATGACGTAACAACCCAATATGGCTACTATTCCGAGCTCAAAAGTCTGGAAGCCGAACGGGATTTTTACATCGAGGAAATGGAACGGATCAACCAAACGGTAAACGATATCCATAATAGCCCCGAGGCGGTGCAACGGATCGCCCGGGAACGCTATCAGATGAAGAAGGATAATGAAGATGTGTTTGTTATTATCGAAGTAGACGAATAATACAGAAACATCGTTCCCCAGAAGATAAAGGTTGCCTTTTAAGGCAGCCTTTTTTTATGCCACCAAAGGCTTTTTTCTTAAAGATATCGCAACACCGTTCTTTACAGTATAGTGACACGGGAGGCCAGTGGCACATCGCTATGTAGCGCTATAATTAAAACAGCCTACCCTCGGAATATACCGGAGTAGGCTTTCTTATGTTT
>CAZXSL010000045.1:0-2663 GCA_964643235.1 uncultured Sphingobacteriaceae bacterium | reverse complement strand
GTTTGTACCTGTAGGTTTCTATGCCGAAAACGACGTGCCGCAGCCGCAGGTCTTATCTGCATTTGGGTTGTTGAACGTGAAGCCGCGGGCATCCAGTCCACTTTGGAAATCGATTTGCATGCCCGCAAGGTACAGGCCGTGTGCCTTGTTCATAAAGACACGGATACCTTCGATTTCGTATTCGCTGTCGCCGTCTTTCTTTTGGTCAAACCCGAGGATGTAGTTCATGCCTGCGCAACCGCCACCCTCAACGCCTACCCGGAGGCCGAAGTCGTCTGAAATCTCTTGCTGATCCTTTAATTTCTTTAATTCCTTTACCGCACCTTCTGTCAATGAAACAGGAGCCGCGGCTGATAGTGTATCTGTACTCATGATCAAATCCTGGTCTTAGTGTCCATATATTTCTATCCGCCTCCCTTATTGCAAGCTGTTTTGCGAATTGTAGGGAACCGCAGTACAAAAATACATAATTTTAGTCATTTTTGTGGCGGAGTCTATATTTTTACGTTTAACAAACAATGAATTGATTCAGGATTATGGGGGCTGTTGATTATTTTTTAGGCAAAGCCGATGAGCTTTTGGTGCCCGTCGTGGCGGGTATATTGATTGTTTCTTTCGCGGCTTGGGCTTTTGGCAAGGTATACAATAGCCATGTTTTTCGGTTGAAAATGTGGGAACGGAATCGGGAAAGCCAACCGGATGCTTCAGGATTGCGGTGGCAAGCTTATGAGCGGATTGTTTTGTTTGTCGAACGTATCCGTCCCCACGGTATGCTTGTTCGCCTGCACCAGCCCGGCATGGATGCGGCTACCTTGGAGCAACTGCTTATTGCCAATATCCGTGAGGAATACCAGCATAACGTCACCCAACAGCTTTACGTGCGGCAAGAGAGTTGGGCGCTCGTTGTCCAACTCAAAGAAACCACGTCGTTGCTTATCCGGCAGTCGGCAGCCGTATTGCCGCCCGGGGCGAGCGGCAAGGACCTGAGCACCGAGGTATTGCAACGCATCGCCGAGCTCGACGAAAACCCTTACGATATTGCATTACACCTTCTCCGCAACCATGCAAATGGCTAGGCGGAGCATCCTTTTGACGAATTTGTTCGTAACACTGCGATACTGCGTCTAAAATCCTATATTTGCTTTTCTTAAATACAAAATGTTTACCCAATCCATGGAAAGAGACAACACCATATTCAACCTGATCGGCAAGGAGCTAGATCGGCAGGAGCAAGGTATCGAATTGATCGCTTCGGAAAACTTCGTTAGCAAACAAGTGATGGAAGCGGCTGGTTCCGTATTGACAAATAAATATGCCGAGGGCCTGCCCGGCAAGCGCTACTACGGAGGCTGTGAGGTCGTCGACGAGATCGAGACTATCGCCATCACGAGAGCCAAGGAACTGTTTGGTGCCGAATGGGTCAACGTGCAACCCCACTCCGGTGCACAAGCCAATGCGGCTGTGTTTTTGGCAATCTTGAATCCGGGCGACAAGATCCTTGGGTTCGACCTGTCGCACGGCGGGCACCTGACACATGGGTCGCCAGTCAATTTCTCCGGAAAATTGTACGAACCGCATTTTTATGGGGTAGACCGTGAAACGGGATTGATTGACTACAAGCAATTGGAAGAAGTAGCCCTGCGCGAGAAGCCGAAAGTGATTATCTGTGGTGCCTCAGCCTATTCACGCGATTGGGACTACGCATTCATACGTCGGGTGGCTGACGAAATCGGAGCACTGGTCGTGGCTGATATTTCCCATCCGGCCGGACTGATTGCACGCGATTTGCTGACCGACCCGCTCCCGCATTGCCATATCGTAACCACAACTACGCATAAAACCCTGCGTGGGCCGCGCGGCGGACTGATTATGGTGGGCAAGGACTTTGAAAACCCATGGGGTATTAAAACACCGAAAGGCGAGATACGCAGCATCACGTCGCTGTTAGACCTGGCCGTGTTCCCCGGTACCCAAGGCGGTCCGCTAGAGCACATTATCGCAGCTAAGGCAATCGCGTTTGGCGAAGCATTGAGCGATGAATACCTTACTTACATCAAACAAGTGAAAAGCAATGCCGCAGCATTGGCACAGGTGTTTGTCGATAAAGAATACCAATTGATTTCAGGCGGTACGGACAACCATTTGATGTTAATCGACCTGCGCAATAAAGGAATTAGCGGGAAAGCAGCTGAAGCCGCTTTAGGTAAAGCTGAGATTACTATCAACAAGAATATGGTGCCATTTGACGACCGTTCACCGTTTGTAACTTCGGGTATCCGATTGGGTACGGCAGCGATCACCACACGCGGATTGAAGGAAAACGAAATGGTTCGGATAGCCGAGCTTATTGATGCCGTATTGACGAACCATGAAGACGATGCCAAGCTTGCAAGCATAGGCAAAGAGGTCAATAGCCTGATGGCGCAATTCCCGCTTTATAAGTAAGCGGATAGGATTATCCATGTGCGAATTGCCGTGCGTTGCTTTTGGTAGCGCACGGTTTTTTTGTGCTTTTTTTTATAACAAAAAGGGTTAGTTTTCCATGCTCTACGCATAATCCAGCGCGCCGAAATGCGGCATCTGTAACTATATAGCACATGCCCTGCTCAGGAAACGGAGAACTATTTCCTGCATTTGCCGGATAAGGAGGTTTTTACCCTCGG
>CAZXSL010000044.1:0-17875 GCA_964643235.1 uncultured Sphingobacteriaceae bacterium | reverse complement strand
CCCTATCTTCAGAACCGGAATCTGAAATTCTATCCATTGAACTACGGGAACAGGAGTGCAAAGATATTCAATTTTTCGATATCCGTCCATAGTCACGCAAGAAAATAGCCTGAAATGATGACGCTCCTGTGCGAATTTTCCGAACATCCCGTTTTTTGCCATAAAATAAGAACCTCAGGGCACCATATTTGTGGTCTGCTAGGGTAGGTCTTGGGCTGTCTCGTTTGGGGGTGTATTTTCGTTATGCTATGTAGAACCGACGAGATGAATAAATTATACCATATAAATAATGCTATGAAAAACATGATGAGATACGGTGCTTGTGTATTAGCCGTTATATTGTCCGCTTCGTCGTGCGAGAAAGCAGGCGACCAAGAACGGGTGGCTCGCGAATTGGAGCTAACACCCGACGAACATCGGCTTGTGAGGCAGGGCAATGCCGTTGCTTTTGAACTGTTCAAACGGGCCTCTGACGAATTGGGACCACGTGATAACATCATGCTTTCACCTGTCAGTCTCAACGCCGCGCTAGCGATGACCGCTAACGGCGCTGTGGGGCAGACGAAGGAGGAAATGTACCGAGCAATGGGGCTCGAAGGTGTGGATGAAAATGCGGTAAACCGTTATTATCAGAAGCTAATCAGTGGTTTGCCGCTTGTCGATCCCAGCTCGACATTGGATGTTGCTAATTCCATCTGGTATCGAGAGGGGTTCTCCGTGCTGCCTCCTTTTTTGGATACCAATCGCGAGTTTTTCAACGCATCGGTAGAGGCGCTTGACTTTGGCGATGTAGCTGCACCTGATCGGATAAACAGTTGGGTGGATCTCCATACCCATGGGAAAATACCATCTATCGTGGAAGATATTCCAGATCACATGGTGATGTTCCTTATTAATGCAGTGTATTTTAAGGGCATGTGGCAACATCCGTTCGATCCGGGGCAGACGACCCAACGGATGTTTAATCTGGAGGATAACCGGCCAGTAACGACGGACTTTATGCGGTTGGAAGCTTCTTTTCCGTTATACCAAGGTGAGGTTGCCGATATTATTGAGCTTCCTTATGGCGAAGGGCAGTACAGCATGGTCGTTGTTAAGCCAAAAGCCGGGAATACTCCGACGGACGTTATCAATCACTTGGCTACGTCAGGAGGGTGGGATAACTGGACGGAAGGCTTGCGTAGCAGTCGCGTAAATCTACAATTGCCAAAATTCAAATTTAGCTATGACAGAACATTGAATGCCGATTTGATGGGTTTGGGTATGACGCGTGCATTTACGGGGCAAGCAGATTTTTCACGAATTAATCCTAATGCCGATTTGTTTATTAGCGAGGTTAAACAAAAAACCTTTGTTGAGGTCAACGAGGAAGGAACTGAAGCCGCAGCTGTTACCTCGGTGGGCGTTGGGGTTACGTCGGTTCCCGTTGTTACCCCGTTTGATGTGGATAGCCCGTTCCTGTTCGTGATCCGCGAATCCAAGTCTGGACTTATACTTTTCATCGGCCAGGTCAACGACCCGTTGACAGAGGAAACCGAAGGATAGGGGGGAGCGTGTTTTGCTTAATGTCTAATCTTTAGCTGTATTTGATTTAATATATTGATACGAATTCTTCTTGTTTGTTGTGGTTATTTTTAATTAAAACCCCTTTAAATGTAAAATTTGTCAAGAGAATACTTTTTTTATTGAAAATTCAATATTTAATTTGTTTCTTTGTGGTGTTGATTTGAACAGGAATTGGATTTTAAGTAAACAGATTCAAATATATGTGTGGAATTATAGGGGCTTTTGAGTTGAAGAAGCCGTCGGCGGAATTGCGTCCGCAGGTGTTGGAGATGTCAAAGAAGCTTAGGCACCGGGGTCCGGATTGGTCTGGGATTTACAGTTCTGACAAGGCGATCCTAGCGCATGAGCGTTTGGCTATAGTCGATCCGAAATCCGGTAAGCAGCCTTTGTTTAGCGAAGACGGAAAAGTGGTGTTGGCCATCAACGGAGAGATTTACAATCACCAACAATTGCGAGCTTCCTTGACAGATTACGGGTTTTCGACTAAATGCGATAGTGAGGTAATCCTGGCTTTGTACCAACAAAAGGGACCGGCATTCATCGAAGAGCTCAACGGTATTTTTGGGTTTGCGCTGTACGACATCGAAAAGGATGCGTACCTCATCGCCCGCGACCACATTGGCATTATTCCCCTCTATATCGGCTGGGATGATGACGGGGCATTTTACGTTGCGTCCGAGCTGAAGTCCCTAGAAGGTTACTGCACAAAAATCCAGTCGTTTCCTCCAGGCCATTATTTATATAGCTTGGAGGGGCAAGAGCCACAACAATGGTATAAGCGCGATTGGGAATCATACGATGTGGTAAAGGATAATGAGACGGATATAGACAAGCTCCGCAAATCGCTGGAGGATGCCGTCCATCGTCAATTGATGTCAGACGTACCTTACGGGGTGTTGTTGTCGGGTGGTTTGGACTCGTCTGTTATTGCCGCCATTACCAAGAAATTCGCATCAAGGCGTATCGAATCTAACGATGAGGAAAAGGCTTGGTATCCGCAGCTCCATTCCTTTGCCGTGGGGCTGAAGGGATCACCGGATCTGATTGCCGCCCAGAAGGCTGCCGATTATATCGGGACGATCCACCACGAAATAAACTTCACGATTCAAGAAGGCTTGGATGCTATCCGCGACGTGATTTATCATTTGGAAACTTATGATGTGACGACGATCCGTGCGTCAACACCTATGTACCTGCTGGCTCGTGTTATCAAATCCATGGGGATTAAGATGGTGTTATCGGGTGAGGGATCGGACGAGTTGTTCGGCGGTTATTTGTATTTCCATAAAGCACCGAACGCCAAGGAGTTCCATGAGGAGACTGTCCGGAAGGTTGGTAAACTGCATCTGTACGACTGCCTTCGTGCCAATAAATCATTGGCTGCATGGGGGGTAGAAGGCCGCGTTCCGTTTTTGGATAAGGAATTTATCGATGTAGCCATGCGTATCAACCCCGATGATAAAATGATCCGCGATGGACGGATGGAAAAATGGGTGGTACGTTCGGCATTTGAATCCTATCTTCCCGATAGCATAGCGTGGCGCCAAAAAGAGCAGTTTTCCGATGGTGTAGGTTATAGTTGGATTGACACGTTAAAAGCTCAGGCTGAGGAGCGGGTATCGGAAAGTGAGATGGATGCTGCGGCAATTCGTTTCCCCATCAACCCACCTAAGAATAAGGAAGAATACCTGTACAGAACGATATTCGAGGAGCATTTTCCGTCCGATGCGGCTGCACTGACCGTACCATCGGTTAAATCCGTAGCTTGTAGCACGCCTGAGGCGTTGGCTTGGGATGCGTCATTCCAGAATGTAAACGACCCTTCAGGTAGGGCAGTAGCGGCTGTGCATAACGAAAGCTACGAAAAAAGCCAAGGCGAAGCAGCCCAGGTGGCGACGGCTTGATTGAATTGATAAATAATCTACAATGCGAAAGCGGTTGGATCGTCAAGAACCAACCGCTTTTTTGATCTCTAATTCTATGTGTTATAGTTCGCGAATCCAGATGTTCCGGAAGCTGACCAAATCGCCATGGTCTTGCAAAGCGATGGGGCCGGGGCCGTGTGCCTCGTATTTTGGCAGGCCAATGAATTCCGTCGGTCCGTCAAGCTCCACATTGTTCTGAACCAAAATACCATTATGTAATACCGTAATGCGGGCTTTGCTGATGAGTATGCCGTCTTTGTTGAATCGCGGTGCAGTCCAGATGATATCGTAAGTCTGCCATTCACCCGGGGGCTTAGTCGCATTTACCAAAGGGATATGTTGCTTATATAGGCTGGCAGCTTGTCCATTTGGATAGGTTTCATTCTGGTAGCTGTCCAGTACCTGCACCTCGTATCGTCCCTGCATAAAAATACCGCTGTTTCCCCGTCCTTGGCCCTGGCCTTTGACGACCTCCGGCGCTCGCCATTCGATATGGAGTTGATAGTCTGTGAATTCCCTTTTCGTGTGGATGCCACCTTTGCCCGGAGCAACGGTAAGTACACCATTTTCGATGGTCCATTCGATGGGTTCATCGGTGTTTCTACTACTTACCCATTCGGAGCCGGAGCTGCCGTCGAATAGGACGATGGCATCAGAAGGCACATTGTTTTCAGAAGCTAGGCTTACCACGCGGGGCACGGGAGCCCATACTTCGGTGTCTTCAGGTTTCATGTTTGTTTTTTGCTGTGCGGATAGTGAAACTGCTAAGACCGCAAGAGCTGATGTTGTCAATAGGTTTTTTTTATTCATGATTGTTTTTCGATTTGATTCAATTATTGAAATGCACTGATGCCTGTGATATCCATTCCGGTTATCAGCAGGTGGATGTCATGGGTGCCTTCGTAGGTAACGACCGATTCCAGGTTCATCATGTGCCTCATGATGGGATATTCGCCTGTGATGCCCATGGCTCCTAGGATTTGCCTAGCTTCTCGGGCGATATGGAGTGCTGTTTCCACGCTGTTGCGTTTAGCCATGGATATCTGTGCAGGTGTTGCCCGATCATCGTTTTTTAGGGTTGCGAGCCGCCAAACCATGAGCTGTGCTTTGGTAATTTCGGTTAGCATTTCGGCCAGTTTTTTCTGTTGGAGTTGGAATCCGGCGATGGGTTTGCCAAACTGTTCCCGCTCGCTAGCATAGCGCAGTGCGGTGTCGTAGCAGTCCATCGCTGCACCCAGTGCACCCCAAGCAATGCCATATCGGGCTTGATTAAGGCAGCTGAGTGGTCCGCGCATGCTCGAAACGCCGGGCAAGATTTTCGATTTGGGTACCCGTACGTTGTCGAATACCAATTCGCCGGTAGCCGAAGCGCGCAGGCTCCATTTGTTATGTGTTTCGGGTGTCGTAAAACCCTCCATTCCACGTTCGAGTATCAAGCCCATTACCTTGCCGTTCCAATCCTTGGCCCAAACCACTGCAATATCGGCAAAGGGTGCATTGGATATCCACATCTTCGATCCATTGAGGATGACGTGGTCGCCATCGTCCACTACGTTTGTCAGCATTCCGGCAGGGTTCGACCCGTGGTTAGGCTCGGTGAGGCCGAAGCAACCCATCCACTCGCCGGAGGCCAGCTTAGGGAGGTATTTTGTTCGTTGTTCTTCGCTACCGAATGCATAGATGGGGTACATGACCAGCGAGCCCTGTACCGAAGCTGTCGAGCGTATGCCGGAGTCGCCTCGTTCGATCTCTTGCATCATGATACCATAAGCGAGGTAATCCAATCCTGCACCACCATATTTTGAGGGGATCGTTGGGCCGAATAATCCCAATTGGGCCATATCCGGGAGCAGTTGGTCCGGGAACGAGGCCTTTTGGGCATAATCTTCGATGATGGGCATCAAAGCCTTATTGACCCATTGGCGCACGCTGTCGCGGATGAGGCGGTGCTCCTCGCTGATAAGCTCGTCGATGAGGTAGTAATCTGGTGATTTATATAGGCTCATAATTTATATGTTACACCCGAACCGACCGATGTCGGGACGTACAAGTATAGCGATAAAAATCCAAATATGATGAGCCCTGATGTGATTGGGTAGATTTTTGGTTTTGGGGTGCCAAGGTGGTCAATTACGAATTAAATCTCATCCAATGCTTTACGTTTGTCTTCCTTGATTTGCTTGAAATGGCTGGGGGTTAGTCCTGTTACTTTTTTGAATTGGTTGCTCAGGTAAGCTACACTCGAGTAGTTAAGGCGGTTGGCAATTTCGCTTAGGGTCAATTCGTCGTATACCAATAGCTCCTTGACTTTTTCGATTTTCTGGGCGATGTGATACTTTTCAATGGTAGTGCCTTCTACTTCGGAAAATAAACTGGAAAGATAGCTGTAATCTTGGTTTAAGCGGGCACTGAGAACATCGGATAAGTTGTATTTCGAGGCGTTACTTTGCTGGTGGACCAAATCAATGATCGTCGTCTTGATTTGTTCAATGATTTGGCTTTTTTTATCATCAATGAGCTCGAAACCAAGTTCGGATAACGCCTCCGATAACGAGTTTTTATGAGCAGTGGAAAGTTCTTCAGACAATACCACTTCGCCCAGTTTGATGCGGTCTACGTCGATACCAAGTTTATCCAGTTCGTTTTGTACAGCCATGATGCAGCGGCTGCATACCATGTTTTTAATAAAGATAGATGCCATCGTTTCGGTTTTGCTTACCTACAAATTTACGGAATTAAAAATCCATGCAAAGCCGCAGACTTGAAAAGAAAGTTATTTTTACCGTTTCACGTAAGGGTAAAGCGTAGTAGCACAACGATTTGTTGTTCACGTTTATTTTGCATTACAATAAAAATAGTATATTTGACATATCATCTACCAATGATAAGACGATCGTGCGGCATTTTGTTGAAACAAGCTTCTGCGATAATGGGATTACTGTGTGTCTGAAAAAGCGATGGTACATCCTCTTGTTTGGGTTTGACGACCTGCGGGGCCTCTGGAAACAAATGTAGCATGGGATTCTTTAATAGTGCTCATTGAGTTTTAATGCGTTTTTTCGTGGGCTTAGCTAAGGCGGCCTTTGGGTTTAATTAATAGCTGTATCCATGGATGATTGGTTTTTCATTTTGACGGATCAACTGACAACGACATCGTACACGTCATGGGTCATTGTTCTATTAGGGGCATGCCAAGCGCTGTTGGCGCGGTCTAAGCATATTTGGTTATATCCGTTTGGTATTGTCGGGACATCCTTGGCCTTGTTTAGCCTATTAGGCACCACCCGTTATGCGGACATGGTATTTTGCATGTATTTTCTAGCCATGTATATTTATGGCTGGTCATCTTGGTCGGCGGGCGATCGAAAGGGATCATCCCTTGTGTCCTATGCGCAGGGAGAGGATTGGCGAATTGCATCGGTAATCACGGGTCTTGCCTTTATCGGCCTCTACATGCTGTTAGCTTTGACAGATTCCGTGTTCCCGATTTGGCAAGCGGCCATCGGGGCCACCTTGTGTGCAAGTTTGTGGTTCTTGAATAAGCGGAAAATCGAGCACTGGGTACTTCTGAATATAAGCCAAGCACTTGCCATTCCCTTGCTGTTTCACGGCGGTCAATACCTGTACGGTATATTCGCATTCCTTCTATATGCTTTTGCTTTTTCCGGATTCTTCACCTGGCGACGCATTATCCATCAGCAACGCGGTTTTTTGCAGCTATAAGCGATTGGGGGCGTAATTCCGTTGGCCTGCCATCATTTACGGGCGACTTCGGCATGTTGCGGTTGGTGTTTGTACTTGAATACGAAGGGGAAAATAAGCCCCAGTACCAATGCATATCCAGCGAATGTAAACCAGATGCTTTGCCAATCCCTAACACCGGCGCTATCCGTGAAATAATCGACAACCCAGCCGCTTCCGATTCCACCTATTATGGCTCCGAATCCGTTTGCCATGATCATAAATAAGCCTTGGGCGCTGGACCGAATTTTTGGGTGTGCTTCCTTTTCAACGAATAGTGAGCCGGATATGTTGAAAAAATCAAATGCCATGCCGTAGATGATCATGGATAGGATGAGCAGGTAGAGCTTGTCGGCGGGATTTCCGAGGCCGAACAATCCAAACCGCAGTACCCAAGCGATGATGCTGAACATGATCACGTTCTTGATCCCAAATCGGTTCAGGAAAAACGGGATAAGTAGGATGAAGACTGTCTCGGATATTTGTGAGATAGACAAGAGTAAGTTTGGATGTTGTACCGCAAAGCTATCCGGGTGGGTTTGTGCAAAATCATGGAGAAACGGTGTGCCAAATGCGTTGGTAATCTGCAAAGCGGCGCCCAGCAACAGCGAGAAAAGGAAGAAAACCGCCATGCGGCGCTGTTTGAACAAGCTGAGGGCATCGAGTCCTAAGGACGAGATGATCGACTTTTTACGCGTTTCGTCACGATATGGGGGCGAGGGCGGTAATGTGAACGCATATAACCCCAAAAACAAACCCGAGAAGGCAGATAAGTAGAGTTGTCTGTTGCTTTGTGTCCAGCCCATGAGGTCGACAATCCACATGGCGGCGATAAAACCGACGGTACCCCATACCCGTATGGGGGGGAAGTGTTTTACGACATCATAATCTCGTTGAGTCAGGACGTTGTATGACACGGCATTGGTGAGCGCGATGGTGGGCATGTAGAAAAGCGACACGACTAGCATGAGCGTATAAAACAGCGTAAACTCCGTTACGGATGCCAGTGCGAACATGGCCAATGCAGCAATGATGTGAGCTATACCGTGTACACGTTCGGCGTTGATCCACCGGTCGGCCACGATGCCCAATACGCCCGGCATAAATACCGAAGCGATACCCATGGTTGCGTATACTGAGCCGATTTGCAGGCCTGTGAACCCCAGTTGGCTACCCATGTAGCCACCGAGTGAAATTAACCATGAGCCCCAAACGAAAAACTGAAAGAAACTCAGGATGATAAGTCTGATCTTTAACGACATATATGGGATGAAAATCTTGGGGTTAGTTGAAATGTGATAAGGGGTATGGCATCGGATTTGTCATCAAGAAGATATCATGAAGATTTTCGCCTTGCCAGCTCATCCCGGATTCGTGCAGCTTTTTCATACGACTCGTCGGCTATGGCCGTTGCCAGTTTTTCCTGCAACTCCTCATCCGACATGGAACCGTATCCAGAAACACCTGTTGGACTTTTGCTCTCGGGGTCGGTTGAATCCGTAGACTCCACGCCTTCCAAAAACACGAAGTCGTTGCCTTCGATGACAATTCCAGCTGAGGCCATGATAAACTCGTAGGTATACACCTCAGCCTTGAAGCGAACGGCCAAAGCGATGGCGTCGGATGTCCGTGCGTCAATTTCCGTCGTTTTGGTGCCGTCGTTGCACAGGATTTTGGCATAAAAGATGCCGTCCACCAGGTTGTATATCAAAACCTCTTCAATCTTGATGTGGTAGGTGTCAGCAAAGGTTTTGAAAAGGTCATGGGTTAGCGGTCTGCTGGGCGTCATCTTCTCAATTTCGATAGCAATGGCTTGTGCTTCGAAGCCGCCAATGATGATCGGCAGTCTCCGTTTGCCCGCAACCTCACCTAAAACCAAAGCATAAGCCCCGGATTGGGTCTGGCTATAGGATAAACCTACGATATCTAACTTTATTTTTTTCATTAACGGTGTTGCATCACGACAAACAACGATACGGCGCTACGCCTTACTCTAGAATAAAGGTAGCATCATTTTATGAGAAATCATAACAATACGGCCAAATCATACGCAGTTATCCAGCCTGTTTGTACGTTTATATCCCTTTGTGGGCTTTGATGGATTCGATTAGCTTCGGCACGATTTCAAATGCATCGCCTACAATTCCATAATCAGCAGCTTTGAAGAACGGAGCTTCAGGATCTTTGTTGATAACCACAATGGTTTTCGAAGCGCTCACACCTGCCAAATGCTGTATGGCCCCGGATATACCGATGGCGATGTATAGGTTTGGGCTTACCGTAATGCCGGTTTGGCCCACGTGTTCCGAATGGGGGCGCCAGTCAGCGTCGGATACCGGTTTTGAGCAAGCTGTAGCCGCACCTAAAACATCGGCTAATTCCTCGATCATTCCCCAGTTTTCCGGGCCTTTCAGTCCGCGTCCGGCTGAGACGACAATCTCCGCATCCGGTAGTGAAACCTTGTCCGTAGCGCGCACGACATCCTTGATGAGGGTGTCGAGGTCCTGATCAGAAAGGGTAGGAGCAAAATCCTCCACCGTGGCTGAACCCTCCGATTCACGAACTTCAAAAGCATTGGGGTTAAGTGCAATTACCTTTTTATCGGATACCAGTTCCGTTGTGGCAAAAGCTTTGCCTGAAAAAGCCGTCTTTTTCACGAGCAGGGAGGAACCTTTGAGTTCCGGGAGTGCAATTGCTCCATCAGC
Source organism: uncultured Sphingobacteriaceae bacterium (assembly GCA_964643235.1). GTDB lineage: Bacteria > Bacteroidota > Bacteroidia > Sphingobacteriales > Sphingobacteriaceae > CAYRGQ01. Next base: position 7,938 of record CAZXSL010000044.1, on the reverse strand, counting down.
TAACCCGGCTGCTAGTTTAGCAGCAACGCGGGGCGCCAGGCCTTTACCGCTGAATGAATTGGATAAGACGACGACATCCGCGCCGGTATGTTGTACTGCTTCGGCAATAACCGTCGCATAGGCTGTATTGATAAAGGACCTGAGCCGTTCTGAAGAGACATTCAACACCTTGTCGGCGCCGTATTTCCCGAGTGAGGCCAGTTCTTCATGCTGGACATCGCCGATGGACACCGCAACCAGTTCGCTCCCTTTCAGGGCGGCAATGGCCTTGGCATACGATACGACCTCATATACTGTTTTCTTGAATGTTCCTGCGGTATTCTCTACATATACTAATACGGACATGATTATATTTCGGGTTAAAGTGAGACAAAAAGATTAAATGACACGGGCTTGGTTGTGCAAGAGCTCCACGAGCTTGTCGACCTGATCGGCTTCTACGAGGGTAACCGCACCTCGGGGTGCTGGCGTTTCGTAACCGACAACCTGAGATAAGACGGCAACCTCCACTGCTGGCACAACTTCCAGGGGTTTGGTTCGTGCACTCATGATCCCCCGCATGTTGGGTATTTTGGGCTCGGCCACTCCTTCGGATGTCCCGATAACCATGGGCAAATTAACAGATAATACTTCCTTACCGCCCTCAATTTCACGCTCAACGGTTGCCGTACCATTCTCGATGGTCAGTTTTTTTGCGGTAGAAACGGAAGGCATGTTGAGCAATTCGCCCACCATTGCAGCCACTTGGCTGCCGTTATAGTCTATGGATTCACTTCCGGTCAGAATCAAGTCGTAGTTGTTTGCCCTGGCGTGTGCCGCTACTTGATGGGCGACAAACCAGGCGTCGCGCGGGAGGGCATCTACGCGTACGGCCGCGTCCGCACCGGTGGCTAACGCTTTGCGGATAGTCGCTTCCGTATTGGCCTCGCCAATGTTGATTACTGTGACTTTCCCGTTGGTCGACTGGGCAAGATCGATAGCTTTTGAAAGGGCGATTTCATCGTTGGGATTGATGATGAATTGCACACCCGTAGTATTGAACTCGGTGTTGTCGTTCGTAAATGTGATTTTCGAAGTCGTATCCGGAACATTACTTATGCAGACTAATATATTCATTGTATTACGATTGGTTTATTATTCGATTTGTGATACGTTAAGCGGTATTCCGGAATACACCTAAGCACGAACCCAAGCGTATTTGGAATTATATACCGCAGCTTTGGACAAACCTAACATTTTATTCTCATATTTTCCATTGTGGCCGTGTCAATTTATTGTCGTTTCCTGGGGGAGAGGCTGGTTGTCTGGCATCAGACAGGTCATTTATGCTGGTTTTTCTGTGGATTAGTTGTAATTTGGGGGCACATTTTAAACATCACACATTATGACCGAACGACTCCGGCAACTGTTTGGGTTTTTGGACGAAACGCCCAATGATCCGTTCCTGCTGTATGCTATCGCCTCCGAATATGCCAAAATGGGTAACGACGCGGAGGCGTTATCCCGATTTGTGAAACTGACGGCTACTCATCCGGAGTATGTGGGTACGTATTACCATCTGGACAAGTTGCATGAAACAATGGGACAGGTGACCAAGGCGATCGAGGTTTACGAGCAGGGCATGGAAGTTGCAAAAAACAAAAAGGACAGACATGCGTTGTCTGAGTTGCAGGGTGCATGGCGCCTAGCGAACGGAATGGACGAAGATGACGATTAGAATAATCGAACTCAACTTATTAAAATGACAGATATGATTAGCAGAAAAATCTATACCGGTATATTGGCCGGAAGCTTGTGTTTTTTTATGGCCTGCGGGAATACGGCGAATGAAGGCGGTAACGAATCGGAAGAGGTTCTTCCGACAGCGGAAATGGAGGCCTTTCAGGATGAGCATCATGCGGCCAACTCCTTGGATTATTTCGGTACGTACGTAGGCGTGTTGCCTTGTGCCGATTGCGAGGGTACTCCCGTGGAGGTTGTGATAGCAGCTGACAGCACGTTCCTGTACACGACGTCTGAGCCCGATGGCGAGAACGAGCCGGAAGTGTTGACTGGAAAATGGAATATCGACCGAAACACGATTACCCTAGGCCAAGGAGGACCGGCGTTCCACGTTGCTGAAAACCGGCTTATCCCGATAGGGGATGACGGCAATCGCTATACGGGCGAGCAGGAAGACAAATTCGCATTGCACAAGCTGAATTGATAAACCAAGACAGATACAAAAAAGGGGGAATCGAATTCGATTCCCCCTTTTTTGTATTTAGGACTTACTCCGTCGCGGGTGTATTTCCTTCATTTTCCTTAGCTTCCTTATACGCCTTGCGGACCTTGCTATGGCGTTTGCTATAGGTAAAGTATATGACCGTACCTAGGAGCATCCATGCTGCCAATCGTTCCCAGCTCTCCAAGGGGAGCGATGCCATCATGGCAATACAAACGATGATACCGAGAATTGGCACCAAGGGTACCAAGGGTGTACGGAACGGCCTATGGGCCTCCGGATTGGTTTTCCGAAGAACGAGGATGCCGATACAAACCAAGGTAAAGGCAAACAGGGTGCCGATACTAACCATGTGTCCGAGATCCGCTACGGGCACGAAACCAGCAAAGATGCTAATGAATAGCATGAAAATCACGTTGGTTTTCCAAGGCGTTTGCTTGGTGGACAAGTCTGAGAAGAACTTAGGCAGCAGGCCATCCTTACTCATGGTATAGAACACCCGGCTTTGGCCCAATAGCATGACCAATATCACGGATGTATATCCCGTCAGGATGGCGATTATCAATGCCGTATTGAGGAAGGTGTATCCGGTCTTGGCAAATGCGGTAGCTACGGGTTTCGCATCGCCGGCAAATAAGGAGTAATGTTCCAATCCAGTCAGTACATGCGAAAAGAGTACGTATAAAATCGTACAGATTATCAAGGACCCGATGATGCCGATAGGCATACCTTTCTGTGGGTTTTTAGCTTCTTGGGCGGCGGTACTTACTGCGTCAAATCCGATGAACGCAAAGAAAACGACACCCGCACCGCGCATGATGCCGCTAATTCCATATTCGCCGAAATAGCCACTCTTGAAAAAGTCGAAGAGCCCGATTTGTCCACTTTTTAGCAAATCTTCGCCTTCGTTTACGGGAATATAGGGCGTGTGGTTTGCGGGGTTGATGAAGCTCCAGCCGAGGGCGATAAATATCAATACCACGGCTACTTTAACCACGACCAGGATGTTGTTGACCAATGAAGATTCCTGGGTGCCCCGCATAAGCAGCAACGAAAGCAAGCAGACGATGATAATGGCCGGCAAGTTGATGATACCGCCTTCCCAAGGCCCGTGCATCAGGCTATGTGGTATGTGTATATTGAATTCGATGAGTAGCTGATTGAGGTATTGCGACCAGCTTGAGGCTACTGTGGCCGCTCCGAGCGCATATTCAAGTACCAGGTCCCAGCCGATAATCCAAGCCATAAACTCGCCCATGGTGGCGTACGAATAGGTATAAGCACTACCCGCAACCGGTATCATGGATGCAAATTCGGCATAGCATAACCCGGCAAAAGCACAGCCCAGCGCTGCGATGATAAAGGATATGGTCACCGCAGGTCCGGCATTTTCGGCAGCGGCAATCCCCGTGAGGGAGAATAAACCGGCGCCCACGATGGCTCCGATTCCAAGTGATACTAATCCAGTACTGGTTAGTGTACGTTTCAGTGTGCCTTGTCCGCTTTCCCGTGCTTCCGCCACCAAGTTGGCTACTGTTTTCTTGTATAACATACGATCGTTGTTACTGTTTGAGGTAATTGCTTTTGGTTAATAACTTAGTCGTCGCCAAACCTACAAATTTTTATCATTAAACAAATAATAAATTCACATTAACGACTAGGTCGATGACCCCGGTTGGGAGAGGGCTACAGCTGTGTTAAAAGTACATTAGTTAAATATTTAGTGAGGGTTATATTATTGGTAGGTAGGTTTTTATGGTGTGTTTAAAATAGAAAAAGAGGCGCATCATGCGCCTCTTTTTCTTGTTTCATGTATTCTAATTGTTATACATTACCGTGTGTGATTCGTCGCTGTCTGTAGGCTCCGGAGCTTCATAGGCAACGGCAACCGGTTCGATCGTCGTTTCCTCGATTTGGGCGCCATGTCCGCCAGTACCCACACTGATGTGGGGTGCGATAATCAGCGATACAATGGACATCAACTTAATCAGGATATTCATGGATGGGCCCGAGGTATCTTTGAAGGGGTCACCTACGGTATCGCCCGTAACTGACGCTTTGTGTGCGTCTGAGCCTTTGTATTCCATTTTTCCGTTGATTTCAACACCAGCTTCGAACGATTTCTTAGCATTATCCCATGCGCCACCAGCATTGTTTTGGAACATACCCAGCAATACGCCCGATACCGTCACACCAGCCAACAAGCCGCCGAGCATTTCGGCCGAGGAGGTGTTTTCAAATACGCCTTTGAAACCGAATCCTACCAGAAGCGGGGCAACCAAGGCGATGGCACCCGGTGCGATCATTTCCCGGATAGATGCTTTCGTGGATATCTCCACGCATTTGTCGTATTCCGGTGTGGCCTTGTATTCCATGATACCTGGGATTTCCCGGAATTGCCGGCGCACTTCCTCCACCATGGCCATGGCCGCACGGCCTACAGCCGCGATAGCAAGTGAGGAGAAAATGAACGGAATCATCGCGCCGATAAACAACGCACCCAAAACAGGCGCTTTGTAGATGTTGATGGCATCAATACCCGCTATGCCTACAAAGGCTGCAAATAACGCCAAAGCGGTCAGAGCAGCTGATGCGATAGCAAAGCCTTTGCCGGTAGCGGCAGTCGTATTACCCACGGCATCGAGGATGTCCGTGCGTTGGCGTACTTCTTTCGGTAGGCCGCTCATTTCGGCGATACCACCGGCGTTGTCCGCGATGGGACCAAATGCGTCGATAGCCAATTGCATGGCTGTTGTCGCCATCATTCCGGCCGCTGCAATAGCTACGCCATACAGGCCGGCAAACGAATACGATGTGATAATACCAGCCGCAAGGATAATGGTCGGTACCGCAGTTGATTCCATACCCACGGATATACCGCCGATGATGTTGGTGGCGTGTCCGGTGGATGACTGCTTGATGATAGACGACACAGGTCGTTTCCCAATAGCGGTATAATATTCCGTAACAATGCTCATCAAGGCACCAACAATTAAACCGACAATAATGGCCCAGAAAACATCCATGGACGAGAATGCTACCCCGCGCAAGACCATGTCATGCGAAGGCATTAACCATCCTACTACGAAGTAGGATGCGATTGCTGTCAAGATGATGGACGACCAGTTGCCGAAATTCAATGCTTTTTGTACATCTCCGTCGTCGTTTTTAACCCGTACCAGTCCGGCACCGACAATGGAGAATATTAAACCGATACCGGCGATTAGCAAAGGAAGTAAGATAGGGGAGATGCCTCCGAAATTGTCGTTTGACAGGATTTCACGGCCGAGTACCATGGTAGCTAATATGGTCGCCACATAGGAACCGAACAAATCGGCACCCATGCCCGCTACGTCGCCCACGTTATCACCTACGTTATCGGCGATGGTGGCTGGGTTGCGCACGTCATCCTCCGGGATACCGGCTTCTACCTTACCAACGAGGTCGGCTCCGACGTCAGCTGCTTTGGTGTAGATACCGCCACCTACGCGAGCAAATAAGGCAATGGATTCGGCGCCGAGCGAAAAGCCGGCAAGCACTTCAATCGCTTTTTCCATTTCTACGCTGTTGACAGAAGCACCCGTGCTGACCACATATAACTGGTAAAACACGATAAAAAGTCCGCCCATACCCAAGACCGCCAATCCGGCAACACCGAGGCCCATCACGGTACCGCCCGTGAACGATACTTTCAGTGCCTGGGTCAGGCTTTTGCGTGCCGCGTGTGTCGTACGTACGTTGGCTCTCGTGGCTACCCGCATGCCGATATATCCGGCCAGTGCCGAGACCACGGCTCCGATAACAAAGGAGATGGAGATGACCCAGCTCGAAGTTTCGACCAGCGTGCCCGACCAAGCCAGTAGCAATGCGGCTACAACAACAAAGTAGGAGAGTACTTTCCATTCGGCTTTTAGAAACGCCATCGCACCGTCTGCAATGTGCCCTGCCAATGTCTGCATCGTGTCGTCGCCGGCTTCTTGCTTGGATATCCAAGCCGATTTGACAATCATCACGATGATGCCAACGAGCCCCAAGAGAGGAATGATGTAAATAAGGTTGTTTTGTAAAAATTCCATTCTGATAAGTCGATATTTTTAGTAAATAATGTTGCCCCTCTTGAGCCTGATGTGAGGCCGGTGGGCGAGCGTCGTCAAAAATAGCAGGGTTATCGCATAAAACAAATTAAATTTGTGCATTTAATTTAATATAGCCTTAACGGAGGTGCCGAATAGGCGAAAAAGCAAGGGATGGCACATGGCCCCAATCCGATTGCTCTTGTTTGCATCAGGTGTTGTTATTTGGAATCATTCTTGTTATGTTTGGGCCGACTTAGGGATGGGACCCGAGACGATTCGGAGCCAAGACCAAAACGAGATGGGTCTAAATTAGCCCGCATACTTAAATTCACGACAAGAAAAGAACATGAAAAGAAACATGAAACCCCACTTGATTTATGTGTTTGTCATGCTAGCATCGTTTGCCGCATTCGGTTTTTCCGGGGGTACCGATGCCGGTACTTACACGCTCGACACGAGCGCATCGACGATAGCCTGGGAGGGACACCGATTTTTCGGTGGCAAGCACACCGGTACCATCAACGTGGTTGATGGCCAGTTTGACGTCCGCGATGGTAAGCTTGTTGGCGGACAATTCACTATTGATATGAACAGCATCAAGGTAACGGACTTGCAGGGCGAAACGGCGGAAAAGTTGGCTGCACACCTGAGAACCGATGATTTTTTCGATGCAGTTAATTTTCCGACGGCTTCGTTCGTGATCACCCATGTGGATTATGCTAACGACAAATATGCGGCTGTGGTAGGCGACTTAACCCTCCGGGGGATAAAGCAGGAATTGGTGTTCCTTGCTGAGATTGATGTGCAAGGTAATGTCCTAGAGGCTACGGCGTCGGGTGTTCGTGTCGACCGTACGGTGCACGATGCCACATACGGATCACCTCGGTTTTTCCGCGATTTGGGCCGTAAAATGATAAATGACGAGTTTACGCTCGACATCCAAGTCAAGGCTAGCAAATAGGCCTTTCAACTGACCTATTTCCATACTGTTTACGAAATCAGCGGCCACCATTTGTCCGCTGATTTTGTTTTATTTCTCTTCCTTGCCTTTCATCCCTCTGCCTCGATATATTGGTGTGTACAGAATATCAAAAGCTTAGGCGGGATTCATAGTAATTATTTATCCACAATCCACATTCCTAGGGAATATATTTTTTCTATCGTTAAGGTCTTTCGGTTAATGAATTCGTAATCGAAAGGGGTTAGTTTTATCGATTTCAGAAAAAAAAGATAAGTTTTTGCCATTGGGGTAGAGTTTGGTTGTTAAGCGGGGTGTTGCTTAACGTTAACTTAACACAAGAGGCATGTAAAATTGAATATAGCTTGTTATTTTTGCAGCGTGAAATATCAAAATAAATAACATTTCAACACAACAATCAAATCAATTTGTATGAAAAAGTTTCTACTTTTTGTTTTGCTCTCCTTTAGTGGGATAGCATTCCTTCATGCCCAGGTAACGACCAGTAGTATGACGGGTTCCGTTACGCAGGTCGATGGGCAAAGTACCCCAGGTGCTACCGTGCGTGCTACGCACGTACCCAGTGGTACGGTCTACTCGGGCTCGACCAACGAGCAGGGGCGTTTTAACCTGGCGAATATGCGGGTAGGCGGGCCTTACCGTGTGGAGATTACCTATGT
>CAZXSL010000043.1:0-17901 GCA_964643235.1 uncultured Sphingobacteriaceae bacterium | reverse complement strand
GATACGCGAACCGACGATCTGAGCTACTCAGCCAAACTGGACGGCTATGCATACAGTAATGCGTTCCAAGCTAAGGAAAATTCCGCCGCTATCAGCGGTTATTTGAATAAGCGTATCAATGCGTTCAATGTAGGTGCCAATGTATCCGTAGACTTCACCACTGTGTCGGACGATGCGTATAATATCGCAAATCATATTGCTCGTTTAAATCCGTATATCCGTTTTAAAGGTGCAAATTATAACCTGACTCTCGGCGCCATTGTAGTTGCTGAGTTCGGAGCTGCACAGCGGACCAATGTGTTCCCGGCTGCCGAAGTCGATTTTGCTTTGGTGCCGGAGTATGCCCATATATTCGGAGGTATCAACGGCGACGTGAATAAAACCTCATTCCGTGAATTATCTCAAGAAAACCCGTTTCTTGCACCGAATATTCAGATTGCAAATTCCTTGGATCGCATGAATATATTCGGTGGTATAAAAGGAAATATGGGTGCCACCTTCGGTTATAAGGTGCATGCGTTTTACCGCCGTGTCGAGGGTCTGCCATTTTTTGTCAACAGCCAATCGTCGCCCTACCAGTTTGAAGTTATTTACGACGATCTGAACGAAGCAAGCACCCTGCTGGGATTGGAGGGCGAGGTCAACCTGCGCGTATCCGAAACCGTAAGCTTGGGCGGTAAAGTCAACTTCAACGAATTCGACTTGCAGAATGAGCAACAAGCGTGGTTCATGCCCAAAATGCGGGTCTCTGCCAATACACGGATTAATATCAGCGAGAAACTTTACATCAATGGCGAGTTGCTGTTTAACGGAACGACCTACGGAAAGGTCTACGAACCGGACGCCGGTTTGCCGGGACTAGCCGTAGCGGTTGATATGCCGACCACCGCGGCAGTCGAACCAGGCGCTACAAGGGTATCCATACCCGCGTTTGCGGATATCAGTGCCGGAGCCGAGTATCGTATCAATAACCAGTTTGGTATCTATGTGCGTGCTAATAACTTGTTAGGCAATACATACGAGCGTTATTTATATTACCCCCGACTGGGGCTGAACGTAATAGGCGGGATTAATTACTCGTTTTAATAAGGGAGGAATCATTTAGCGATGAGTTTAGGTCGATGGATACGGGATGTGTTGGACTACCGCTCCGAAGTGGCGGTACCGGGGATCGGCGTGTTCAAAAAGACACATTTCCCAGCATCATATTACGCCAAGGAACAGGTTTTTTTGCCTCCTTACGACCAAATTGACTTGGTGGCCGAAGGCGACCACACACTAAATTTGGTCAACTACTTGCAGATCCATTACCAGCTGGACAGCGCCGATGCCGATTCTAGGCTCGAAAACGAACTCAACGAGGTGTTTACAAGGTTAAATGAGGGTAAAACTGTATATTTGGAGGGGCTAGGCCAACTGGAAAATGATCGGAGTGTACTTAAGTTTTCCCCGTTGGAAACAGATAAACTTGGTTTTGGTACCGTAGCGGAATGGCCGGGGATAGCTTCGGCCGTACCGGTCCAAGAAAACTTATCGACCGAACAACCATCCAACAATCGGAATTGGCTATTGGTCATGGGACTGTTTCTGATAGCAGCAGTTATCGGTGGGATATGGTTTTTGTACGAACCGTCAGGTACAGCTATACCAGGCCAAAGGGCAGGTGTGGAGCCGTCGCAGGAAGAACAGGAACAACACGCTGTACCCGTCGGTTCAGACTCCACGGAGGCCTCCGAGCCCCTGGCTGAAGTAGCCCAGGTAGTGGATAACGCTGAGGATGCTGCCTTACGGGGTAACGTCTTGGATCCGGAAACGGGTTTGCCTGGGACAACATTTGAGATTATCGTAGGTACGTTCCAAACCATTGACGAGGCCGCGGAGTATATGCAGAAGTTGAAGAATCAAGGGTTTGGCCAAGTCCGAATCCTAGCCATGGGGCCGGGGAGTCGCCTGCACAAAGTCAGTTGGGGAGCCTATGCAACGATGCAGGACGCGCAAGCTGTATTGCGCAACGTGCAGCAACGCATCGAAAGCGGTGCGTGGGTAGACCGAATTAACCGATAAATTAGTATATAACGAAAACAAAAAACGCACATTTAATCAATTTCATCTATGTCACTATTACAAGACACGATTTATCCGCTTGACACGTTTGTGGGGGCAGCGCAGCAGAACATTGCTTTGGCTGATGAGAAGATCAGTTTGATCGGGCTATTGTTTAAGGCGGGTTGGATCATGATTCCGCTTTCGTTGTTGTTGTTTGGTACCTTGGTTATTTTCATCGAGCGTTACCTGACAATAAAAAAAGCATCGAAATATGATCCTAATTTACTGTCACACGTCAAACAGAGTGTCTTGTCGGGCAAATTGGATGCGGCGTTGTCCATCTGTCGTTCCAATAATTCGGTGCTAGGCCGCATGTTAGAAAAGGGATTAATGCGTATCGGTAGGCCCATCAAGGACATTGAGGCCGCTATCGAGAATGTTGGTAAGCTGGAGGTCGCTAAATTGGAAAAGAACCTCAACTTGTTAAGTATCATTGCTACCATTGCGCCGATGCTTGGGTTTGTGGGAACGATTTTCGGGGTTATTATTATCTTCCGGGATGTGGAGGCAGCAGGAGGGATTGATATTGCGAGCGTGTCGGGCGGGTTGTATGTCAAGATGATTGCTTCGGCAGCAGGTCTGACTATTGGTATCTTGTCGTTTGCCGGTTACCACTGGCTGAACACCATGTTGGAACGCCTTATCCTGCGTATGGAAACGGATGCGGTTGAATTTGTGGATTTGCTGGATGAGCCCGGTTCTTAATAGTTTTTGGATATGAATTTACGTACAAGGCGAAATAGGGCTGAGACCCGCGTGTTTACGGATTCGTTGAACGATATCATGTTTTTCCTGATGTTGTTCTTCCTGCTGGCATCGGCCGTATCTAATCCGCAGGTCGTCAAGTTACTCCTGCCGCGTTCCAGCGCGGGGGAACAATCTGTAGCCAAGAAGACGATTACCGTGTCGGTCACACACGATTTGAAATATTACTTGGACAAGGAGGAAATACCTCTGGAAAACCTGCTGCCTACGCTGCAAGCGACCCTGCAGCCTGATGAGGAGCTTACCATCATGTTGTATGCCGATAGCAGTGTGCCCATCCAAAACGTGATATCCGTGATGGATGTAGCGAATAAGTTGAGAATCAGGTTGGTTTTGGCAACCGAGCCACTTGGTAATTAAAATTTCATTAATTTTATGGAATAATCGGCCGCAGGTCATCATTCCTGTAAAAGTTGATAAAATTAGAGCATACGAACGATGAGGAGTAGTTATCATTTTCCGGAGGACAACAATTATCCCAAGGCATTGTGGATATCGGGTGGGATTATGGGCGGCTTGCTGTTGGTCAGCTTCTTCGTGATGATCGGGTCATCGCTACCCCAGTTTGGGATGGGCGGGATTATCGTCAATTACGGTACATCCGAGTTTGGGATGGGTGATGATTACATGACCGTGGACGAGCCCTCGATGGACCCTAATGCTAACCAAGTGCGGCCTGATCGTATCGACCCGGATCAAACACCTGACGTGACGCCGTCACAGCAGATTACCGAACGGACTGTCGCTACGCAGGATATGGAAGACGCACCAGCTGTGGTGGCAAACGAGACCCCGAAAGTAGAGAATGCTCCACAAGCAACCGTAGAACGAGAAAACAGTAAGCCTTCGGTCAATCCGAACGCGTTATATACCGGGAGACGTAACAACGCGACCGGACAAGGCGACGGCGATAGCAATGTCGCAGGTAACCAAGGGACGGCTTTGGGCGATCCGCTTTCACCGGACTACGGCGAAGGGGGATCGGGTGATGGTAACATCGGCCTGAGTATCGCCAATAGGCGGTTTGTTGTGCCACCCAGAATTCAGGACGACGGGCAGCAGTCTGGGGTGGTAGCCGTCGAAATACGAGTAGCTCCTAATGGCACGATTACCTATGCAAGGGCAGGGGTTAGGGGTACGACCCTGCCTGATCGGACCCTTTGGGAAAAATGCGAAGCGGCAGTCAAAGGAGCCAGACTCAACCAGCTGGAACGCGCTCCATCATCCCAAACAGGTGTTATCGTCTTCAACTTTAAGGTTAAATAAAACCGGTCCTTTTCTAGGCTCTATCAAATGAAATACTCAGAGGTAATCGACTATCTCTATGCGAGTTTGCCCATGTTTACACGTGATGGGGCATCAGCGTTCAAGAAGGATTTAACCAATACGCTAAGGCTGTGCGAAAGTTTGGGTAATCCGCATCTGCAAATCAAGACGATCCATGTAGCGGGTACCAACGGAAAAGGATCGACATCCCACATGCTAGCGGCTATCCTCCAGCAGGCTGGTTATAAAACCGGACTATATACTTCCCCGCATTTGCTTGATTTCAGGGAGCGCATCCGTATCAACGGTGAGATGATTCCCCAAGAATTCGTTGTGGATTTTGTGCAGGCTAACCAGGCTCTTATCGAAACCGTACGGCCTTCCTTTTTTGAGATTACGGCAGTTATGGCTTTCGATTACTTCGCACGGGAGGGAGTGGATGTCACCATTATTGAAACCGGACTGGGTGGCCGGCTTGACTCCACGAACGTGATTACACCGTTATTGTCTGTTATTACGAATATAGGTTATGACCACATGAGTTTGCTGGGCAATACCCTTGTTGAAATTGCCGGGGAAAAAGCCGGGATTATTAAGCAAGGTGTCCCAGTCGTCGTGGCAGAACGGCAACCCGAAGTGGATACTGTGTTTGTTCGGAAAGCCGAGGAAACCGGAAGCATGTTGACATTTGCATCGGATGAGTGGCAGGTACAACGGGCTAAGATCGATTCCCACTACCTTTCTCTGGACATTGACAGGCAGGGAACGGATATAAACCGGGAGTTGCTACTCGATTTGAAAGGTAACTATCAGAAAAAAAACGTGTTGGGGGTGTTGTCGGCGGTTGACGAATTGAACAAGTTGGGATATCAGATACCAAACGAGGATGTTGATGCAGCACTGATGCAGGTGCAGGAATTAACCGGTCTGATGGGTAGATGGCAGACGCTGTCTGAGCATCCGCTGCTGATCTGTGATACAGGCCATAATGAGGACGGGTGGCGGATGATATTGGCAAATATTGCAGCAATCGACTACCGTCGCCTACATATCGTTTTGGGCGTTATGCAAGACAAAGATTTGGAAAAAATGTTGCCCTTGTTACCTGAGGAGGCAAGCTATTATTTTTGTGAGGTCGATATGCCACGGGCACTTGCCGCGCCGCTGTTGGCAACAACAGCTTCAGACTATGGCTTACGGGGTACGCATTACGGTACTGTCCGCGATGCCGTACGTGCTGCAAAAGTAGCAGCATCCCCCGATGATTTGATCTTCGTGGGTGGAAGTACGTTTGTAGTAGGCGAGCTGTTGGAAGGACTTAGCAGCTGAGGTAAAAGAAATCGGCCTCCCAAAAATAGTTATCAAGCGGTCAATTCCCCCCGGATATTTCGTTCTATCCAATAAGCTACCTCACGTTGGTCTTCAAACTCACCCTGGAGGTACATTAATTTCGTTACAGCGGCCTCAAACGTCATATCAAAGCCACTGAGTACACCCATCTCTTTAAGGTATTTACTGGTTTCATAGCGTCCGAGTTCCACACTTCCTACCTTGCATTCAGAGATATTGAGAACGTTCTTACCGTTTCGGATAGCTTCACCTAACATGTCGAGAAACCACCTTGCTGTGGTGGTGTTGCCTGCCCCAAAGGTTTCCATAATAACCGAACGCGTGTCCGACTCCAAGATCGTTTGGACGACTTGTTTGCCGATACCCGGGTACAGCTTGAGTACGGATACGGAGTTGTCAAGCTTGGTATGGAGGATGAACTCCTTGTCGCTATGATCCAACAAAGCTGACTTATTGTATTTCAGGTGCACGCCAGCCTCGACTAGTACGGGGTAGTTTGGCGATCGGAACGCTTCGAATTTAGCGGAATTGTATTTGAAAGAACGGTTGCCCCGAAACAGCTTGTTGTCAAAATAGATACAGACTTCGTGAATCCTTGATTTACCGTTTTTCTTCGCTGAAGCGAGATCCAATGCTGTGATGAGGTTTTCGCGGGCGTCTGTTCGTACCTCGCCAATGGGTAGTTGGGAGCCCGAAAGGATGACCGGCTTTTGCAAGCCTTCCAGCATAAAACTCAGGGCAGAAGCCGAGTAAGCCATCGTGTCTGAGCCATGGAGGATGACAAAACCGTCGTATTCATCGTAATGCTGTTTGATTAAGGTAGCCATTTCCACCCAAATCGCCGGCGTCATATCTGAAGAATCAATGATGGGGTTAAAAGAATGCACACTCAGGTCAAAATTGAGGCGTGCCAGTTCAGGGATGTTTTTGTCGATCAGGTCGAAGTCAAAAGGAACGAACGTGTCGGTGTCCCGGTCTTTGACCATGCCGATTGTTCCTCCTGTATATATTACAAATATTCTATTCATGTATGCCAATTGGTTCGGTACGGTATGCAGGCAAAACTATATGCCGAATATCGCCTTGGAGTTTTCAGTTGTCACCGATGCAACGATATCCAAGGGGACGCTGTGCAAATCTGCAACTTTTTGCGCAATATGCAAAAGGTAGCTGCTTTCATTTTTTTTGCCCCGATAGGGGACGGGAGCTAAATAAGGGGCATCGGTTTCAAGTACGATGTGCTTGAGGTCGATTTGTTCGACGACCTTATCCAATCCCGCATTCTTGTACGTAACCACACCACCAATCCCGAGCTGAAAACCCAAGTCAATAGCGTGTTGCGCTTGTTCCAGGTTACCTGTAAAGCAATGGAAAATCCCGAATAATTTATCATCCCTGACGTCGTCCAGCACTTCGAAGACCTGGTCGAAAGCTTCGCGGCAGTGGATGACGATAGGCAAGCCCAATTCCTTTGCCCACGTGATTTGTGTGCGGAAAGCTTCCTCCTGGTAAGGTAGCGTGCTTTTATCCCAGTACAGGTCAATTCCGATCTCGCCAATGGCATAGATATCGGCAGCATGTTCGTCGATGGCTTGTCGAATCCCGGCAAGTTCGGTTCGGAAATCCGAACTGACGTGGCAGGGATGCAGCCCCAACATGGGGTAGCAGGTGTCTGGATAGCTTGCCACAGTGTCCAATACTTTGCCGATCGAATCCTGATCCACATTGGGTAGAAACAAACGGCGGACGTCGTTACTAAAGCAGCGTTGGATCTGTTTATCCAAAGCAGGCGTGCCGTGCAGGTAATAAATATGGGTGTGAGTATCCGTCAATATAGCCATGATGTGTGATTTTGAAGGGAGTTAAATTCTTTACGAAATTAAGGATACTTACTCTGCTATGCAACCCGGGGGGTATGTTCTTCTCTTTGATGTACACCGAAAATTGCGTATTATTGTATATCATAAGCGGAGGATGAAATGACAGACACCCAATTGTTTACGGAGATTAGTTCCCTGCCAGCCAACTTAAAACGTGAGGTTTCGGACTTTGTCGCTTTTTTGAAGCAAAAAAGGAAGAAAAGGAGCATTATTAAAAAACGTCAGTTTGGTTATGCAAAAGGTTTTTTTGAATTGACTGACGATTTCGATAAGCCACTTGATGACTTCAAGGAATATAGGTAAATGAAACTTCTTTTAGACACCCATTTTATCTGGTTTATGGAAGGAAGTGATTCGTTACCAGAACCTGGTCGACGAGCCATTGAGAATATTGAAAATAACTGTTTCATTAGCATTGCAAGTGTGTGGGAGATTGCGATTAAGTCAAGTTTGGGGAACCTGAAGTTGCGTTCAAGTTTTCATCATATCTCGGATTTTCTGGAAAGCAACGAAATTGAACTCTTGCCGATCAGTTTTGAGCATTTGGAAAAACTCCTTGTTTTACCCTATCATCATTGAGACCCTTTCGACCGCGTCATTATTTCCCAAGCCCTGACAGAAGATTTGACGATTATTTCAAAAGACGATAGTTTTCTAAAATATACGGACAAGTTGCTTTGGTAAATATGGCTGACGTAAGGGGTAGATACGTTTCTATTTGATAAAAAAAAGCCCTTCCGTTTGATTTGGAAGGGCTTGGTTCTTATTACTCATTCGTGTTTTCCTGTGGAGCGGCTTTGAGGACATCGACGATTTCGATGTCGAATATCAGCGGTGCAAATGGTGGGATTTTAGCCCGCATTTCGCCTTGTTCACCATAGCCTAAGTTAGAGGGGATGATAAAGGTACCCTTCGTACCGTTGGCGAACAGCTGTAAACCTTCATCCCAGCCGGGGATTACCATGCCTACGCCCACCGTTATCCGAGCAGGTTCGTAAGGCCGCATCGGGTTGTAAAGCCCTTCTTGCGTTTCCGCAATCGCCTTAACCGATGTGTCAAAGATATGTCCGTTAGTCAGTTTTCCGGTATAGTTAACCACAACGGTGTCACGAGGCGACGGTTTTTCGCCGGTTCCTTCTTCCGTGATAATGTACTTCAGTCCGGATGCTGTTGTTTCCACATCTAATTTATTGTTGGAAACGTAGTTTTCTATTTTGGTAGTCTCGGCAGCATGTAGCCTCGTCCTCTCCTCATCAAGGAAGTCCATGACTTGGGCATTCAGCGCGCTATCAGTCAGTCCTTCAGCCTTGAAGTGCTTGAACACCTTGACATTGAACGTTACATACTTGTCTGCAAAGTCCAGTTTGGGTTGCATGGTATAGTGTGCCATGGTGTCCATATCCAAACGGAAAACGGCACTATCTCCCTCGCCAAGGTGTGTAAACATCGAGTTGTAATCGCCTGGATACAGCCCTGGGATACTGTCTGGTGCGATCTGGATAAGTTGGGGAGTCCCAAAGTCGTATGTGCTCGAGAGCAACGAATCCCGATCTGTGGTTACGACGATGCCTACGGCAAGCACGTCACCGGCTACGGCGCGGTCATTTCCCTCGTTCTTGACGATACGGTACTGTAGACCCCCATCGCCGGTCGTGAATTGCTGGCACGCACCTGCGAGCAACAAGACCGCCATTCCCATAAATAAAGCTGATTTCTTCATTTTCTTTGTTCTGAAATTTATTGTGTTAATCGTTCTTTGTAAATCGGTAAAACGGATTTAAACTGTGCTACTGTTTCCTCCAAGGATACGGATGAATTGCCTCCCGCGGCATTGCGGTGCCCCCCACCGTTGAAATGCTCCCTGCACACCTCGTTGCATGGAAATTCGCCCAAAGAGCGTAAGGAGAGCTTGACCAGTTCGCCGCGATCGATGATTAAGGCTGCCAAGCGGATACCGTTCAGCGAGAGGGCGTAGTTAACCAGACCTTCGGTATCGCCGGTACCTACATTGAACTGGGCCAAGTCATCGCGCGACACACTGAATAAGGCCGTGTTATACTCCGGTAGCATTTCCAATCGATGGAGTAGGCAATAACCTAGGAATTTAAGCCGGTTTTCCGTCGCACTATTGAATATATATTCGTGGATTTTCCAATGTTGGGCTCCCCGGTCTACCAAATCGGCCACGATACGGTGTACATCTGCAGAGGTATTGCTGTATCTGAATGATCCGGTATCGGTCATGATACCCGTGTATAGGCAGTCCGCAATTTCAGAGGTAATGCTGTCCGGTTCACCGATAACGTTGGCAATGAAATCATAAACCAACTCGGCGGTTGCCGATGCATTGCTGTTCCAATGACGGTAATCGTCAAACCCCTCCGGTTCCAAATGGTGGTCGATCATGAACTTCAACGCGCCTGATGTACGTACAGATTCCTCCATTTGATGGATTCGCGCCAATCCATTGAAGTCAAGGCAGAAAATAACATCGGCTTCAGCGATGAATCGGTCGCTTTCTTCTTGTGCCGCGGGATATATGACGACCTCGTCACGCCCTGGCATCCAATCCAGGAAGTTTGGGAAGTCGGAAGGCACGATGACACGAACCTCGTGTCCCTTGGGTTTTAACCAATGATACATCGCTAAGGACGACCCCAGGGCATCCCCATCGGGTTTGTGATGGGTGGTAATGACAATCCGCTTGGGCGAATTCAGTGTTTTTTCAACTGTTTCCGTTGTAATCATTTAATTGATAAAAGTTTGCAAAACTACTATAAAAAATCCTGAAAGCGAACTTTTGGATTAGATAAGGATAAATATTTTTGGGATTTGCTCCAGTAATTTGCTTCAATCTTTACCATTGGAAGAGATAGAGTCGCCGGTCGTTTTTGGACGTCAGCAGAAAAGCCGGGTTACCACGGGAAGCCCTTCCGTAATGAAAATAAGGGCCGCCTTCGCTTGGGAATCCATCCATCAGCGTGCCGTCGCCCCGGAGTAGGTATATCAGCCCGCTTGCCGGAGTGGGTATGCCGATGCCGTGGTGGTTTTGGGAGATCTCAAAGAATCTGACTCGTTCCAAATCGATGTCCTGCCCCAGTTCATAGCGGAAGGCGTAGGTGCTGTCCGGGTAGGCATACATCGTCACACTTCTGGGTTCCAGGTACACGAGCTCGGCTTGTGTATCCCCGGCTAGGTTAGCCGTATGCAAGCGGTGCGGGCCTGCTATCGGATCCACGGTAAACCGTGTGGCTTCGCCCGTTAAGGTGTAACCATGCGTATTGCCCAAGGTGTCGGTTACCATAGTAAGGATGCTGCCCAAATTACCATCCAAAGCCATGAGTGTGGGGCCGCTTTCTAAGCCGGAGACGAGTTCATGTTGCTGGATGGTATTGCCATGCTCGTCAAAAATATACAGGGTCCCATCAGTTGTGGCGACGGCGATAGCAACGGTATTATCATGGGTTGAAACAATTTGTACTCCAGATAGGGTAGCGTCCTCGAAATTCTTGTTCTCCCAATCCGGGATTAGGTTTCCTGAGCCGTCGTACACCAGTAATGCATGGGCCGTGGGCACGAAGATGCGGAGCAAGCTGTCGTGTTCAATGACGGACGCTCCGGCTGTGGCTTGCGCCGATAGTTCGAGGGAAAATCCCGGTAGGGGATTGCCGTCGGTATCAAAACGATACAGACGGGTTTCGGTGGTCAGCACAATGGAACTATCGGCCAGCTGTTGCGGTATACCGAGCATAATACCCGGCAATTGGGCGTTCCACAGCCTTTGGCCCTGAAAGTCGAGGGCATGCAGGATGTGGTTTGAAGATTGGGCTAGGATAAACCTGCTGGTGTCGTCGTATGCGAGGACAGCCGGTGTTGCCGCCAGTCGCCCGTTCAGGTCGAAGGTCCAGGTTGGCGTTGCGCCTGGCGATTCTTTGTCAGTAAACGGCGCGTACAGATTGGCGAAGAAGTTGTTCCCGTTGCCCGATAACTGCACGGACCAGGCGTAGAAATCACTGTAGCCAAACTGCGTTGTGTCGTTATATTGCTTTGCGAACTTAGGTTTTAGTTTCCCAGACACGATCCGACGGGCATTATCTACATGGACAAAGAACGATACGTTGCCTGTATTGCCTTGCAATTCATCCAAGGCACGATATCCCGGCGTGCTGGATAAGGTGATACCCGATGATATGTTTTGTGCAAATTGTCTTAAGGTCGATGTATGGTTTGCACAAACGAGGTAGTCATCTACGATCATAAAATATGGGCGAGCAAAAGCTCGGACTACCTCGCCAAAAGCATAATGGAGTAGGTTCGAGTTGTTGAACCGATACATGCTATCCGGATAAGGGGTGCTGATATTCCCAATAACCTGTTTGAATGCCATGGTGTCCCGCAGCTTGAATGCGGCTAGGGTTTCACGCGTATCCAATTCAATGATAGCAAACTCATCTCCCCATTGCGGCATCAAATCATCTTGGATGGAGACGCCGTTGCGATCCAGGATGATGCGGTGTTGGTCGCGCATCTGTGCCAGTTGGCCTTCTTGTTCCAGTAAAGCAAGATTGCCCGCGTGAAACCGCTCGAAATCCGAAATGCCAAATGACAGGTATGTGGCCGTATTGGCAGGAAATAGGTGTTTGATCTGCTGGCTGACTGGCGACTGGGAGACAAATAACGAGAGGTAGTGTTCCGGAGCTTTTATTTCACTAAATCCGCTGAATATCAGTGCATCGCTCTTGTAGTTCATGTGTAAGGAGCTCTGCTCGCCGATGTTTTCGAGAAGCGAAAGATATGCACCCCCTTTGCCATTAGTCAGGTGTTGTGCTAATCCTCCTAAATTGTGTTGGACGACGTGTAGCTTCAACAAGGAGTTTTCTTCATCGGCTTTGACGAAATAGCCGATGGTGTTGGCTGGTAGCGTAGGGTGCGTTTGGTCGGTCACCCGTTGGATAAGTGCCCGCGAGGGACTAGCCATCGTCACACCGTCGGATACGGTAACGAATAGGGGTGTGCTGAAGCCCGGTACGGATAGTGCGAAGTAGGCTTGCGAAGCCGAGTCAGGCCATGCCACCCCGAAGTTGCCATAATCCGAACCGATTGCCTTGTACAAGCCTTCGGTATGCGTGTTTCGACCTAGCTGCATACTGAGTAAGTACGTGAGTGAGTCGTCCGGTACGGGGTGCACGGAAAGCAGTAGCGCAGCGTCGGGTGTTTGGGATCCAAGTCCTGCCCCCAATAGGTCGTGTCTGACCCGATTCAGCTTGCGTACGGTTTCATAACCGAGCAAGGCTTTGAAGATGGGGAAACCATCAAAAACATTGTCGAGCAAGTCGTCGTTTTGGAACGAGGCAATCCAAACCGCGTCGGCAGGCAGTTGTTCGTAAAGCTTGGATTTTGCCTGTTCGTCCTTGTCCAGACCGGCAAAATAAAATACTGAAGCCACGACCACAGCAACAAACAGGATACCGGTAAGGATAATTGTATTTCTCATCAGACGATGGCCTTCCCCCATTGAAACAGCCGATGGACTTATTGGAGCCTGCGGCTTTTGCAACGCAAACCTAATGGAAAATCCATCGAATATGAAATTTTAAGAAGTTTATTCGCATATTTGTTTAACATTGTACGACGATGAAGCAACCGGCCTTAAAAAGAATCAACCGGTTTCCATGGCACTTGCATAGGGGGGCTAGGATAGTGTGCGGCGAAATACCCATGAGTACGTATGGTGTACACGAATAGGAAAAAAGCAAATGAATAAACGAATTATCCTCTTTGGAGCTTTCTTTGGACTAACCGCAGTCATACTTGGTGCATTCGGAGCCCATGGGTTGGAAGGGAAAATTAGTGAGAAGCATATTGACACCTGGAAAACAGCGGTGGATTACCAATTTTACCACACGCTAGCGTTACTTTTCCTGGCAACGTTTTCCAGGGCTAAGAATGCCTTTATCCGACTGTCTTATATCTCGTTTATACTGGGTATTTTACTGTTTTCGGGGTCTTTGTACATCATCAGTACGCATTCGCTCACGGATTTCGGATCCTTGTCTATCCTCGGGCCCATTACCCCGATCGGAGGTGTGTGTTTTATCGTCGGCTGGATTGGGCTATTCGTGGCAACAGTCAAAAATAAGTAAGGCTTGCCGCGTTTAGGATAGGCGTCTAGCCTATTTCCCCATAATTTAGGGAGCATGATGTTGGAGTTTTCCGAGGGTATGCCTACTACCCGCCATACATATTTCGTAGATGTCCTTTTGCCCTTGGCCATCCGTGGTACGTACACCTACCGTGTGCCTCACGAATGGGGTGCGCAGGTAACCGAAGGCAAGCGGGTTGTCGTCCAGTTTGGTAAAAACAAGATTTACGCCGGGTTGGTATATCGTGTGCATGAAGAGGCACCAGCACGGTACGAAGCCAAATACATACTCGATGTGTTGGACGAATTTCCCGTCGTTACCACTCATCAATTCCGGTTTTGGGAGTGGATGGCGCATTACTATATGTGTACCATGGGCGAAGTCATGCAAGCAGCGCTGCCGGCAGCCCTGAAATTGGCCAGCGAAACCAAAATCATCGCTGCCAACGTGGAACATATTGACCGGTTGGCACTCCATGAAAAAGAACATTTGATTCTGGATGCGCTGGATATATCTCCTGAGCTTCGTGTCAGTGATATCATCAAGCTATTAGGGCAGAAAACCGTGTTTCCCATTTTGAAGCGCTTATTTGACCAAGGGTTGATTTTAATTTCCGAAGAAATCAGTGAGCGCTACAAGCCAAAAAAGAAAACCTATTTGGTGCTTGCCGCCGAATATACCGATGAAATGGGCAAACGTAGCTTGCTTGAAGGCTTGGATCGTGCTCCAAAGCAACAAGATGCCGTATTAGCCTACTTTCAATTGGCTAAAACCTCGGCGCAAATTACCCGTAAGGATTTAATTGAAGCGGCCGGCATCGGAGCCGGAACCGTCGCGGCCTTGGTGGACAAGGGTGTATTTGAAGTGCGTGAACGTGTCGTCAGCCGTTTGGGTGGCGAGGACGTGGACATTGTCGGCACCTTTACACTTAGTAAAGATCAAGAGCAGGCATTAACCGAAATCCAAACATCCTTTACTAAGCAAGACGTGGTCTTGCTGCACGGCGTTACAGCCTCGGGCAAGACCCAAATCTATATTCGTTTGATAGAGGAAACGATCGCATCAGGCAAGCAAGCACTCTACTTGTTGCCGGAAATTGCGTTGACGACACAAGTGACTGAGCGCCTGCGTTTGCATTTTGGGGATAAACTGGGTGTGTACCACTCGCGGTTTAGCGATAACGAACGGGCTGAGGTTTGGCATAAAGTGCTGAAGGGCGAATATCAAGTTGTTATCGGTGCGCGATCAGCGATATTCTTGCCGTTTGATGAGTTGGGCCTGATCGTGGTGGATGAAGAGCACGAGGTTTCATACAAGCAATATGATCCGGCACCGCGCTACCATGCCCGGGATTCGGCGATTTACCTTGCCCACCTTTACCGTTCTCGGGTATTGCTAGGATCGGCTACGCCGAGTGTGGAAAGTTACTACAATGCCAAGTCGGGTAAATACGGTTTGGCGCGATTGGATAAGCGATACGGAGATAGTGTATTGCCGACCATCGAGGTCATCAATGTTAAAGAGGAGGCGGAGGCGGGCCGGATGATGACGTACTTCAGTGCTCTCTTACTGGAGCAAATCAGCCAGGCCATCGAACGAAAAGAACAGGTCATCCTGTTCCAAAACCGCCGCGGGCACACGCCTTTGTTGCAATGCCAAACTTGCGGTCATATTACCAAATGCATACACTGCGACGTAAGCATGACCTTCCACAAAAGTAGTGGCAAATTGCATTGCCATTATTGTGGATTTACAGAAGAACTGTTGAAAATGTGTCCTGGGTGTGGTTCAGCACATATCGAAAGCAAGGGCTATGGCACGCAGCGTATTGAAGAAGAATTGGAGATCTTGCTGCCTAACGCCCGGATTGGACGATTAGACTTGGATTCGACGCGTGGCAAGCACGGCTTTGAACGGGTGCTGACGGCATTTGACGAGCATCAGTATGATATTCTTGTAGGCACGCAGATGGTCGCCAAGGGATTGGATTTTGGCAAAGTCAGCCTCATCGGTATCATCAATGCGGATACGATGATTAACTACCCTGATTTTCGGGCATTTGAACGGGCTTTTGCGATGTTTGCCCAAGTTGGAGGAAGGGCCGGGAGGCGAGAGGCTGCCGGCAAGGTCCTCATTCAGACTTATACCCCCCATCATCGTGTTATCCAACAGGTAATCGATAACGATTTTGAAGGTATGTTTATGGCCGAGATAACGGAGCGGAAGAACTATGCTTATCCACCGTTTTACCGTTTGATACGGATTGAAGTCAAGCACAAAAGCCAGCAAGTTTCCAACGATTCGGCTATGCGTTTGGCTGCGCTGTTGCGCGAGCAATTAGGGTCGAGGGTGCTGGGGCCTGAGGTGCCGCTCGTTGGGCGTGTCCGAACGTTCTATATCCAGACCATATTACTGAAAATTGAGCGAAAAGGCGTAAGCATTGCTAAGGTCAAAGATGCCGTTAAGGATTTAATCCATATTTTTTCCGCAAACAAGGAGAACAAAGGGGTACGCATACAGATTGATGTCGATCCGTATTAATGATGTTTATCCATACCCAGTCTTTGAGCTGTACTATCTAACTGGCGGGCCAATTAAAGCTACCCGGTTGTGGTTGAATGAGGGGTGGCACCGACCACCACCGTGCGTACAACTAACCGGATCGGCAGGCTGGTAAAAACTGTTAGTATTGTTAATAGGTCAACGACCCAAAATGGTATTGCAAGGTAATCCCGGCTACGGGCGAGAAGAAGGTTTCCCACGCGTGCTTTGTTTTGCTGCCATCGATGCTTCCCGTTGTTTTTTGGGTACTATGTGCTACGTTAAAATTAGCCTCGGCAGCCACCGACAGCCGCGGGATTATAAAAGCACGGACACCAAGGAAAGGCGAAACCAAGGCTGCGACTTTCCGATCCGTCATGGTGGTTATGTCGTCGGTAAGGAGGTATCCCGAGCGGTACCGCTGAAGCATGACTCCTAAGTCGGCCCCGAGATACGGCTGTACCCGCAAGTACGTGATGTTGTATTGGAAACCCAATTTGAGGGTCGTATTCTGGAATTTGCCGAAAGCCTCACTAGAATTGTTGCCAAAGCTGTCGTTGCGAAAATGCGACGCTTGTAATCGGTAGGTTATCTGATTATTGTTGAACCCCAACATCAGACCATTGAAATAGGTGTTGAAATGCGTACTGTTGTCGGAATGGTTCAGGATAGCCGGAAACTGCTCGTAGCCAAAGAATTTCAACCCAATCGTGTATAGGTAATCCGTGTTGAATGTCTGGACTTCTCGTTTCGGTAATGGGGTGTCGGCATACTGCACCGTATCAATACGCGTTACCTGCGCATCTGCGTGAAACACAGCGAAGGTTATGGCTATCGCTAATAAAGCGGTCTGTATGGCTATGGCCTTAATCACAAGGCGAAAATATGAAATAATCCGGTATACGACGATAATAAAACAGGATATATTGCTCAATGGTTTGAATGATAGGTTGTTAGCTGAAAAGCATTTATTTTGGGCGAATATTGTCGTAACAATGTTATTTTTGGTGCGAAATGGCATACAAATTCATTGATAACTACCGTGAGAAAGGGGCTCGGAAGCAGCTGATAACGACTTTGAAGTCCAAAGGGATTGAGGATCGAGCTGTTTTGGACGCCATGGCCAAGGTGCCGAGGCATTATTTTTTTGACGAAACATTTTGGGTGCAGGCATATAAAGACATTGCATTCCCAATAGGGGACGGGCAGACCATATCGCAACCTTATACCGTAGCGTACCAAACGCAATTGTTGCATGTGCAGCGAGGCGACAAGGTGCTTGAGATAGGCACTGGTTCAGGATACCAAACCTGTATCTTGATGGAATTGGGGGCAGACGTATACACCATCGAGCGGCAGGCTAACCTCTACCATCGCACGACAAAAGTGTTGCCTTATATGGGTTACCAACCTAACTTTTTTCTGGGCGACGGTTCGCAGGGAATACCTGAACATGCGCCGTACGATAAGATTCTTGTGACTGCCGGTGCACCATTCGTGCCCGATACGTTGGTCGCGCAAATGCGGGTGGGTGGTTTGTTGGTCATCCCCGTGGGGGATGAAAAAGAGCAAAAAATGGTCTCCATCATCAAGGTTGATGAGGATAATTACGAACGAATCGAACTCGATACCTTCCGTTTCGTACCCCTCGTGGGCGAACAGGCCTGGTAGCATAAGGAAACATGGCAAAAGAAGATACAATAACATCGATGGAGCAGGCGGTAGTCGGTGGATATACGAACCGCGTAGCCGAGACAAAGGCCAGGTTAGCGCAACTGACGCGATTCATCGATCGGCTGTCCTTATCCCGTTTGGGTGTTATCGTGTTGGGTGCCGTGTCCATTTTTAGG
>CAZXSL010000042.1:0-18232 GCA_964643235.1 uncultured Sphingobacteriaceae bacterium | reverse complement strand
TAGCCGTCAACATGCTGGTCAGTAACACCAGACAGGTCATTTTGACTAAGGCAAAAAAATGGGACAGCAGGAGTGTCCAATTGTAGACCGATGTACTATATACAAGATGATCCATCCGTGCGGTAGAGGCCCGCTGTATGAGTACCCCGGCGAACAGGAAAATTAGGATTTGGAGGAAAAAACTATATATACCACCTGATATCTGCAACATCTGCCACGTTACCGGGTAGGTATTCGTGCCGTAAACCTGCCCCAATACGGAGATCATCAATACAGCCATCAGCACCGTAACGATTAGCATGATGATAAAGGTCCAATTGCGAACGATAAACCTAAAATCGTATCGCGAAAGCGCCCAAGCGGTTTTCAATCCGTTGACGAATGAATAATCGAAGTTAACCTTTGGCAATTTGATCTGCACGATGCTCCCGAAGTTATTCTTGGTTATACGTTCGGCTTTTTCCTTCTTCCACTTGATGGCATAAGGGCTATGTGAAAACGAGAACGTGAAATACATAACCAACAGGATAATTGCTGCCACCCCCAACCACAGCAAGCGGTTGTAAAGCACCACGCCAAAAAACGGCAAGGAATTGGTGTTTTGCTCATCGATTGTCCAATATTTGGAATAATACGTAATCGCTTGGTTGCCGAACGGATCAATCATCGCCGCAAGGTAGCGGTTATCCATGTCCCGCGTTAGGCTTTCCAATAGGGTCTGCACAAGGAACAGTAATAGGATAAAGACAAACCCAACGTACACATTGCGTGATATCGTAACCAACGCAAAGACCATGGCTCCGAAAAGAATCAGGTTGGGGATAACAAACAATAAGTAGGCCTCGAAATAAGCAAAGACATTGACCGGACCGAGCAGTTCCTTATTGATTCCGGGCAGAAAAGTTGCCACGATGAAAGCTAAGGCAATGGATAGCGTAATCAATACCGTTACCGTAAGCGCACTGAAGAACTTGGCTGACAAGTAGGACAACTTGGTTAATGGATAGGAAAATAAGATGGTGTGTACATTGTACCGAAAATCACGGTATATCGCCCCTCCGATTACCGTAGGTAGGATAAAATACACAAAAGTAGACAGGCCGCTTATCAATGCATTAATCGCCAAAGGCGAGTTGACGTAAACCGGGCTAGAAGTTGTGACCGTTACGCCGTCGAAAACACCCAGCGATGCAGCCATGGTAAACAATGCAAGGCCAAAAAATATCGCGAAATAGACGTAAAAGGTCGGATTGGTTAGCCAACGCCTGACCTCGAAATAATATATCGTACTAAACATCAGGCCTGATCTTGTTTGAGTGTTACAAAATAGACATCTTCCAGTTGCGGCGTTGCCGGCACGAAGGTTTCATGCGGCTGCTCATCGCTCAGCACCCGAATATTCAACGTATTGTCTTGGTTGTAATTTGATGAAACCACGTTATACAACTGGTTAAATTCATCCACTTGGTCGCGTTCGATAATCCGCATCCATATTTTACCCTGCAAATCCGCTTCGCCCTGCGCGGCCGTACCCCGGTACAGTACCTTCCCGCCATTCATAATCGCTAGCTCATGGCAGAGTTCTCGAACGTCGTCCACAATGTGCGTCGAAAAAATAACAGTATGACTCGTACCGATTTCGCGGAGAACATTGAGAAAACGTTGCCGCTCGGCTGGGTCCAATCCGGCCGTGGGTTCATCCACGATAATCAACTTGGGATTATTGAGCAACAACTGCGCAATACCGAAACGTTGTTTCATCCCGCCCGAGTAGCCACTGACGCTTTTGTTTCGCACGTTCCAGAGATTCGTGATTTCCAATACTTCTTTCACAATCTTATCCCGGTCTTCGCTACTTGCAATTCCTTTGAGTCGCGCAAAATAGTACAGGAGCTCCTTAGCTGACATATTGGGATACACCCCAAACTCCTGGGGAAGATACCCTAATACTTTGCGCAGCGCCATGTGGTCACGCAAAATGTCAATTTCGCCAAATTTCGCCGTCCCGTGGTCAGGTTTCTGCAGCGTTGCGATCGTACGCATGAGCGAAGATTTTCCAGCACCGTTGGGTCCCAACAATCCAAACATCCCGGGACCAATGGCCAGATTAATATTGTCAAGGGCCTTTACTCCATTATTGTACGTTTTTGACAAGTCACTTATTATCAATTCCATATTTGGTTAAATTTGCAGTAGCTATATTATTACACCCGCATTATTTTTTCCAAACATATAAAAAAGTATGGATTAGGCCTTAGCGATCAACAAAATAACACGCCAGCATATCGGATGAGATATCGAGGTTCTAATGTAAGAGTTATACGCTCGTCTCTCTATTCAGCGCAACAAGATAACACGCTGTAGACACCGCCAACTATTCAAACAAAGGGGGGAATTTATCCGGGTTAGACTCACTCATGATCGCGTATACCGCTTCCACCACGTCATCTGCAGATGGTTTGGAAAAATAATCCCCATCCGACCCATATGGCGGGCGGTGGGCCTTTGCTGTTAACGTTCGGGGCTGCCCATCCAGATGATAATAACCGTTCTGGTTTTCTAAGATCTGTTGAAGTATAAAAGCTGACGCACCACCCGGCACATCCTCATCCACTACCAACAGCCTATTAGTTTTGCTTAAAGAGCGGCCGCACAGTCCGTCCAAATCAAAAGGTTGCAAAGTCTGCGGGTCAACGATTTCAATAGAGATACCAAGTTTGGCCAGCGTTAAGGCTGCTTCGCGTACAATTCGCAACGTAGACCCATACGACACCACCGTAATATCTGTACCCTCACGCACGATCTCGGCCTTGCCCAAGGGTATAGTAAATTCGCCTACATTTTCCGGCATACGTTCCTTCAGGCGGTATCCGTTCAGACACTCGATAACCAAGCCGGGCTCGTCCGATCGCAGCAGCGTATTATACATCCCTGCCGCTTGGGTCATGTTTCGTGGCACGCAGATATGCACTCCCCGCATCGAACCTAAAATCAAGCTTATCGGTGATCCGGAATGCCAAATCCCCTCCAGTCGGTGTCCACGGGTGCGGATAATCATGGGAGCTTTTTGCCCTCCTTTAGTACGATAACTCAAACTGGCTAAATCGTCAGTTAATACGGTTAAGCCGTACACCAAATAATCGAGGTATTGGATTTCGGCGATGGGACGCAGTCCACGCATGGCCATACCCAGCCCTTGTCCAATAATAGCGGATTCACGGATACCGGTATCAAAAATGCGCAGCTCGCCATATTTCTCCTGCAAGCCCGCAAAACCTTGGTTTACATCGCCGATTTTACCCACATCCTCGCCAAATGCCACCAAACGGGAGTCGCGATTGAAGTTGGAGTCAAAACAAGCGTTCAGCACCTCCCTCCCATCCACACGAGGGGCATCTTCCGCGTATACGGGGTCCACGACAGGCACATGCGCTGGCGCATCAACCGTTTCTGTAAACAGATGCGAGTTATACCGATCTTGATTAGCTTCTTTCTTGCGTTTGTACCAAGCTAACAACGCGCTTTTTTCTGGACTCCGTGTACCTCGAAGGATACGGATAACACGACGTACGCCGCCATAAACCTCGTGTAACGAGGGCTCGGCCATTGACCTCATCTCCTTGGCCAGGGCTTGTATTTTCACCTCGTCAAACACAGATATGTGTTCCAAGGCTTCTCGATGCTCAGACCGAAGGAAGTTACTGTAATCCGTCCAGGCACGTTTTTGTTCGGCTTTGACCTCTTTTTTGACCGCATCTTCCATCTCCTTCAATTGCGTATCATCAGCAAGGCCAGTTTCGATCATCCAATCGCGCATTTTCTTAATACAGTCGTTTTCAGCTTCCCAGGCTAATCGCTCTTTTGACTTGTAGCGTTCGTGAGATCCAGATGAAGAGTGCCCCTGCGGTTGCGTCATTTCAGTCACGTGGATGAGCACCGGGATGTGCTGCTCTCGGCTGATAGCCGCTGCCCGTTCGTAAATCTCACAAAGCCCTGGATAATCCCAACCCTTAACCTTGAATATTTCCAAACCTTCGCCACGCTCATCGCGCTGGAAACCGCGGAGTACTTCCGAAATATCGGATTTCGTGGTTTGTATTTCGTTTGGCACTGATATACCGTAGCCATCATCCCATATCGAGAGCACCAGCGGTATTTGGCGTACACCAGCCGTATTTACTGCCTCAAAAAAGACACCTTCCGATGTCGATGCATTGCCCACCGTACCAAAGACCACCTCATTTCCCCGATTGGAAAAATGGGTCATGCCTTCAAGTCCCGGATTATTGCGATAGAGTTTTGAAGCCATCCCAAGACCCAACATGCGCGGCATCTGCCCGCCTGTAGTGGATATATCAGCCGATGAGTTTTTCATCAGCGTTTGATCCAGCCATTTACCCTCCGGCGTTACCAAGCGGGTCGCGAAATGGCTATTCATCTGCCTTCCTGCCGACGAAGGGTCGGCTTCCAAATCGGGAAAGGCATACATTTGAGAAAAAAACTGGTATACCGTAACGAGGTCGCTCGCAAACATAAATGTTTGATCACGATAGTAGCCCGATCGCCAATCACCCAATTCAAACACCTTAGCCATCGCAATCTGGGCCAATTCCTTACCGTCGCCAAAAACACCGAACTTTGCCTTACCCGTCAAAACCTCCTTCCGACCTAGCAAACTAACCGTTCTACTCATAAAAGCGAGGCGGTAGTCGTCCAATACTATCTGCTTAAAATCGTCAAAACTCAAGCTGGGTGACTGATGGGTATTGCTTCTTTCGATACTGACTTCAGACATATTTAGTTTTGAATTTTTGTCAAAAATAAGAAAATAATTCGGCTTACTAACGGTTTTTCCATGGCTCAATATTCGCCGAATGTAGCCAGAAGCAATGGCAACTGGTTGCTGCGAAGATAGGGAAAACTCGGGAAGTTTACGATTATTACACTCCCTTTTTACGGTAATTGGACGTTGAGGCACCCCATTTATCTTGCAACGCCAGCATCAATACCTATCGCTTTTGTCACGTTATCGGCTAAGCGGGTCACATCCGTTTTCAGCCCGCCATAAACGGAAAACACATGGACCGAACGTTCTTGGATAGTAATAAAATTATGCAGCCATGCCCCCTCCACGAACAAGTAAAAATTACCCAATTTGATGTTGCCACCTATACCCACCCGCACAGATGGGGTTACATGATAGGCGTTTTTAATTCGAACGAGGCTTTCCTCGACCGATACCGCCGAGCGAGGCTCACTAATGACACCAAACCCGGGGCCAGCAAAGGCATAGGAGTTGACCATTCCCATTTGCCGACGTATACCGCCTGCTAAGTTCAATGTATAAAAATTACTCCGGCCCTGTTCCAATCGGTGGGTGTAATCCGGGTCCAAGACCTGTTGGTCATAATCAAATACAAGAAAATCCAGGGACGGGTACAGAAAATAATCCGGGTTACGCAAGGAGATATCCAAACCTAGATTACTGGAGAACTTCGGACTCAGCACTTCGCGGGTTTCGCCCATGGCCAGCCCCCAACCCATGCCACTAACCACAAAAATTTTGCGCTGTTGCGTCGTATCCATTCCCGCTTGCCCGTTCACAAACCGAGGCAGACAACATCCCACAACCAATACGAAAAAGAAGATTGCTCTCATCAGATGATTTGTTTAGCACCAACATCGGCTAATAACGGGAAAAACAAGAAAATGTTTCTACACCCCTGGCAATCAAAGGTAATTTTTACTTTGAGGCCCTTGGTTAAAAAGTAAGTCTACGACGCTCAAATCGGGCAGAAACCCATTCTTATTACTGAATACTTGATAATAAGGTTTCACGTTATCGCTCGGCACAGCTATTTTAGGATGGACACTGCTCCGCAAATCAACTTGAGCTTCGTATTCCGCTTCATACTTCTCCGTAAACCTCCACGACACGTCCATTTTAAGCAAACGCAGTAGCAGGGCCAAAATTTCCATGTTATAATCCAGCAAAAACTCGTATCGGCGCTCGTATAAGCCCACAAATTCGCTCTCATAGAACTCAAAAAAAGCCGAAGTACGGTAGGCCGTCTGTAAACTCATCCAATGCAAGCGTTGCCATTTGGCTTCGTAGCTGATGCGCACATCTTTCATCGGGGTGTGCCCTTTGTTTCCTCGTTGCACGGGAATGATAAGGTCCAGTTTACCGTTGGCCGAATGGATAGAAGCCCGGGTCCGGTAAGTCTGTTTCGGAAAATGTTCGTACCGCTCGATAAGCACAGGCTGCTGCGACGAACGGATGGCACTGAAATACGATATCGGCGGCAAATAAAGCGCCGGAGCGACCAATTGCTTACTCATACATATGGATTTAATCAACTGCAAACAAAGTGATTACAACCTCAATAGGACATACATCAACTCAAAACAACACCCTTATTGACAAACATCATGGTCGACAAGAGCCAATCCGACGGACCACGAAATCTCACTAACCATGCAAAAATAGATTATTTTTGGAGATATTTGTAAGCGGAAAGACGACGAAGTGACTTGTAAAACGATTCATGCGAAAACCAGTATTACTATCATTTTTAATTTATCTGCTGTCGATATTACCATTTTGGGTACTGTATCGCCTATCTGACCTCCTATTTTTCCTACTATACTATGTTTTTCGCTACCGCCGACGAGTCGTATCGGACAACCTACTTCGGGTTTTCCCCGAAAAAACGGCAAAAGAACGTCGTCGCATTGCTTTTAAATATTATCGTTTTCTGCCCGACATCATGGTCGAATCGATCAAGATGAGGTCCATCTCTGCCAATGCGGTCAAGCGTCGCATGCGATTCATCAACGAAGAAGAAGTAACAGGGTACTTGTCACAAGGGAAGAGCGTAATCGGCGTCACCGCCCACTATGGAAATTGGGAACTGGGTATCCATCGGTTATGCCTCATGACAAAAAAACCCGTATTAATCATCTACAAACCACTGACGAACAAAAGCTTCCAGGAGGTATACAACAACATCCGGAGCCGTTTTGGTGCCATCATGGTGCCGATGAAGCAGACGCTTCGAAAAATTGTAGGTATGCGACATCAAGCCCATGTAAGCATGTTTGTTGCCGACCAGACACCAAGGCGCAAGGACGCATATACAGCATTGGATTTTCTCGGGAGCCGAACGGCAGTGTACAACGGGGTGGAACGAATAGCTAAGATGACCGGGCACCCGGTAGTCTTCTGTCATATCGACCGGGTCAAGCGCGGACACTACACTTGTGAGTTTACCACGATCGTGGCTGATCCTGTGTCTGAAACAGCCGAAGACGAAATCACAATAGCGCACACGCGATTTACTGAATCAATCATACGAAACAAACCCGAATTGTGGCTTTGGTCACACAAACGGTGGAAATGGGAACCTACGGCATATGGAAAATCCTAAGGTAGCAGTCGTCATATTAAATTGGAATGGCAAGTTTTTCTTGGAAAAGTTCCTATGGTCTGTTTATAACAGCACCTACACGAACCTGGAGATCATCGTTGGCGACAACCATTCCACAGACGGATCGGTAGCGTTCGTCCGCACCAACTATCCTCAAATTAGGATTATCGAAAACCAGGACAACTTGGGTTATGCCGGCGGCTACAATGCCGTGTTGCAACACGTAGACGCAGACTATTACGCCTTACTCAATTCAGACGTAGAGGTTTCGCCGGGGTGGATAGAACCCATCATCCGACACATGGAGTCTGACCCATCCATTGCGGCTGTGCAGCCCAAGATCAAGGCTTACCACGACAGACGCTTGTTTGAATATGCCGGGGCAGCGGGTGGCTACATCGACAAGTATGGGTTTCCCTTTTGCAGGGGTCGCATCATGCACCACATGGAAGCAGATACCGGCCAATACGACGATGCCCGCGAAATATTTTGGGCAAGTGGATCCGCCCTGTTCATCCGGAAGAAATGCTGGCTGGAGGTTGGTGGTTTTGACGACGATTTCTTTGCACACATGGAAGAGATCGACCTATGCTGGCGTCTGAAGCGCCTGGGATATAAGATTACCTACTGTCCGGATTCGGAAATATACCATGTGGGTGGTGGCACACTCGCTCCGTCCAATCCAAAAAAGACATATTTCAACTTCCGAAACAGTCTTTTTACCTTACAAAAAAACCTACCGCTCGCACAGGGACTGTGGATTATTTTTTGCCGACTTTGGATTGATTTAGCTGCAATATTCCACTTCTTAGTACAGCGAAGGTTTAGGGACGCATGGGCGGTAAGCCGCTCGCACCAATCGTTTTTCTATTCGTTTTTCAAGACCGAAAGAAAAAGAAGACTTTTACCCAAACCGGCCGCCAAACCTACCGGTATGTATCAGGGCAGCATTGTCTGGGCCTTCTACATGGGTGCCAAAAAAACGTTTAACAAACTAAGTTTCCGGAATTTTTTGTAATATTAGCGTGATATTCGGAACATTTTGCACGCTTCTTAGTTTACTTCTTAGTACACCAACTATTCAAACCATGAAACGACACATCTTTTTATTTTTTCTATCGGTGGTTCTTACGGGTTCAATATCCTTATCCGCCTACGCACAAGTTGACCCGATAGCCGGTGCATGGCACTCCCAAACAGGGGATATCGAACAAACTGCAGTATTCATCGACGGCCTGGTATCCCACAGTACGTATGATGTCGCAAACAAGCGATTCATTTCGACTCGGGGTGGTACGTATTCCTTTGCAAATGGCCAACTGGCGATTACCTGGGAATGGGATACCGAAAAAGCGGCTGCCGAAGCCCCTATCGACACTTGGCTGGGACAAACCAGCACATTCAAAGCCACGGTAGGCAACACGCTGAGCACCGACCTTTCCGGCACCCTTACCGACTGGACCCGACTGGATAACAACAACAATCCCTTAGCCGGTGTGTGGTATATGACCGGGCGCGGGGCCGATGCAAAAATCGACCCTAACCATGCTCCTGGCGACCGCAGGACATACAAAATCCTGACCGGAACGCGCTTTCAATGGGTAGCGGTAAACATCAAAACCGGCGGATTTTTTGGAACGGGTGGTGGCAACTTCACATTTATCGACGGAAAATATACGGAAAACATCGAGTTTTTCTCGCGCAACAACGATCGCGTGGGGGCTTCATTACAATTCGACGGCAAGCTCGTGGATGGCCATTGGCATCATTCGGGATTTAGCTCTTCGGGCGACCCCATGTACGAGGTATGGAGCAAAGCTAAGTAGAGCATTACGACCACCATACGATAATCAAAAAGAAGGCCCTCTCACGACAAAAGAGATGGCCTTTTTGATTTTATACCATTGATAAAATCTCCGTTCCTAGGCTCGTAATCTTCGTCAAAAACCGTATTTTCGCCACATGTTACCACACGAAGCAAAGGAGCGGATCGCCGCATTGACAAATGAACTGAACGAATATAATTATCAATATTACGTGCTCGCCAACCCTGCTGTATCCGATCTTGATTTTGATCTCAAACTTAAGGAATTGGAACAGCTCGAGCAACAATTTCCGGAATGGGTAGACCCCGATTCACCAACCCAAAAGGTAGGAGGTGACATTACCGACCGATTTAATACCGTGGAGCATCGGTGGCCCATGTTATCGCTTAGTAACACGTATAACGAGCAGGAACTGCGTGACTTTGACGAACGCGTACGCAAGACCATTGGCAACGAGGCAGAATATGTATGCGAGCTGAAGTTTGACGGCCTATCCATCAGTATTACCTACGAAAACGGTATGCTGAAACAAGCGGTAACCCGGGGCGACGGCACCCAAGGCGATGATGTAACAGCAAATGTCAAAACTATCAAATCAATCCCTAACAAGCTCAAATCAGCAGGGTATCCTGATTTGTTCGAAATACGCGGAGAAATATTCATGCATCGGCCGGCTTTCCAGCGGCTCAACAACGAGCGCATCGAAAATGGTGAAACCCCATACGCAAATCCACGGAATTTCGCTGCCGGTACCATTAAGTTGCAAGATTCAGCTGCTGTGGCTCGGCGCCCCCTCGATTGCTTCCTCTACTTCCTGTATTGCGATGATCGCAACCGACTTTTCAAAACCCACTGGGAGAGCATTCAAGCCGTAAAAAACTGGGGATTCCATGTGGCTGAGCACACAGCACGTTGCCAATCAATAGACGAGGTCTTGGAATTCGTCCAAAAATGGGAACAAGACAAACAGCAGCTAAGCTACGAGATTGACGGCATCGTTATTAAGGTGAACGACTACGCCCATCAGGAAGAATTGGGCTTTACTGCCAAATCGCCCCGCTGGGCAATCTCCTACAAATACAAAGCGGAACAAACCGAAACCCGTCTGGTATCTGTAACCTACCAAGTGGGCCGAACAGGCGCCGTCACACCCGTAGCCAACCTACAACCGGTACAGCTGGCGGGTACAACCGTCAAACGCGCCAGCCTGCACAATGCCAACGAAATCCTACGGTTAGATTTACACGAAAATGACACCGTATATGTGGAAAAAGGCGGGGAAATCATCCCCAAAGTAACGGGTGTCAACATGGCCAAGCGTCCGGAAAACGCCGTATTCATCCATTACCCTGAGAGGTGCCCCGAATGCGACACTTCATTAATCCGAAAAGAAGGCGAAGCCATTCACTACTGCCCCAATGACACAGGATGCCCACCACAGATCGTTGGCCGCATACAACACTTCATCAGCCGGAAAGCTATGGACATCGAAGGCATGGGCGACGAAACCATTGAAACCTTTTTCCAGAACGGACTGCTAAGCCGCATCAGTGATATTTACCGACTTGCCGATGTACGCCATCAATTGGTTACCTTGGAACGTTTTGGCGAAAAGTCTATTAATAACATGCTGGATGGCATCGAAGCCTCCAAAAACAAACCTTTTGAAAAGGTACTATTCGCCTTAGGAATCCGATACGTGGGCGAAACCATCGCCAAAAAGCTGACCCAACATTTCAAGAACATCGACACCATGGCGGTAGCCACACGGGAGGAGATCGAATCGGTACACGAAATAGGCGAACGGATTGCCGACAGCTTGCTTGAATATTTTGGAAACCCGGATAACCGCACCCTAATCGAAGAATTAAAAGCTGCAGGCTTGCAGTTTGAAATCGTCGAAACCGAAATCGAACAGGCGAGCGACAGCCTAGCGGGGAAAACATTCGTCATCTCGGGTGTGTTTGCACAGCACAGCCGTGAGGAGCTGACAGCGCTGATCGAAAGCCATGGCGGCAAAATGGTAAGTAGCATATCTAGCAAACTCAATTTTCTCGTGGCCGGCGACAAAATGGGGCCGTCAAAATTGGCCAAAGCCGAAAAGCTGCAAATACCTATCATAGGCGAGGAAGAATTATTGGCTATGCTCAACAAATAAAGAGCAAGACAATCCCCAAAATCTAGGTTTAAACGTTTTAAACATATTTTTTTGAGGTAATCCAAGATATTTACCCTACTTTTGCAGCACGTTTTTTTACGGTTAATATCCGACGATAACTATGAACGAATTGCACGGTGCCGGCGTGGCACTAATTACCCCTTTCGACGCGGACGGCACAATTGATTTCAATGCGCTAGGCCACCTCATTGACCACCAGCTGGATGGTGGTATGAACTACTTGGTATCACTAGGAACGACGGGAGAAACCGCGACCTTATCTGCCCAGGAACGAAAGGACGTCTGGAAATATACCGCAGAAAAAGTGGATGGCCGAGTACCCTTGGTAGCTGGAATTGGCGGAAACAACACAGCTGAAATCGTAGAGCAAATCCAAGATTTTGATAACGCAGGATACCAAGCCGTCTTGTCGGTAAGCCCTTATTACAACAAGCCGACCCAAGAGGGTATCTACCAACACTACAAGGCTGTAGCGGAGGCTTCTCCTTTACCCATCATCCTGTATAACGTACCAGGTCGTACCGGTAGCAATATCACACCCGAAACGACTGTACGCTTGGCACATAACGTAGCCAATATCGTAGCCACGAAAGAAGCCTCGGGAAATTACGAACAGTTTAGCAAAATCATGCGTGATAAACCCAAGGATTTTATCCTGATTTCGGGCGATGACGGCGCAACACTCCCCATGATGGCGCTCGGTGCGGTAGGAACCATTTCCGTGGTTGCCAATGCGTTCCCTACTGAAGTAGCACACCTTACACGCTTGTGTCTCGACGGCAACTTTGAGGAAGCAAGGCAAATCCACAGCAAACTACTGCATATCACAGATCTGTGTTTTATGGAGAGCAACCCCGCCGGTGTCAAATCATTCCTAGCACATTTAGGTATCACAACCCCTCATGTACGCCTTCCGTTGGTGGAGGCTTCAGAAAACTTGGCACAAGCCATAAAAGTTACACTTGATGGTATTTAGTAGTGAGTAGGGAAACTATCCAAAAACAAATTTCCCTACAAATCTTTCCGAATAGAACCGATATGTTTATATTAGTAGCGTCGTGCAAAACGGCTCAAATCACTATCGTGTCGCGTAAGCAATAAACGTACCGATAAAGGTGGAAGAAGCGCCATCAAGCGCTTGTGATAAACGCCTGACAAACAACATAAAACGCTATACAACAGACACATAAACATACCCAACACCTACAAACCCCCTGTTTTTGTTGAAAAGTTAACATCTGTTGATAACAATTGTTAGCTTCCTCGAGATAAATCCATGATATTTGTTGGAGTAACGCGGGGCTATGGCTCCCATGTGAAACGCCATTCGGCTTCTGCCGATATTTTTGAGTTAGCAACACCCATTTCGTAACCATTAATTTTTTAGACATGACAAGAGTTATAAAATTCGAAAAAAACGATTGCGCACCGTGTAATCAGGTATCCGAATTTTTGGATCAGAGGGGCATCAATTACGAAACGGTCAACCCATTTGACAAACCCGAACTTGCCATCCAATACAAAGTGCGTACTGTACCGACGGTTATCGTCATCGAACAAGATCAAGAGAAACAGCGCATCATCGGATTCAAACCAGAAGAGTTATCCGCTATCGCTGCCCAATAAGAACCGAGCTTGAACGTGAAAAGGATATGGAGCGGATTTATTACGACAGCAAAACCGGAAACACCGAGCGTTTTATACGGCAGGTAGTTGCTGCTACCGGATGGGAGGCCCACAAGATACAACCCGACATGCATATCGAGCAACGGGGACACTTGGTAACATTTACCACACGATTTGGCCAGGTTCCGGAAACAACAGAGACATTCCTGCGGCACGCCAGCCCATATATCGAATCGGTATCATCAAGCGGCAACCGCAATTGGGGTAAGAACTACGGGGTCGCATTAGACAAGATTACTGCCGAGTTTGGGATACCGGCAGCCATAAAATTCGAGTTATCGGGCACGCCCGATGACGTCAAACAATTTATAGACACAATAAGTAACAAACGTTATGATAACAAACGAGGTAGCAAAGAACTGGATTTTGCTTAATAACGAGATCATGATCAAACATGATGACGAGTTTAGCCTGCACAAAGACAAGGAGGCTGTACGCTCGTATTTCCTCAACTACGTAAATAAGAACACTGTGTTCTTTTACACCCTGAAGGAGAAAATCGACTACCTGATAGAAAACGATTATTACATCAACTTCTACGAATGGTACACCTTCGAGGAGATCGAACAAGTATATAACTTCGTCATGGAGAAAAAATTCCGCTTCCAGTCGTTCATGAGCGCTTTCAAGTTCTTCCAGAGCTACGCTTTGCGCGACGACAGCGGCGAGAAATTCCTAGAGCGCTACGAAGACCGGGTTGTAGCCGTAGCCTTGTTTTTAGGCCGGCAAAGCGGTGTGGAACACGCTCTGCAATATGCCGAAATCCTGATCAATCAGGAATATCAACCTGCAACCCCGACATTCCTAAATGCTGGCAAAAAGCGTTCAGGCGAATTGGTTTCCTGCTTTTTGGACGAGATTGGCGACAACCTCAATGGCATTGGCTATGCCGTGGATTCAGCCATGAAACTTTCTTCTATAGGCGGAGGGGTATCCTTCAACATCTCCAAAATACGCGCACGTGGCGAGGCCATCAAGGGCGTGGAAGGACGCGCCGGCGGCGTGTTGCCCATCATGAAGATTTTGGAAGACACGTTCTCCTACGCCAACCAACTGGGACAGCGTCCGGGAGCCGGAGCAGTATACCTCAACATTTTCCACTCCGATATCGAGGAATTCTTGGATTGTAAGAAAATCAACGTCGACGAGAAAGTGCGAATCAAGTCGCTATCCATCGGAATTATCGTTCCTGACAAATTCATGGAGCTGGCAGCCAACGACGAGCCGTGCTACCTCATCCACCCACACACGGTCATGCAGGAATATGGCAAATACCTCGACGAATTGGATATGGACGAGATGTACGACGAGCTGATTACCAACCCAAAAATCAAAAAACGGAAAATAAACGCCCGACACCTGCTGGTCAAAATTGCCCAAACACAAAAAGAAAGTGGGTATCCGTACATCTTCTTTAAAGAGAATGCAAACCGTGAACACGCCCTGAATGGCATCGGAAAAGTCAAATTCTCTAACCTGTGTACCGAAATCATGCAAGTATCCGAGGTGTCGGATATCAACATATACGGCAAGGAAGACACCATCCGATACGGCATATCCTGCAACTTAGGATCGCTTAACATCGCTACCGTAATGGACAACAAACGAGTAAAAGAAGCCATCAAGATGGCGATGCGCTCGCTGACCGTCGTATCCGATGTATCGGACATTGCTATGGTACCTTCCATCCAGAAAGCGAACCGCGAGCTGCATAGCGTGGGCTTAGGTGCTATGAACCTACACGGCTACTTGGCTAAAAACTTCATCATGTATGAATCCGAAGAAGCGCTCGATTTCGCTAACGTGTTTTTCATGATGATGAACTTCTACTCGCTACAAGCTTCTATGGAAATTGCACGCGAGCGTGGCCAGACCTTCCTCGGTTTCGAAAAATCCGCCTATGCAGACGGGACCTACTTCGATAAATACACAAGCAAAGAGTACCACCCTACGACCATCAAAGTCAGTGAGCTCTTTGCCGGCATGGATATCCCTACTAAGGAAGATTGGGCGGAACTAAAAGCACAGGTAGCCGAACACGGCATTTACCACGCTTATCGCATGGCAATCGCACCTAACCAGTCAACCTCGTATATCATGAACGCAACAGCATCGGTCATGCCTATCGTCGATATCATCGAGGTGCGTGAATACGGGGATAGCACCACCTACTACCCTATGCCATACCTGACAAACGATAACTACTTCTATTTCAAGTCAGCCTATGACATGGACCAAATGAAGGTATTGCGCCTGATATCCGTTATCCAACGACACATTGACCAAGGTGTATCCACTATTTTGCACACCAACTCGAAGGATACAACGCGCGACTTAGCGAAGTACTATATCTATGCGCACAAAATGGGACTTAAATCCCTGTATTACACACGGACCCGCAAATCTACAATCGAGGAATGCGTGTCTTGCTCGGCATAATCTGTCGACCACATACAAACAAACAAGACGGAAGATACGGGGTTTAGTGACTCCGTATCTCTTGTCTAATACCCTAACGAATAACGAGTACGAACATGAATACGAAAAAAAAATACCAAGCGGTTAACTGGAACGTGCCAGACAACGACTATGCGCTGATGTTTTGGGAGCAAAACATCAAGCAGTTTTGGATTGACACTGAGTACATCCCGTCAAAGGACATCGACAGCTGGAAATCCCTGTCGCCCGAGATGCGCGAATGTTACAAGAAGGCCCTCGGTGGTTTGACCCTGCTCGATACCCTTCAGAGCCATACAGGCATGCCCATGATAATCGATCATGTCGATTCGCTGCAGAACAAGGCAGTACTCTCTTATATGTGTATGATGGAGGCTATCCATGCTAAATCATATTCTACCATTTTTACAACCGTGGCCACCTCACAAGACATCGAAGACGTGTTCGAATGGGTGCAAAACAACAAACATCTCCAGTTTAAGGCGGCCATGATAGACAAACACTACCGTAAACTGGAATCTAAGGATATCAGCAAGGAAGACTTGTTCATGGGAATGGTTGCGTCGGTATACCTAGAATCGTTCCTGTTTTACAGTGGCTTCTTCATTCCGTTGTGGCTATGCGGACAAGGACACATGGTGGCCAGTGCCGACATCATCAAGAAAATCGTTGCCGATGAGTCTATCCACGGTGTGTTCGTAGGCCTGCTGGCCCAAGATGTATACCGCACCCTTCCTAACCCAGAGCAAACCAAGGAGAAAATGTACAAACTTCTTGACGAGCTGTACGAAAACGAACTTAAATATACCGAAGACGTGTACACAGACGTCGGGTTGACGGCAGAGGTCAAGGAATATGTACGTTACAACGCCAACAAGGCTCTGATGAACCTCGGCTTCGAGGCAAAGTATGAAGTCAAGAACGTTAACCCGATCGTGCTCAACGGGCTGAACGTGGAAACCACACAACACGACTTCTTCTCCAAGAAATCGACTAACTACGAGAAAGCCACTGAGATTGTCCACCTTCGGGATGAGGACTTCATCATGGATACGGATATCGCGGTATAAAATTCCGTCGATACGATAAGGAATAAATGAATAAGAGCATTGGAGAACGCTGTTCTCCCGTGCTTTTTTTATGAGTATAATTTTACTGGATCAACAAAGCTAGCGGGAGCTAGCGTTCAAAGAGCATCTCGATTTGGATATGCCACTGATAATCGTCTTGCACCTTCCATATTCGTACATACCGGTACGGAGTGGCTTTATCATTTGTGTACACCGTAGCCGTACCATACGAGTACGCCCATTCCCCACTGTACGCACGACTGACTTCCTCGGGTTGGGTAACGATATCGATTTTCTCCTTGGCTAGGAACTCCAATATATTCGCTTTTCCGACAATCGGGGCTTGCCACGGGTAAAGGAAACGTGCATCCTCAGCAAGAAACTCTTTATAAGCTACCTGTACATCGGATTTTGAGACCGACGCAAACAAGTTATCGTTGCTCTCGATGATATCATCACGCTGTTCTAGGCGAACCTTGGATCGGTGTCGCACATAACTGTCATTGGGTGGTTCGAAAAACATGGGGGTAATTTCCGTATTCGTCCCCATATGTTCGACTTCGGCACGTAATTCCACTTTCCAATTTCCCTTGCGATCGCGCTTCCACACCGTCAAGTACTCGCCTTGGCGTTGTCTAGCCCCCACGCGCTGGAACCACATCGGCCCGGAGGTAACACCCCATTCCATACTTTTAGCAACAACACAAAAATTGGTTTCCCACCGCAGCACGTCCGGCAGGTTGGGCCTGCTTTTCAGAAAATTAACGGCCTCAACCCGTTCGGGAGTAAAAAAATAAGAGTTCCTGTCGACGATGCTCTGCAAAGCAGCATGGGCGCCTTGGTTTGCAGATACACGTGCTGCAGCACGATCCGCAGCCAATAAGCTCCCAACCTTATCCGGCAATTGCCCCTTCACAGGGATTGCCATGCCTACAAAAAACAACGTAAAGCCTACAAAACACCTAACGAATGTTGTCGATATGATATGATACATATTGAAAATGAAGTTGAGGTTCGTAATCCTTCTCGAAATGAGCAAAAGGTTATCAAACCTAACTCCGTGTTATCAAATCTTGTTCCAAAGCGTACCTTCCTTACTGTCTTTGAGCTGGACACCCATCGAAGTAAGACCCTCCCGTATCCGATCGGAAGTCACGTAGTCCTTATTGGCCTTTGCTTCATTGCGCCATTCGATGACCAAATCCATAAGCTTGGCGAAATCCTCATCTCCCCCTTCATGCTCTTCCAACAAGCCTAAAATGTCAAAGACAAATTCCTTGATATACGTGCCGATGGCTTCAATTGTTGCCTTATCCACATTGATCTTGCCATCGTAAATACTATTAATGATTCGGACCACCTCAAACAGCTCAGCGATAAGCACCGGACTATTAAAATCGTCGTTCATAGCGGCATAGCTGCGTTGGCGTATCGCATCCATATCCACTTCGGATTTTTTGGATGTTGGCTTCAGTTTGGGTAAAAGGCCGATAGCATTCATCAGTCGGCGGTACCCTTTTTCAGCAGCATCCAAGGCTTCGTTTGAAAAATCCAAGGTACTCCGGTAATGTGCCTGCAGCATAA
>CAZXSL010000041.1:16697-18391 GCA_964643235.1 uncultured Sphingobacteriaceae bacterium | reverse complement strand
CTCGTCAATGGGTTTGGAATAATAAAAAATTCGTATCTTTACCTTTTGAAAATAATACCGTTATGAGTTTATTGGAGCGTGTAGAGGAAGCATTGGACACCATTCGGCCGTATTTGCAGGCTGACGGAGGCAATGTAAGTGTAACCGAAATTACGACGGATAATGTCGTGAGACTGAAATTAATGGGGTCATGTGCGTCCTGCGCGATGAGCATCATGACTTTTAAGGCCGGTTTGGAACAGGCCATCAAGAAAGCAGTACCGGAGATAACGGCTATTGAGGCTATCAACCTCACGGATATGGACGACCCGAATGCTACCATGCCAACGGCAAGGACCAGCTAATCTCCCATAAATAATTGTTTTAACATTATTTAACTGACAGATCCGACCAAGATGAGTAGTTTTGTAGGATATTTATGAGGACAGCTAACTACGTATTTTTTTCTGGAAGGGATAATTTAGGTAAGCCTTCGAGAAATTTCATGACTGGGGGTAATGTGACCCGCAGAATCCTAAGCGTGCTGTTTTTCGTTTTTTTCCTTTTGTTTTTCATGGTCGGTAAGTCTCATGCTCAGGAGCGAAAACTAGTGCAATTTAGCGGGGTTATCCACAATGTCGATTCCAATGTCGTCGTTCCTTACGTGACCGTTAAGAACGTATCCCACAACAACCGTACGTTCAACGCCAACCACCAAGGGTATTTTTCATTTGTTGCCCACGAGGGCGACACGATTAGCTTTACATCCGTGGGTTATCTCCCCCAGCAGCTTGTAATTCCCCAGGTTGCCGAAGATCGCTATACAGCCCAGATCTATATGAAGGCGGTCATTACCGAGATTCCCATGGTAACACCTTATC
Organism: uncultured Sphingobacteriaceae bacterium; assembly: GCA_964643235.1. Taxonomy (GTDB): domain Bacteria; phylum Bacteroidota; class Bacteroidia; order Sphingobacteriales; family Sphingobacteriaceae; genus CAYRGQ01. Next base: position 17,531 of record CAZXSL010000041.1, on the reverse strand, counting down.
CCTGGGCGAGTATCGACGAATTTAATATTGCGTTTATGGCTTTGGAGATTGCCGATGATGAGTATGAGTTGGCGAGGAAAAATACCTCTGCCGAATCATTGGCAATGTTAGCCCGCAACACACCGCGCAGTGCTGCGGAAGTACAAAGCCACAGCGCCATGCAAAACCACATCAACTTGTCTAACCAAGCGGTCAACCAGCGGGGAGCAAACCCCTTGCTGAGCCCGATTGCTTGGGGCAGTTTCATTAAGCAGATTTCCGAAGGTAACAAGAGCCGGGCGAAGCGTCCTAATTACTAATTTTTTACACCCGTAAACAAGCTGTGATTACCTCTCATGGGCAGAAGCGATGAGGTTGCCAATGGCTTGGGCCGTACGGTGCAGGTTAGCCTCGGTGTCGGCCAGGGCTTGTTGAAGCGGTGCAGGACCATTACCAATAGGCAGCAGGACATCGAAAGCGTCAAGCAGTGGCCTAGCGGGGGTAAGGGGTAATTTGCCACCGAGTCCGATGACTGGGATATTCCTGCTTTTTGCACGCCGGGCTACGCCCATTGGGCCTTTCCCACCTAGTGTTTGGCTGTCAAGGCTTCCCTCGCCGGTAACCAGCCAGTCGGCTGTATCCATTACCCTGTCAAACCCGGTCATCTCCAGAAAAAAGTCAATTCCCTGTACCAAGTTGGCATGGGCCAGTGCGAAAAGTCCGGCTGCGGCACCCCCGGCTGTGCCACCACGCGGAACCTCAGCCATGGAACGTCCGGTCTTTTGCAGGGCCAGGGAGCTGACCTTGCTGAGGAAATCGTCCAATTGGGCTACATTCGTCTCGGACGCGCCTTTT
>CAZXSL010000041.1:0-16687 GCA_964643235.1 uncultured Sphingobacteriaceae bacterium | reverse complement strand
GCAGCACCCTCAGATCCCAAAAGCGGATTATCCACATCACATAGAATCGTGATTCGGCAGGATGTCAACCGTTCGTCCAATTGGCTCAGGTCGAAATCGTGAAGGTGTGATAAGGCTTCGGGATAGCTCCCTAATTCCTCCCCGGAAGCATCCAGGAAACGAACACCCAAGGCTTCTAATATACCGCACCCCCCGTCTACCGTAGCCGAACCACCCATGCCGATAACGATTTCATCGACGTTTTCATCCAGCGCATGACGTATCAATTCGCCGGTGCCGTAGCTCGACGTCCGCATGGGATTTAATTCGTCGGATTCCAGTAGCCGGATACCTGAAACATCCGCCATTTCGATTACGGCTGTACGGCCGCCATGAACCAAGCTGAATCCCGTTTCTATGGGTCTTCCTAACGGGTCGCGTACCGTATGCCGAACAAAACGTCCGTTTAGTGCTGTATGGATCAGCTCGCAGGTGCCATCGCCACCATCCCCAATCGGGAAACAGGTGGTCGTACAATCGAGCCGGCTCTGTGCAAAACCACGAGCGAGCACTTCGGCTGCTTGCGGTGCGTCCAAGCCGTGTTTGAATGCATTGGGTGCAATGAGGATGTGGGGCTTCTTATTCATGTCGGATCTTTTTAACGGATATGACCACAGCAATGAGAACAGATACACCATGGAAAAGGAAACGATACCCATGATGCGTGTTGAAACGGTATAAACCCGTAGCATGGGCGCCGTGCTGATACCCGGGTTAAACCAATGCCGGTAGCCCATATATGAACTACCGGCATCGAAATAAGAACTGACGGGTTATGGTTTAATAACCGCCCAGTCTTCTTGGCTGGCGGATGGGAGGCCAAACTCCCGGACGGCCGTCGCGCCCCGGGGGCAGTACCCGCTGTTCCCTATCTACCAGTTCGGGCTCTTCGCTGGCCATGTAAGCCATGGTAGCTGTTAGGATTACGTTGTACTTCAAGTCGTCAAACACGATTTTGTCATACGTATCCAGGTTGGTATGCCAGGTAATGGTATAGTAGCCCCATGATAGTGCGCTGAGCATGAATGCGGGTATGCCCGCCGCTACGAACGAGGCGTGGTCTGAACCACCACCACCGGGAGAGCCGGGGAATGTCGTTTCAATATGTTGGCGCACTTCCTGTGGTGCGGCGTTCATCCAACGGCTGACGAAGTCGTAGGAATGAAGGAATCCCGATCCGTTGATTTGGGATACCCTTCCTGTCCCGTTATCCAAATTAAACACAGCTTGCGTGTTTTGGACGATATTCGGGTTGTCTATGACGAATGCGCGCGAGCCGTTCAGCCCTTGCTCCTCGCTTCCCCAAAGGCCGACGAGGATGGTCCGTTTGGGGTTGGGGTATAATTTTTTCAGGATACGGGCCACTTCCATCATGGCAATGGTGCCCGTTCCGTTGTCGGTTGCGCCCGATCCACCTTCCCAGGAATCGAGGTGGGCGGAAAGGATGACGTATTCATCCGGAAATTCGGTGCCTTTGATTTCGGCAATGGTATTGAAAATCGGCACCAGACCAAGTTCTTCCGATTCCGTGCGGACACGTATGCGTGGCTTTTGTCCGCTTTCCGCTAGGCGGAACAGAACACCATAGTCTTCCAACGACAGGTCGACGGTTGGCACTTTTTTAGTTCGCGCCCCGAAGATTTTGTTCGATCCGAATTCGTTCGACCAATATGACATAACTACCCCTGCTGCACCCGCATCTTCCAGTATGCCCGGTAGGGAGTTGGCATTGGTGCCTGTGCGGATGATGCGCTCATTCCAGGCCCTGCTTAGTGAGTCGCGTTCACGATTCATTTTCTCGATGGATTCCGGCCGGCCATATTCCTCCCAGTTGGCCGCAGTACGTCCGGTAGGTTGCAGCATGTTGATCAGGACGTATTTTCCTTTCACATTGGGCAACCATTCCTTGAAGGCGATGGAGTCCGCTACATCAGCCAGAACGATTACCTCCCCTTCGACGGCTTGCCCGCCCGTGGTCGGGCTCCAGGCTAGCTGTGTGCCATATAGGGTTTTAACGCGGGGGTGGACCATGTCAATGTGTGAGATGCCACGTCGCCATCCACGCCATTCGCCAAACTGCTCGTTGCGAGCAGGGATACCCCAGCCCTCGAAGGTTTGGATTGCCCACTCGTGGGCATGGTCCATCTCGGGTGTGCCCACTAGCCGGGGACCAACGATGTCCAGTAGCTCGTGACCTAGGCGTTCCAATTGCGAATTTTCATTGGCTTCCTTTACGATAGCTTCCACGATGGGATCCAGTGGAGCCGGTGACCCGAATTGCCGGGGTTGGGCTAAGGCTACCGCAATGGAAGAGCCCCAAGCCAAGGCCAATACCGCAGAGGCATTGGCGATGCGACGTTTTGATAAAAAGGTTGTTGTTTTTCTCATCTTCCTGTTTCAAAAAATAAATAATGGATATTTGATCTTTTACGATAAAGCTATACACAGTTAGTTTATGCCGCTGGGTCATGCGAGCGACTAAATTTCAGGTTTATTTATGGCTTTTTGCCAATTATTTCAAAAAAATTACGTAGTTGCCGTGTTTTTGTAGGTTTCTGACAGCAAGTAGGTTCGAATCTGTCGCCCAATGTATTTGTAAATCCCATGAAAATCCGACTAGTTGTCGCAACCAAACAGCACGGAATAGGACCAACTGTCCGTTAACGGACAATAAAGTGTTCGATATCGAACACTTTTAAAAAAGATAAATAACGTAATTTGTTGTCTGGTAGTGTTTTAAAATTTTGGAACAATAATGTATGCCAGTTATACGGACGAAAATAGAAAGCTCGCGGTATCGTGGGTGTAAAACAGGAAAAAGAATAGCATAACATGATAAAAATCCAAAACCTTCAAAAGCTGTATCGCACGGAAGAAATCGAAACCATTGCGCTCAACGATCTGAGTATCCACGTGAGAGCGGGCGAATTTGTGGCAGTGATGGGGCCTTCGGGCTGTGGCAAATCGACCTTGCTCAATATCATCGGGCTGCTGGATGATATGGATGGAGGAAGCTACCAGTTCAATGATATCGAGGTTGCCCAGTTTAACGAGCACAAACGGTCTGATCTACGCAAGCACAACATCGGCTTTGTGTTCCAGAGTTTCAACTTGATTGACGAGCTGACCGTGTTTGAGAATGTGGAGTTGCCCTTGATCTATACCAAAGTACCGGCCTCCGAACGAAAAGAGCGGGTCGAAGAGGTGCTGGATAAAGTGCAGATTATGCACCGTCGCAACCACTTCCCCCAGCAGCTATCGGGCGGGCAGCAGCAGCGTGTGGCCGTGGCGCGGGCGGTAGTCAATAACCCGAAGCTGATCCTAGCCGATGAGCCCACCGGTAACTTGGACTCGAATAACGGAAACGAGGTGATGCAGTTGCTGACATCGCTTAATGAAGCGGGCACAACCATCGTGATGGTAACACACAGTGAACATGACGCGCGCTATGCCGACCGGGTTATTCGCATGTTGGACGGACAGGTGGTGATGGCTGTGACGGGGTAGGGGAAGGAATACCGAGGATGGAAGAAAGAACAAGGATTAAAGAGAAAGGAATAAGGATGAAAGACGGATAGGCGTCTCAATACTCAATACGCACTACTCAATACTCAAAAAATGATTAAAAACTACATAAAAACCGCTTGGCGTAACCTTCGTAAGGATAAGTTATTCAGTTTATTGAATGTGTTGGGCTTATCGGTCGGTATCATGGTGGCATCGTTAATCTTCCTATGGGTAGAAGACGAGGTGGGTTATAACGACTACTTTGAGAATAAGGCAACGATAACGGAGGTTCAAAACGTACAGACTTTCGAGGGGCAGACTTATGTTTTTGCCAGCACGCCCGGACCCATGGCGCCAGCACTGAAAGACGATTTTCCGGAGATTGAGCGGGCAGCCCGCAGTACATGGTTGAGCAAATCGCTCTTCGATCTCGGCGAAAAAACAATCTTCGAAAACGGACGCTTTGTGGACGCGGATTTCCTGCAACTATTTTCGGTAAAGTTTGTCGACGGCTCAGCCGAGCAAGCTTTATCCCACCCTAATCAGGTTGTGATTAGCGAAGCGATGGCTAAGCGTTTTTTCAACCAATCTGACGTAGTAGGCAAAACGATTCGGGCAGATGCCGAAACCCAGCTGACCATATCCGGTGTTTTTGAGGACTTGCCCAATAACGTGTCGGTGGGGTTTGAGTGGCTCCGCCCTTTTCAAGTGTATTTTAACCGTAATCCGTGGTTGGAACAATGGGGGTCCAATGCCTTACAGACATACGTCCAAGTGAAGCCCGGCACGGACCTGGCCACGCTCAACGACAAGATATATGAGTTTATACCCGAGAAAACGGGTAATAGTGCGTTCTCTACCAAGTTGCGTTTGTATCCGATGGAGCGTTGGCATCTGTACAATGCGTTCGACAAAGACGGCAACGAAATAGAAGGCAATGTTAAATATGTCCGGCTGTTCTCTATTGTCGCTTGGATTGTGCTCATCATCGCCTGCATCAACTTTATGAACCTAGCCACGTCACGATCGCAAAAAAGAGCGAAAGAGATCGGTGTGAAAAAGGTGGTCGGCGCAGGTAGGGGAAGCCTGATTGGACAGTTTTTTGCCGAGTCGACCCTGCAAGCTGTTCTGGCGGGCTTGCTGGCCGTGGCGCTGTCGGCCCTTGCCTTGCCCTATTTCAATTCCGTAGTCAGTAAGGAACTCAGTTTAGGCCTGGATCAGCCGAGCCACCTGTTGTTCCTCGTCGGTATTGTGCTGGCTGCCGGCGTGGTAGCAGGTAGTTATCCAGCGTTGTATCTCTCGTCGTTTGACCCGGTCCGGGTGCTCAAAGGGGTAGCGGTTCGTTCGGCTCCCGCAAACTTCGTACGCCGGGGCTTGGTCATCCTGCAATTTGCCGCGTCCATTACCTTGGTGGTGTGTAGTATCTTGGTATATATGCAAATCAATCACGCTAAAAATAAGGATATTGGTTACGACCGATACGGGCTGATGACGACCGCTGTTTATCCAAAAGTAGCGGCACAATACAACGCCATTAAGCACGAACTGCAACAGCAGGGGCTGGTGGAAGCGGCAGGACTTTCTGACCACAGTATATTGAACTTGGGTTCCAATACGGGCGATTATTTTTGGGACGGTAAAGACCCGAACCAGCAAATCCTGATTACCGTGGATGATGCTGACGGTGCCTATTTTGAGACCATCGGCCTGAATATGCTTGCTGGTCGCACCTTTAAAACCGACCTGCTTGCTGATTCCAATCATGTCATCATCAATAAAACCTTAGCGACGTTGATGGGGGTGGCCGACGACCCGATTGGCAAAACGATATCGCGATCATGGGCTGATTTTACCGTTATCGGTATGGTCGATGACTTTATGGTATCCAGCGTGTATAGTGGAAGTGAGCCTGCACTGTTCAGTCCGTTGCTCAGCGATACCAGCGTGATGACGATGCGTATCGCCAAGCAAGCCGACGTGGCAGTGGTTCTGCCACAGATTGAGCATATCTTCAAGCAATTTAATCCGGAATATCCATTTGAGTATCGGTTTCTGGACGAACAGTTTGACCGGATGTTTCGATTGGAAGTATTGGTAGGGGAGCTGAGCCGGATATTTTCCATTATGGCCATTTTTATCTCTTGTCTCGGACTTTTCGGACTGGCAGCGTATACGGCAGAGCGCCGAACCAAGGAAATCGGTATCCGCAAGGTGTTGGGTGCATCCATCATAGGCTTAACCAATATGCTGACCAAAGAATTTGTTGCACTAGTAGGCATCGCCTGCCTCGTCGCTTTCCCGTTGAGTTATGTGATGATGGATAATTGGTTGCAGAATTACAGCTACCGCATTGATATGGCCTGGTGGGTATTTGCTGTGGCGGGGCTGTTGGCGGTGGTTATTACTGTGCTTACCGTCAGCTTCCAGTCCATACGGGCAGCAGTTGCCAATCCGGTGGATAGCTTGAGGGACGAATAACGTAAGGGCGAAAGATGAATCGGTGTGAATAATTAATATGGCAAGTTGAACGGAATGAAAACCTGAGCCAGCCTCAGGAGGTGAAAGACGGACAGGCGTCTCAAATCTCAAATCTCACGTCTCAAATCTGAAAATAACATGATCAAAAACTACATCAAAACCGCTTGGAGAAGCCTGTTGAAAAATCGCTTCTTCAGTCTGCTCAACATATCCGGCTTGGCGGTTAGTCTGGCCGTTGCGGTGCTGTTGATTACTTATGGACGGCAGGAGTTGGGTTTTAACAAGCAGTTTGAGCAAGAAGCGAATATCTATCGGGTCTATATGCAGGCAAACGCCGAGTATAATTACGAGAAATGGGCAAACCTGCCTAACTCGGTTGGCCCGGCGATGCTGGCAGATATCCCCGAAGTAGCGTCCATGACCCGATTGGTCAGACGCGGATTTACAGGTTTTGGCTCAGTCCGAACCAACGGCAACAATTTTATCGAAAAAAACATTTACTTGACCGATTCTGCGTTCTTTAATCTCTTCGATGTGGAATTTACAGAAGGTAGCCCGAGTACCGCATTTCTTCATCCCCGAAGCATTGTGATTTCGACGAGCAAAAAGGATAAATTCTTTGGTCTTGAACCTGCTCTGAACCAGCAAATCATCATCAATCAAAACGATACCCTGACGGTATCTGGGGTCTTCCGCGACCTGCCGGAAAACAGCTCTTTCGATGGCGATATGTTTACCAATATGCTGGATTCGTGGATGGGCAGCGATGTGTATTGGTCCAATGCGAGTTACCATACCTACTGCCTGTTGCATCCCAATACAGACCCCGATGAAGTCGCAAAAAAAGCAACCGCCCTTATCGATAAATATGTGGCTAAGGACGACCAGTATTATACCGACTTCTTTTTGCAGCCATTAGCCGATATGTATCTGTATTCGGCAGGTATCAAGGACACGTTATCTTCCCGGAAAGGTAGTATCAGCGCAGCACGTACAGTACTGATACTTTCACTTTTGATTGTGTTTATTGCCTGCATCAATTACATGAACTTAGCCACCGCGCGTTCTGAACACAACGCCAAAGAAGTCGGCGTCAATAAGGTAATGGGCGCGAGCCGTGGTCAGATTAAACTTCGCTTTTATTTAGAGACTGCTATTATTTCCCTCATTTCCATTATACTGGGCTTGTTTTTAGCTTTACTTTGCCTTCCGGTGTTCAATGGCACGATTGGGACAACGCTATCCGCTGCTCAGCTGTTTAGCCTAGAAAACATGGGGGTGTTCTTGCTCATATGGCTGGTTATTACATTCGTGGGGGGTAGCTATCCAGCTTTGATGATGGCGAATATTTCGAGTCTGTCGCTCATGAGAAATTTGGCCACAAAAAGCCTTGCCGCACAGTATCTGCGCAAAGGATTGGTCGTTTTTCAGTTCGCCTCTTCCATCGTCTTAATTATCGGCGTGATCGTAATCTCCTTACAGATGCGTTACGTTAACAACAAGGACCTCGGTTACCAACCCACAAACACCCTTGTGGTACCCATGCATGCCATCAATACCACGGAAAAACTAAACCATATCCGACAAGCTATCCAGGATCTGACGGGAACGGAGAGCATAGCCTTGGTTCAAGCCTTCCCGGGATATGGAGAAAGCGGCAGGACCATCCATCGGCCTGGGCAGTCGAGTGAAGGGCTTCCGGTTAGTACTTCGGTAAGCCGAGGTGCCGTGGTGCCGACGCTTGGTCTGGACCTACTTGCAGGTACGGACCTGCCGGATCATTTGTCAGCTACCGATTCCACAGGCTATATTTTGGTCAATGAGGTGGTCGCCGCTTACCTGGGATATGAAAACCCAGAGGATGCCGTCGGGCAAACGCTGGCTACAGAAATATCTCCCCATACGACGATTGTGGGTGTAGTTCGCAACTTCAACTATGGAAGCTTACGGGATGCCATCGGCGGCTATGTCTATTCTCGAGGAAATCAGATGAACGAGAGTGAGCGATATTTCCTGGTGCGCTACAACACCCAAAATGTAACGCCTTATTTGGCTCAAGTACAGCAAATTTTCAATAGCCAGATACCCGATGCGGCATTTGACTACCAGTTTCTGGATGACCATATCAAAAGCTATTATACCGCTGAGAACCGAACGAACAACATCATCACGATCTTTTCTGTCCTAACGATTTTTATCGCTTGCCTGGGGCTATTCGGGTTAGCAGCTTTTACGGCCGAGCAGCGGAAAAAGGAAATTGGGGTGCGGAAAGTGTTGGGAGCCAGTGTTTACAAGATAGTTCAGTTGCTATCGGGGCATTTTCTAGGCTTGGTACTCATTGCTTTACTGATTGCTGGACCCATTGCCTGGTGGATTTTTTCTCATTGGCTTCAGGATTTCAACGAAAGGATCGCCATTCCGTGGTGGTCATTTGCATTGGCCGGGTTGTTTTCGGTGGGCATCGCCTTATTGACTGTCGGCTATCAGGCGATACGCGCGGCTGTCGCGAATCCCGTAGATTCCCTGCGGGATGAGTAATCTTTCATCTTTCCAGTATCAAAGCCACACAAAACTATTAAAATTGCGATTAGATCCTAAAATTTAATATGAATTTTGCGATTACATCCTTAATTTTCATACTTTTGTAGGGGTTATGATAAAAAGGGATATTAAAGAGGCTGTCCAGAAGCGACTGGATGACCAAAAGGCCATTGTGCTTTTTGGGCCAAGGCAAGTCGGTAAAAGTACATTGATCCAGCAGCTTTCGTCTGATTTCAAGCAGCCGGTCACCCACTGGAATGGAGATGATGCAGATATCCGGACGCTGCTGTCTAATCCGACCAGTTCTCTTTTAAAAACTTACCTTGGAAATACCCGGACGCTGGTCATCGATGAGGCACAGCGTATCCAGAATATCGGGTTGACAATCAAGATTATCATTGATCAGTTGCCGGAAGTCAAGGTAATTGCGACCGGCTCTTCCTCCATTGAGCTGGCAAACCCTATCAATGAACCACTTACCGGTAGAAAATGGGAATTTCAGCTATTCCCTTTTTCATTTTCCGAAATGGCTAACCATCAGGGAGTACTGGAAGAAGTACGCCTGCTCCCTGTTCGATTGGTGTACGGAAGTTATCCGGAGATCATCAATCATCCCGGTGAAGAAGAAACACGTTTAAAGCATTTGACGGATAGCTACCTGTATAAAGATATCCTAACCTGGGAACGCATACAGAAGCCGGACAAAATGGAGAAACTGGTACAAGCCCTTGCCTTTCAGGTCGGAAGTGAAGTATCCTATCACGAACTGGGTCAGCTTACGGGATTGGATAACCAAACGGTGGAAAGATATATTGACCTATTGGAGAAAGTTTTCATTGTTTTCCGATTGGGTTCATTGAGCCGGAATCTCAGGAATGAATTGAAAAAAAGCCAAAAGTATTACTTTTATGACAATGGGTTAAGGAATGCGGTCATCAATCAATTCAGTCCGGCAAATCTGCGCCAGGATATAGGCGCCCTTTGGGAAAATTACCTGGTCAGTGAACGTATGAAATTCTTATCCTACAAGCAAATAAACACGAATAGATACTTCTGGCGAACCCACGCTCAGCAGGAAATTGATTATATCGAGGAGAGAAACGGAGAAATGTCAGCTTTTGAATTTAAATGGAATCCCAAAAGTAAAGCCCGCTTTTCCAAAACTTTTTTAAATGCCTATCCCGATACCAGACTCACCAAAATTATTACTCCGGAGAATTATATGGAGTTTATATACCAGTAATGAGCTGATATGTCACTGTCCGTTTCCGGACTATGGCGGATCGCTCCCTCTTCGTAAGAAATTTCGGGCAAACTATCTATTAAATCCACAAAACTTTCCCGAGTGGGAGTATGCACGAAATTACGAAAGAACTCCTCTACAATCTGAGACACACTGCTTTACCGTTCTTCTGCGATCCTCTTTACTTTGTAGAGCAAGGATTCATCGATCGTTAAATTTAGTTTTGCTTTCATATCAATCGTCTTTACACACAAATATACGTATTGTTAATTAATGTGCGTATAAAACATCAAATCGAAGAGCCGTCAATACCCATGTGTAGGGGTAGTCGTGTCGGCTACAGTGAGGTGTTTGTGTATTCAAGACCCTTATCATTAGTCAGTTCTATGTAAAGTTTGTTCCTGCCTCGGTTCATTATCGGTATATTGTATAGCGGTTCCTGAGCGATTTGGTAAAACGCTAAAACCGATTTAAACCAAAATATTTTACTATCTTGGCCGGACCTAAAACCCGTTATAAAAATGGAATCAAGAAGAGCGTTTATAAAAAAAGCTTCGATGCTTGCCGGAGCCACGGCTATGGTCAATATGCTGCCCGAATCGATCCAGCGTGCGCTAGCTATCGATGCCCCGGATGGCACAACTTACCTCGATGCCGAGCATATTGTCTTTCTAATGCAGGAAAACCGCTCTTTCGACCATTGCTATGGAGCCATGCGGGGCGTCAGGGGGTTCAACGACCCCCGTGCCATGAAACAACCTAACGGCCTGCCCGTCTGGTTCCAGACGGATCAGGACAATAAAAGTTATGCTCCATTTCGATTGGATATTGAAAATACCAAAACGACCTGGATGGGCTCCTTACCCCACGGTTGGCGGGATATGGTCCATGCCCGAAACGATGGAAAAATGAATACTTGGCTGGATGCTAAGCGACCTAGAAATAAGGCTTACAGCCATCTGCCCCTGACCATGGGGTATTATAACCGGCAGGATATCCCGTTTTACTATGCTTTTGGGGATGCCTTTACGGTTTGTGATCAGCACTTTTGTTCGTCGCTGACCGGCACCAGTGCCAACCGATCGCATTTCTGGTCGGGAACCATTCGCGAAGAACCCCGCAACGCGGACGCTACCGCCCATGTGGATAATGGCCAGATCAATTATAAAAATGTAGGCTGGAAAACGTACCCAGAGCGATTGCAGGAAGCCGGTGTGGAGTGGAAGGTTTATCAGAATGAATTGAGTATCCCCATCGGGTTTGATGATGATCACGAAGATTGGCTGGCCAATTTTACCAATAATAACCTTGAGTTTCACAAACAATACGGTGTGGCCTTTCATCCAGTCAGGCGGCAGTTTCGTGCCAAGCGGATTCCAGAACTGGAAAGCCTGCTTAAGGAGGAAGGAATTGATGAAGGTACAAGAGAAAAGCTGACCAGCGAATTGAATCGTTTGTTTGAAGAACATCAGCTTTATTCCAAAGAAAATTATGACCGCTTGACGGAATTTGAAAAGCAAATTCATCAGCGTGCCTTACTGACTAATACCGGCGATCCCGATTATCATCGTCTGGAAACGATCACGTATCAGGATGATGAAGGCGAAAAAACCGTCAAGGTGCCTAAGGGAGATGTCTTTTACCAATTTAGAAAGGATGTGAATGAGGGGAAGCTGCCGACTGTATCCTGGCTGGTGGCTCCTGGCATGTTTTCAGATCACCCGACATTCCCCTGGTTTGGGGCTTGGTACCTGGCTGAAGCGCTGGATATTTTGACCAAAAACCCGGAGGTATGGAAGAAAACTATTTTTATTCTCAATTATGACGAAAACGACGGGTATTATGATCATATCGCTCCTTTTGTGCCGCCGCTGACGAGCAGGCCGGAGTCTGGTGCTGTAGCCAAAGGTATCGATACTCGCGACGAATATGTGACCAATGAGCAGGAAAAGCTCCGCACAAATAATCCGGATACGACATTGGATTCGCCCATAGGACTGGGTTTCAGGGTGCCCATGGTGGTTGCTTCCCCTTGGTCTAAAGGAGGGTGGGTTAATTCGGAAGTGTTCGACCTTACCTCGCCATTGCTTTTTCTGGAGCATTTCCTCGAACATAAAACGGGTAAGAAAATTACAGAAACCAACATCAGTGCCTGGCGACGGCTGGTTTGTGGTGATTTGACGTCGGTTTTCAGGCCTGCCACAGCGTCTTCAGCACCCCAGTTGATGCCGGTAGATCGCAATCAGGAAGTAGCACGCATCAGCCGTGCCCGCCACAAGGAGCTCCCTGGCAATTTTCAATTGCTGGAGCCGAAAGTTCTAGAAGCTATCAAAACCGGAAAGTTAGCATCGGAGTCTCTGCTTCCACGCCAGGAGCCCGGTACCAAACCGGCCTGCGCTCTTCCTTACGACAGCTCCGTTAATGCTCGGATAGATGATCAGGGCAACGAGTTAATTCTTCGATTTGAATTGGAAGGCAAGCTCCCAAAGAACAAGGAAATTGGGGTGCCGTTCCAAGTAATCAGCCGTACCCCCTACGGGGAAGAAGCGGAAATAGGTCGTGTGTGGAATTTTGCGGTAAGGGAGAAGGAAGCCTTGGAATACCGCTGGCCCATCAATCAATTTGCCAACGGACTCAGCCACCTTGAAGTCCATGGTCCTAATGGGTTTTTTAGGGAATTTAAGGGGAATAAAGCAGCTGATATCAACCTGAAGCATCAGGTAGTCGATGGGTTGCCCAGTATTGACATTACATGCCGATCCGGTAACTATATTGTGCGCCCATTAAGTTATCTAAAGACATCCGAACGCAATAGCCTGCAACCCGAACGGCCAATCCGTATGGACCTCAAGTCTTCATACGGGTGGTACGATGTGGAGATTACCAATGAAAACGACCCATCCTTTTACCAACGTTTTGCTGGCCACGTCGAAACGGGCAGACCCAGCCAAACCGATCCCTTAATGGGCGGGGTTGTTAAATCAGCTTAACAGTATTGGTGGTTTTTGTTAATTTCACCAATATGTTGATGTTGCTTCTGTCGAATTTGCGTCCCCATCCGGAAATCATTAATAGTTTATACTATTATCAAACAATATTAATATTGATAATCGGTCTCATAGGCATGGTGGTCATTACAAAATTTATACATAATCGAATTCTCCAATGAAAAGGATCCTAATAGAACTGCTTTTAATACTTATAGTCATTATGATAGGCGTTGCCATTGTTGCCAAATTCGATGTTGTTGACAATGTGTTTAACAGAATTATCGTGATTTCCATTTTGGTTCTATATACCCATTATTTCATTTCCTTTGTTCTAAGGAAACTTGGTAAAGAGCAAAAGAAAACATCTTGATTTTAACAGCGGTTTGGATAATGCTTTTATTAATGGATTCAATTTAATTATCATCCCACCTCTTTCAAGTTTAGCGGACTGTCCCGCAGGGCAGGGCGTTCCTGCCTACCGAAGCCGCCCTGTACATATATCTTTGTACCGTGTGTGGTATCGTTGCGTATTTGTCCGTAGGCAGCCCTATCTGGGAGGCCGGCTATCCCCCATGCAGCGTAAAGGCTAGTGCGCAATGGCGAGGGGGGAGTGTGTCGGACAGGTGTGTAAAGGCACTTGGAAGCATAGATAAAGCAAGTTTTCAACTTGCTTAGTCACAAAAATAGCCCATATCGCGATATCGAAAAGCCCTTCCGACCTATCGAATTCACTTTCCGGTACATCGGACGCTCCGTTCGACCTACAGGATAGCCCTTTCGGCACATCGGATTCTCTTATCGACCTGTCGAATAGCCCTTCCGACCTGTCGGATTTGCTTTCCGGTACATCGGATTCTCTTATCCACCTGTCGAATAACCTTTCCGGCACATCGGATTCGGGATCCCATCTATTGAATAGCTTGATCGGTATATCGGATCACCCTTTCGACCTGTCGGATGGTTTGTCCCATCTATCGAACTGCCTCTTCGGCCTGTAGGATGCATCGTTCCACCTCATGGTTTGGCGTTTATAAGACGCATTCTTCCCGAAATGCCGAGTGTCTATCCTGCTGGCGCTCGGCTTACTTTAGCTGTAACCGGGTTACCACAGGCAAATGATCCGATGCATAGGTTTCGGGTACAACGCGGTGCTCAATCACCTTCAGTTCATTGAAAGGTCGGTAGAAGATATAGTCGATTACCCGATTGGGGTTATTGACGGGGATGGTGCCCGGGCAGTCACTGCCGACACAAGTATTTCTAAACGTCTGCCCCATGATATCGATGGGTTCGGTACCTGGCACGGCATTAAAATCCCCTCCGATAATGACGGGGTTGGCTCGATGGCCCAGTTCGGCCACAATTTTCTCGGCTTGCAGCCTTCGGTGTTCGGGACGCAAGTCCAAATGCGTACTCGCGAAGGTAATCGTTTCGCCAGTGGGCAGTAGGACATCAACGGCAGCCACAACCCGAGGTTCTCCACTCAGGCCGTCAGCCATCGGTAAGGAAAACCCGAATGCATGCTCAATGGGATGTTTGGACAATACGGCAACACCATACTCGCCTTCTTGGTAATCGATGGCTTTTACAAAGTGGTAATGCATATCGGTTAATGTTGCCAAAGCTTTTGCTTGGTTCAGTTGCTTGCCCGACCGGAGTGTGTTAACGTCTACTTCCTGTAGGGCTACAAAGTCTGGTTCTTCCGCTAATATGACAGCGGCGATAGCCTCCACGTCGATCAACTCCGGTTTGCTGGGCGGATTGCAGTGGTGGATGTTGTAGGCCATAGCCGTTATTGTCGGGCCATCCCATGGCGTAGGTTCATTGGGCTGTTCTCCGGGCTCGTGCGACTCGCCCGCACAGGATATGGACGTAACTAAAATAATGCCGATTAGGCTAAAAAGCTGCTTCATGTTGCTGTTTTGAGATTTTCAATTAAAATAAAAAACGTTGTGCACAATGGGGTAGTGCACAACGTTTATATGTTCTCGATTTACCAACCTGGGTTTTGGCCTAGGTTAGGGTTTCTATCGAGCTGTGGCTGCGGCACCGGCCAGAGATAGTTCTTTGGTGTCTCAAACTGGCGGTTCCATTGGGCTACCAAATACCCGTCGTCACTGATCCTAAAGTTGCTTCCCGGTGCGGTTAATGCGGGGAACCAAGCGGCTTTAACGCCTTCGATATCTCCGGCCAAACGCTCACCTTCGTTCCACCGACGCACATCAAAATAGCGTTGGCCCTCAAGGAGTAGTTCGATTCTGCGCTCCCGACGGATTTCCTCGCGGATATCCATCCCATGTTGCGCCAGGAATGCTAAATCCATATGAACCATACCGACGCGGTCGCGGATGAGATTGATGGACATATCCAGGTCGCCCTGGGTCAAGGTTCCCTGCTCCATTTTAGCCTCGGCATACGTCAACAACACCTCCGCATAACGGATATGGTGTATATCATTGTCGTCGCGGTTATAGGTCGGTACAGCATCCGGGTCTACGTATTTTTTGTAGTAATAGCCCGTCGTAGTAACCGACCCACGTCCATCCTGACTAAATTTGGGAGTCATGAAAATTTCGGGATTTTCGTTTTCCTCGATTGGGCGCCCATCATACCGGCCGCCCCAAGTATCCCCCGGCGTAACGATGGACTGCTTCATGCGCGGATCGCGATTCTCGAAAATACTGGCATACGTTTCGTCGGAATACAAAGGCGATTTTTCAATCGGCAAGCCATCGATGCTCAAATAAGAATCCACGACCGAGCGGGTGGGCACGAAACGTGCAAACTGATCCGGAACTTGGATCTCGCGACTCAGGTTGTGCATAATGACATCCAGCTTGTGCAAACGCGCAAAGAGGGTCTCCCGGTTGTTGCCCGATGCGAGCTTCCCTTTATCGGTAAATAGCTCCCAATAGCTGGTCTCGGGATTACCATTCGAGTATAACTGGTAGACTCCCATATCCATTACCGCTTTTGCGGCCTCCTCGGCTACGTCGTAGCGCTTTTCTGCCAACGCGATACGTGCTTTGAGTGCTAAGGCTGTCCCTTTGCTCACGCGACCCAGGTTTTCGCCGCTAGGTATCTCGACAGGTAGGATAGCTGCAGCAGCGTCCAAGTCGGCCAGTAAAAAGTCGACGACTTCATCGCGTGGGGTACGGGCGTCGGTCAGTTCCGGGTCGCCAGGGTTCAACGTTTTGGTAATTAGCGGCACGTCACCGTAAAACGAAACCAAAAAACTATATCCTAAAGCGCGTATGACCCGTACTTCAGCCGCTAGGCGCTCCTTAGCACCCGGCTCGTTCTCGGTCGCTTGTTCGTAATTCTCAAGAAATGCATTACACTCCCGGATATCACGGTACATATTGCGCCACTCGTTATCAACGGTAGGTTGGGTGACGGGAAATACACCCGAACCAATATCCTTATATTGGTTTGTGGTAGGCCACATGGTGTTTTCCCCCATGTTTTCCATATCCACGATGTTTTTGGCCTTCACACGGGAATAGATTGCCGTGACGGCCATCTCCAGTTGCTCCTGCGTATTCCAATAGGTAGCGTCCACGATTTGGTCCATGGGCGCACGGTCTAAGAAGTCATTACAGGACACTAAGGTGAGCGCACCGAGGGCGCAGCCCAGCACCTTACTTATCTTTTTCATACTCATTCTTTTTCTACTATACATAAAAAATGATTACTGCAAATTCACATTAAGTCCAAATACGAAGGTCTTCACCTGGGGGTAGTAACCTCCGGTATTGCCCACTGGGGCTTCGGGGTCATACGCATAGAAGAAATTCGTTTTGGTAAACAGGTTGTCTGCCGATGCGTACACCCGAACACGACCTAGGCGGATCCGCTCCAACCATTTTGAAGGCAGGGTATAGCCCAA
>CAZXSL010000040.1:17231-18446 GCA_964643235.1 uncultured Sphingobacteriaceae bacterium | reverse complement strand
TGATCGCATTTTCGTCAAGTCTGCATTACCAGGCATCGAGGATGAGATCCTACGAAACATGATTACCAGCTACTTCGAGGAATTTTCCAACTAAACCGTATGCTACCCGAATTGCTTACCGATGTACTCCAGCCCATCGAGGCTTGCGTCGTCGTGCCTACCTATAACAACGAGGGTACGCTACGCCGCGTGCTTGACGGGCTGGCATCGATGACAAAACATATCATCGTAGTCAATGACGGATCAACCGACGGCACCCCACAAATACTGGCTCAATACGCGGACATCCGCACCATCCATCTACCACGCAACAGTGGCAAAGGCCATGCCTTGCAGATAGGGTTTGCCGAGGCAACGGCGATGGGCTACTGCTATGCCATTACCATTGATTCGGATGGGCAGCACTATCCTGCAGACTTACCGGTTTTTGTGGAAGAAATTCGTGCGAACGGCCCTGCCCTGCTGATCGGCGCACGCAATATGGCTCAAGAAGGCGTGCCTGGCAAAAGCAGCTTTGGCAACCGGTTTTCCAATTTCTGGTTTTGGTTTGAAACAGGCATACGCTTACAAGACACCCAATGCGGTTACCGTCTGTACCCGCTGAAACCCATTCATAGCATCCAGTTTTACACTCGGAAGTTTGAGTTCGAAATCGAGGTTATTGTCAAGGCTGCATGGCGCGGTGTCCCGGTCAGGAATGTCCCAGTCCGAGTATTATATGACCCCGAAGAGCGGGTATCACACTTCAGGCCATTCCGGGATTTTGCGCGTATCAGTGTCCTCAATACGTGGTTAGTTTTGGTCTCACTCTTCTACATCCGACCTAGAAACCATATCCGGTCGTTTAAAAAAAAAGGGATCAAACGGTTTTTTTTTGAAGACTTTTTGCAAAGTTCGGATTCCCCCGCTAAGAAAGCCTTATCGGTATCTCTGGGCATCCTGATCGGCATGTCGCCGCTATGGGGTTTCCATACCATATCGGTATTGTTTCTAGCGTATCTTCTACGTCTCAACAAGCTAATCGCCTTTGCGTGCTCGAACATCAGCATCCCACCGATGATTCCGATTATCATTTATGGCGGGCTGAAGGTAGGGTCAATCCTTCTTGGCACCCCACTGGGAATCCCACCCCGAAGTGGCGACGCAATGACCTATTGGCTTTACGCTAAAAACCACATAAGCCAATACCTGGTGGGCAGTATGGTGTTGGCCGTA
>CAZXSL010000040.1:0-17131 GCA_964643235.1 uncultured Sphingobacteriaceae bacterium | reverse complement strand
TTACGCTAAAAACCACATAAGCCAATACCTGGTGGGCAGTATGGTGTTGGCCGTAGGCAGTGCCACACTGTTGGGTTTACTTGCCTATGCGTTGCTGTCCCTGAGTCGGTCGAGAAGAACGAACCCATAAAACCAACAAATCTTAATCTAAATCCACCAATTTCATCCGCGGCACCAATATTTTCATAATAACCCAGCCTATCAGGTAAGTAACGGCACAGATCGAGAAAACAATGAAATATCCGGCATGCACGCCTTCAAAACCGAAGAACACCATATTCGTCTGCTCGGAGTAGTCAAACAGCGTCCCCGACCCTTTATTGATCAAGAATGCGCCAACACCACCGGCCATACCGCCAATTCCCGTTACCGTAGCGATAGCTGATTTTGGGAACATATCCCCAATGGTCGAGAATATATTGGCACTCCATGCTTGGTGCGCCGCCGCAGCAATACCAATAATAAATACCGGATACCAAACGGAAACCGCACCCAGTGGTTGGGCCAATAATGCTAATAATGGGAAGAAAGCAAAGATCAACATGGCCCGCATTCTCCCTGCATAAGGATCCATTCCCTTTTTATCTACAAAAAAGGTAGGCAACCAGCCCCCTATGATAGAAAGCAAGGTAATCAAATAAAGCACGAAAATCAGGGGTGCAGCTTCGGTAGAAGAATAGCCATACACCGAATGGAGATAGGCCGGTATCCAAAACAGGTAAAACCACCATACGCCATCCGTCATAAATTTACCGATGGCGAAAGCCCAAGTCTGCCTGTACCCCAACAACTTAAAGAAAGAAACTTTGGACTGTCCCGCTATCGGTGTCGAGATATCTTCGGTTCCAACCGTTGCGACATCGTCCTGGTTGATGTAATCGAGTTCGGCTTGGTTTACCTTAGGGTGTTTATTCGGCTTTTCATACATACCTATCCAAAAACCCATCCAAACAAAACCTAATGCCCCGATAATGATAAAAGCAGCTTCCCATCCCCAGGCCTCTGCGATAAAGGGAATAGTAAGAGGTGCCGACAGTGCGCCGATTGTGGCCCCGGCATTGAAAATACTGGTTGCAAAGCCCCGGTCTTTCTTGGGAAAATACTCTGCCGTAGCTTTGATAGCAGCCGGAAAGTTACCTGCCTCGCCTATGGCCAACACCACCCTAGCGACAATAAACAACGTAACGGAGGTGGACGCAACCAACGCCGTGTCCCCCACTTTTGAAATAGCCTCCCGCGCTCCTTCAAATCCAACAAACCATTCTCCAGCCACGATTCCTGATGTAGCAATCCCACACAAGGCGTGGATACAAGCACCAACGGACCAAATAAAGATGGCCCATAGGTAACCTTTTTTGGTATCCGTCCAGTCAACAAATTTACCGGCAAATAACATGGCTATCGCATATACCAAGGAAAAGATACCGGCAACATTGCCATAATCCTCGTTTGTCCAATGGAATTCGGGTTGTATCCAATCCGTCCATGTCAGGGAAAGGACCTGGCGATCCAAGTAGTTAATCGTCGTGGCAAAAAACAAAAGCGCACATATCTTCCACCGGTATTGGGTTGCTTTTTGGAATGCTGTCGTCATAGTTCGGCTTTATGGTAACTGGTTTTCTATCGTTTCAACAATTAAGAATAATCAAATATATCAATAGTCCGCTGATGCAGGGTATTTATACAAGATATTTTGCGATAACGATTTCGCTACATGCATATCATCTACTCGCCGCTATTGCTCCCATCCAAAATAACGGGCGGCATTATTATAACAGATATCCTGCACAACCTGCCCTACCCACTCGATATCATTGGGCAGCTCCCCATTCTCTATTTCCGTTCCGAACAAATCACATAACAACCGCCTGAAGTACTCGTGCCTTGGAAAGGACAGGAAACTCCTCGAGTCAGTCAACATTCCTACAAACCGGCTAAGTAAGCCCATATTGGAAAGGGCATTGATTTGTCTTGTCATCCCATCCTTTTGATCTAAGAACCACCAAGCCGAACCATACTGTATCTTACCCGCTACAGAGCCATCGTTGAAATTACCAACCATCGTTGCCATCAATTCGTTGTCGGACGGATTTAGGTTATATAAGATGGTTTTGGCCAGTTGATTATTGGAATCCAGGCGGTCAAGGAACTTCGACAGGTTTCTAGCTTGGGAAAAATCACCAATGGAATCCCAACCTGTATCGGGCCCAAGCGTGTTTAGCATGCGGGAATTGTTGTTGCGTAACGCTCCGAGATGGTATTGTTGCACCCAACCTTTTTCAGCATCCCACTGTCCAAAAAGCAACAACATGGCAGACTTGAATTGACGGTGTTCGGCGGGCGTGATATCTTCGCCGGCAATCGCCTTGTCGAAAATCTGCCGAATTTCAGAATCCGTAAATTCATCAGCGTATATCTCCTCTAAGCCATGGTCGGACACCGAACAACCCATCTGAGCAAAAAAATCATGGCGCTGTTTCAATGCATGGATATACTCATCATATGAGGATATCGAACCATCTACCACTTTCGCCAACTTGGAAACGTATTGCTTAAACTTTCCTCCATCCTCAAGACTCATTGCCGCATCGGGCCTAAACGCCGGCAAAACCCGAATCTCATATTCTTCTTCGTGCAATTGGCTATGGAAATCCAAGGGATCAATCGGATCATCTGTCGTACAGATGACCCTCACATTCATTTTTTGGAGCAAACCCCGAACGCGGTACTCACTCGACTGGAGCTTTTCCTGGGTTTCGTCAAATATCCGGTCGGCCGTAGCCGGGCTCAATAATTCGGTAATGCCGAAATAACGCCGTAGTTCGAGGTGTGTCCAGTGATACAAGGGGTTTCGAAGCGTGTACGGAACCGTTTCTGCCCATTTTCGGAATTTTTCACGATCGGATTGTTCGCCCGTGATATAACTTTCGTCAACCCCATTCGTACGCATCGCCCGCCATTTATAATGATCGCCATTAAGCCAAACCCGGCTGATATTTTCAAACTGGGTGTTCTCGGCAATCTGTTGCTGGGGCAGGTGGCAGTGATAGTCTATAATCGGCATCTGTGATGCGTAATCGTGGTATAATATCTGTGCGGTCTTTGTATGGAGCAGAAAATTATCATCAAGGAATTCTTTCATGTGTATGGTGTTTTAGATGTGAGATGTGAGACTTGAGATGTGAGACTTGAGATTTGAGATTTGAGACGTTAAAACCCTCGAACTTGTTTCGGGATGAGACCACTAAATTTCGTTTCGATTCAATGTGCGAAGTGTTTCCACAGCCTTTCCTTCCGACAATTGATCAAGATAAGTATTTACCAAATCTGCAAACCCTTCCAAAGCTGTCAAATCGTATCCCCATAGCGACACATTGGCCAGCACAGTACGAACCACATCCGGCGCCGTGTGGTTTGCCCAAACTTCTGCAAAATACGGGGCTTGGTCGTCTTCAATGGTATAGGCCAGCTCGCCAATTTGCCCTTCGTATCGGCCATCTGCCGTTGGGCGACATTCCATAAACTTCAAATACGCTGCAAAACCCAAGGCCATGTGGTCGGGTACAGCACCTTGCCTCAACTGAAATTCGCGCAACAATGCCACATTACGCATTCGCATTTTAGAGGTATAGTGTACACTGATACTCAGCCATCGGTGCTCTAAAAAAGGATTACTAAACCGGTCAATAACTGAACTCGCAAATGCCTTCGCTTCTTGCTCCGTAATGACTGGCCCTACGATCGCTGGTACGATCTCCTGGTTCATCAAATCATGGACATATCGTCCGAAATGGGCGTCCCGCATGGCGGATTTGACCGTATCAAAACCACACAGCAAGGCCAACGCACAAGAAAATGTGTGTGTACCATTCAGTAAACGAAGTTTGAGCTCCTTGAATTTTGTGATATCATCAACCAGCACCATCCCCGGATCCGTTTGGGAAAATGACAGGCGCTTGCGAATTCGATCCGTGGCTGGCTCGACGGCCCATAGTCGGAAAGGTTCGGCCATGATAGCTAGGGAATCCTGATAACCATACAGTCGTTCGTGCTCGGCGGCCTCCGCTTGTGGAAGCTTACCTGGCACGATACGATCAACCAAGGTCGTACAAAAGTCATTGGCGACTTCCACCCAATGCAGGAAGTCATCCCCCAGACCGTTTTTCCGTGCCAAGGACATCACGATATCCTTCAGCTTGCGTCCGTTGTCACTAATAAGTTCGGTGGGTAATATCGTCCAACCTTTATTCGTATCCCCATCGAAATGCCTGAATCGTTGGTACAGCAATGCGGTTAGCTTGCCAGGAAACGAAACCGGGGGTTCAGCCTTGAGGCTGTCGGTCTCGTCTAACACAATCCCCACCTCCGTTGTATTGGAGATCACGATTTCCACATTGGGATCTTCGGCGGTACGTACCACTTCTCGCCATTGCGTCGCTGCAGACAACACCCTACTAATCGCCGATACCAGCATCGCCTCCTTCACTTCCTTACCATCCTCAACACCTTGAATATGGAGAGTATACAAGTTATCCTGCTTATCAAACTCCACGGTACCGCCGTGGCTAGTCGATTTGACAACGATTACGCGACCATTAAATACGTTACGTTGGTTGGCCTTCTCAATAAAATAGAGCGGCAATCCACGCAACAACACACCTGTTCCGAACTGCAATACACGTTCGGGAAGGAATGCGGCGTCCCCGTCCAACTTGGACAGGCTTTCGGGCAGCACTTGGCTATTTACCCATGCTTGGTTCAATTGACCCATTTTTAATCTTTATTTCAAACTATTCTCTTCGCTACCCTCGTTTGGCTTTGGGCTTCAAATCCGTCAGCGATTCGACTTTGATGGGCTTACCTTGCTCAATGCTACGGCGGGCTGCTACCCCTATCAAAATCGACATAACCCCATCGCGCAGTCCAGCCGATCGCCCGTACGGATCAGGTGCGTTCGGCTCTTTGAACAATTGATCGTGAAGGCGACGGTCGCCACCACCATGTCCCTGCCGTTCA
The DNA here is from genome assembly GCA_964643235.1 of uncultured Sphingobacteriaceae bacterium. Lineage (GTDB taxonomy): Bacteria > Bacteroidota > Bacteroidia > Sphingobacteriales > Sphingobacteriaceae > CAYRGQ01. Next base: position 12,115 of record CAZXSL010000040.1, on the reverse strand, counting down.
CTAGCCACTTGGATAATCTGATAATCTTCCCAATTCTTATAAAGCAACATGGGTTCGTGGATGACGTCCACGCTGCCGGCTTGCAGCATCTCAGCAGCATGCAAGCTTTCCTGGTCCAAATTTTCGTTTTTCATCCAAGGGATATCCAACCAGGCCTCGATACGCCCTTTCTGCCCATTAAATGCGATACGCCAACCCTCGAACGGCGAATATGTGGTTAGCGAATAATTAGCAACCACGCCATTGGCATATTTAATTTGGGACGACATCTTGTCATAGATATCAATTTCATTGCGGTAGACACAACCATCTCGGATATATCCATCGTGTGCCTCGTTTGCAACATACAGGTTCATAGCATGGGAGTCTCGGGTAATATCCCAATAGTAATCGCATTCCTTCTGGTGCGAACAACTCCGGCAGCTCGTACCCCTAAACGGCCCATTCTTCCCATAATGTTCCAATGCACCATAAGCAAACACCTCCTCAGGCTCGGAATCCAACCACCAATTGAGCAGGTCAAAATGATGCGTTGCTTTATGGATCCACAACGATCCGCCTTTGTCCATCAACCCATGCCAACGACGGAAATACGATGCACCGTGATGGATATTGAGGTACCAGTTGAAATCAACAGATGTAATCTCCCCAATCTCCCCACTCATCAACAATTCTTTGATTTTCGTAGCATACGGACTCCATCGGTAATTAAATCCGACTATCAGTTTTTTCCCATAGCGGCGTTCGGCATCAAGGATAGCTTGTGCCTTTGTTTCATCGGTGGTCAGTGGCTTTTCCGTCAGCACATCGCAACCCGCAGCGAGCCCGTCGATAATTTGCTCATGGTGGGTTGAATCTGTTGTACACACGATAACCAAATCTGGCTTAACCCTCTGCAACATCTGCTTGTAATCGGTAAACGTCGGACAATCCACTCCCATGTACTCCTTACCAAACTGCAACCTTCCGGGATTAATATCGCATAAACCCACAAATTCCAATTGGTCGGGGTACTGCTCGACAAGCCGCCGACCCCAAAAGGATATACCCCTTACACCGGTACCTACCAACGTAATACGAAGTCTGCGTTTCAGACCGAAGGCATCTGCCGGCAACGACACTGCCGAGCCTCCTGCGAGTAAGGCAACCGCATGTAAAAATGATCTTCTTGAAAAATTCCCCATATTTAGTTTATTTAGTTTGTTATCGCTGTTTAGTTTGTATGCATCGAACGGATAGCCGGATTATACGATTGGCAGGCTCATATCAGCACGCATCCATTGCCGGCACCACAAGGCATAAAACAAGTATACGGTATACGAAGCAAGATTGGCAATAATGCCGCATATAATTCCACGCAATCGTTACCGGGAGTCGGTTACTTAGCGATTTCTAAAAGCACAACAGTGTTCATTTTGCCAAGCTGCAAACATTATCCGCTACGAACTGTTCCTCTAGGGAGCAACAAGAAAGCAAACAAAAACCACGAAATCATGTCCGTTAACACTTTTAAAAACCTCCATTCAAACAGCAGCCCATTACTCCTTGGCAACGTCTGGGATGCCCACTCCGCCCGGCTTGCGGAGAAAGCCGGCTTTGCAGCATTGGGTTCGTCCAGCCATGCCATTGCTAACATGTTGGGATATGAAGATGGGCAAAACATCAGTTTCGACGAGCACTATTTCGTTATCGAGCGCATCGTAAAATCCGTTAACATTCCCGTATCTGTCGATTTCGAGGCTGGATATTCCGACGATCCCGATGCGGTAGCAGCACATGTCAAAAAATTAGCGGATATCGGTGTGGTTGGTATCAACTTGGAAGACGGAGTTGTCAAAGACGGCAAGCGGGTGCTCGAATCCGCAAAACAATTAGTTGCCAAGATCCGGGCTATCAAAGCCACCACGGACATCTTCATCAACGCCCGAGCAGACACCTATACGACCAAGCACCCTGATGCACTAGCCGAGTCCATCAAGCGTGCCAATATGTACCAAGAGGCAGGTGCCGACGGCATTTTCATTCCCTTGATTGAGACTCCAAGTGATATCCAAACGTTTACGAGTGAGGTATCCTTACCGCTAAATGCATTCCTTACCCCCAACCTGCCGCCTTATGAAGAACTAGGCGAGCTGGGTGTCAAGCGTGTCAGCCACGGAGCCAAATTATATGAATGGTTAATGGAAAATGCGGAACAAGCCTTTCAATCCATTAAAAGCAACAAAACACTCCCGAAACAAATATGAAACGACTGGGGCTAGCCTTGGCATAGGTAGCCAAAGCTAGCCCCGTTTGTTAGTTGCGTTTCAATTTCAAGTCTACTATCTTGGTTCCTGTCAGCGGGGTGATACCTAAGCCAGGTGAATTCGTGTATTGGGCAGTAATACGGATGATAACATCCTCGTCCTTTTCAATATCGGTCGGTGGTGTTACCACAACTTCCCCTTTGCCGGGTAGTGAGCTTCGTTTCTTGTCGTCGCCCAATGACATGATCCACTCTACCATTTGCTGGGCTTCCGCGGGTTTGATATCCGGGTGTGCAGCCATCGCCACCGTGCCCCAAGCACCACTGCCACCATTGATAATCTTATCGGACAAATAAGATGAGGCATCCTTTTGGTTTTTGTACCGCTGGGCCACCTGCACGTATGTAGGTCCCACGCTAGGACTATTCTCGGTATGGCACGACTGGCAATCCGAAGCGAGTATCAGGCTACGACCCATCACCGCTGCCGACACTTGCTGATGCCCTTGAGTCGAGCCAGCCATATCGGAAACTTTGATATAATTCACCGTAACAACCAAACTCGAGGGGTCAATTTCACGACCTTGGTCGTCCACCAACACTTCATAGGCGATACGATCTCCTGGCGAGAAATACCCGGCTCCTTCTGCTATTTTAATATCCACTGTCGGGGTTGTATTACCAGCATAGATCGTAACTTTTTCAGCATCGATTTTCGCTCCGCTATCATCGGCTACCTGCACCCCGATCTCGTATTCGCCCCTAGTCGTTATTTCGTACTCGAGACGGGGTTCCTTCGTTTGGTGTACGGCATCGCCGATACGCCAAGTATAGGTCATCGTTTTTCCTTCCGGATCCACCGCATCGACCGTAGCACGCACGGTAAACGGCAACTCACCATTTGCTTGCTCCACGGTAATATCACCCACCTGCGGCGGGAAATTATCGCCATAGAAATCAATTCTAGATATGCCAGCATCTTCATTTTTGGCAAACCATCCCCTTCCATATTCTAGGATATACAGCCTGCCATCCTTACCGACCTCCATATCAATCGGGTTAGCCAAGGATACATCGGACAAGAAAGGCTCCATCTTATCGTAATCCCCATTCTCGCGCATGGTCACGACCTTAATCCACCCCCGAATCCAATCATAGATAAAGAGTTTCCCGTGGAAGTATTCGGGATACCGGGTTTTCTTGTCGTACAAATCGGTATAATAAACCGGGCCCGGCATGGCATTGCGACCGCCACTTCCCAATTGAGGGAATTCGTCCGAATGAGCATACGGATACCAGATAAAAGCCGGTTGTGCCGGAGGCAACTCCCGTAGACCCGTATTATTCGGAGAATCGTTGATGGGGCGGTTGGGGTCAAAAGGCTCGCCACTTTCTCCCGTATTATAATCATACGCCCGATAGGCATAATTGTCGCCGATAAAAAGCGGCCATCCGTAGAAACCGGGGCTACGGGCTTGGTTGATCTCGTCATAACCACGAGGACCACGAGTATCCATTTCGTCGTCGGCAGCATCCGGGCCTACATCTCCCCAATAAAGGAAACTATTTTTCTGGTCTACCGTTATGCGATACGCATTGCGCGTGCCCATGGTATATATCTCGGGGCGCGTGCCTTCCTGTCCTTGGGGGAATAAATTGCCTTCCGGTATTTCGTATGTACCGTCTGCCAACACCCGTATCCGAAGTACGCTGCCTCGCAGATCATTCGTGTTGGCCGAAGAGCGGCGGGCATCGTACTGCTCAAAACCTGGGCGGCTATCTATCGGCGCAAACCCCTTGTTTTGGTACGTGGTAGGCTGGTTAAACGGTGTCGAGTTGTCTCCGGTGGCCAAGTAGAGCAGCCCATCCGGACCGAAAGCGATGGACCCACCCGTATGGCAACAAATCTGGCGCTGTGAATAGAACTCCAATACGGTTTTTTCAGATTCCATATCCAATTTGCCATCTACAAAGCGAAAACGCGACAAGCGATTGACAGACGTGTCAATTGGGCTGTAAAACGCGTACAGGAATTGGTTATTCTCGTAATCAGGATCTAATGCCAAGCCCATGAATCCCTCCTCAGCATTGACATTGGGCACGCCCGATTGGTGGTAAACATCCAAAAGCCAGACCTGCTCCACCTCCCCGGTTTCTTGCTTGAATAACATGAGTTCGCCACGGCGTTGGGCTACCAACAGGTCAAAATTAGGCAGTATTGCAAGCTCCGTTGGCTCAAACAAACCGCCTGTCAACAAGGTCGTACGCACAAAACGTTCGCGCTCGGGGACAGGCAAGGTACGCGCTTTGCGATAGTCGAGCTTACTGTTGTCGCCCATAGCATATTGGATACCTCCCAAAATATGCTGAAGGATTAGCGGATCCGAAAAAGATTTATCCGAATGCCCGAAGCCTGTGAAAAAAGACCGACCACCATCGAAGTCATGATACCAAGCCATAGGATGCTCCCCTTCGTGCTTGCTCCCCTCATAGCTATTCGGGTCAATGGAAACCAGTACTTGGATATCCGGATTGATATTATAGAAATTATACCACTCGTCGTCGTAGGTAAATGTTTCGGGCATGTGTTCCGTAGACGCATGGCTTTGGTCGATGACACGAAACTCGGCCGGCTGTGGCTTAGGGTGATCATCAAAATACGCACCAACCAACCGACCAAACCAACCCCAATGGTATTCGGTCGTACTGGCGCCATGTATACCAACGAATCCACCACCCGATTGGATATAGCGTTCAAAAGCTGCTTCTTGGATATGATCCAATACATCGCCGCTTGTATTTAAGAAAACAACGGCAGCATATTGGGCTAAGCTATCTTCGTTAAAGTATATCGCATTGGTGGTCGTATCGACGACAAAACCATGATCTTGCCCCAACTGCAACAGAGCTTGGTTACCAGCATCAATAGAGGAATGGACAAAGCCTGTTGTTTTGCTGAAAACAAGCACCTTCGGCGGGCCGCTACGTTTGTTACTACAGCCAACTAATAGGGAGAAAAACAATACTCCAACACACAAAACGGCAAAAACCGAACGGAATGACTTGGATAGAAACTTCATAATAGGCGTATGATACATAAATTTCAATTGGACTTAGTTCACCTCAAACCGGGCAAAGTTAAATTTTAATCGGGATTAAGCAATAGCAAACTTTTGCATGATCGTCTTGTGGCGTTCTGCTGCTTGCCTCATATTTAGGATCCAGACCGCTCACAACTTTAGGTTAAAGTGCATCCTTTACATCAGGTACGAACACGAGCGACTCGGGTAGAAATCTGTTACCAAATATCGCAACGTCCCTAGTGAGCGGCTCCCCATCGGCACCTACCGGATTGACTAACCGAATCCGGCCTCTCGGGTGTCTCTTGACCAAATCAGGCAAATCATAAGTTTGCAACACCCCGCCAGGCGCGCCCAACAAATAAGCCGTTTGGTAATTTTCTACCTCAACAATATCCTTGAAAGAAATCAATGGCGCCAATAACGTGATGCTGTCCAGTTTCTGCGGATTAACTGTTGTCCAATATAACATGTCGGTCGTTGTGGCACCCGATGCTACTCCAACAATGTTTTGGTAAGCAAAGTACTTCCCAACAAAATGAACAAGTGCATCGATTTCTGCCATCCGGTACTGTGTCAAGGTCTGTCCCGACAACAACGCCAGAAACCAAAGATTAAGCGGTGTTTCTTGTACATACGCATCGCCTTGCCAGTTATAATACCCTTTTAACTCGCCGATGCCGCTAAGGTCTGCACTTACGACACAACCATACTTGTCAAGCAAGTTCAAAATTAGGGTGGAATCCGCCGCCTTCCCTTTATCATCCAGGAGCAGCGCAACGGCAGTTGGCTTCTGATCTAGGGTCCGGTAAACCAACGTTGGGATATTATCGTCGGATTGGGTCTTAACTAGATATTTATCAACCTGATAGTTTAATTTAATCACCGTACCGCTGAAAATCGCTTCCCCACCCTGCTCCGCCGGTGTATAGTTCAAAACTTTGGCTAATTGTTCAACAGAAACCGTGCTAGGTACCGTCCACGACTCTTCGGCAATAATTTCCTCGAGTTTCTTACTTCCGGGTAGCTCGAATACATCTCCTGTGGCAGTAGCATAAAGCTGTTCTTTGCTGAAAAGCGTGACCGGTTCATCGTGGAGTTCACATGGGTTATCTAGGTGCATGGCAAAAAAACGATAACACGCCTCGCGGTTTAATCGGGTAGACTCATGTCCCGCATTATCCTCCACCATAAGGAAATCATTCCCCTTGCCTAACATTTGATACAGTTGTGTTAACTCGGTAGCTATGTCATGCGTACCCTGTATACTGAAAATATCATTAGTGGTGGCCACCACCAATGTTGGCTTTGGTGCACGCATATGAAGCAGATCGGGGATATCAATACCTTTTTCGATACCTCCCAACAAAATTTGCTCGGCATCCTGCGGCCCCCTGGATTTCAGTAGCAATTCATACGTCGTAATGTAACATTCGGGTGCAGCCGCTACCACCCGGTCATCGACAGCTGCGATATAAGCTGATTGCGTTCCCCCTCCCGAACGCCCGGCTATACCAAGGCGATTCATGTCGACGTCAGTCCGCGTTTCTAAGTAATCAATTGCCCGGATGCCGTCCCAGATAAAATAACGAGCCGGGGAATGGCCCAATAAAAAACTTTTTGAACCCGAATAGGAATGGTCGTGGGTGGGGCCCATTGCCGGTCGCCCGTCGGCATGGCGATACTGAATCCGCTCGCCTTGCCCCACGGGGTCAAAGGCCAATACGGCAAAGCCTTTTTTTACGTAATTCAGGATCATATGTTGGTAATCTGCATTGCGATACGCCAGTTCACTATGGCCGCTAGCATAGACAATGACAGGCAACTGTTCGCCAGACAACGCTTTTTTCTTGAAAAAAGTAGCCGAAACGTAATATCCCGGCATTGATTGGTACAACAAATTCTCTGCAATGACTCCGTCAACTTCCACAGTCGATGTAATCCGGGCTTCGAGAGGTGTTCGCTCGGGAAAAGCACCAACCGCCTCCACAAACTGTGCATGCAACCTCGTGCGGTAGTCCTCCCAATCCGCAGCAGTTTCAATCGCTGCCACCCGGCTATTTCGCTCGGCCAATTGCTCCAGGGTCTGCTCCATCAACTGATGATAAGTGTGCGACACGTTGGGTTGGTAAAACTTCCAATAAGGAAGCACGTCCAGATTGGGTTGAGCCATACCCGCCGTAGCGAGAAATAGCATACACATCAGCAATTTGAATCCTTTCATGAAAATCAAACTTAATCACAACTTTAGGCACATAACCACAATATTACCCAATCGACACCCAAAACACTTACAAAAGCAGAGATAAATCTACGCAAACGTTACCAAAAAGACATACCATGTGGTCTAACCTGTATAAAAAGCCTACCTTATTTTTCCGATATCCCGAGGATTTTTCGCTAGTTTTGGTCATCAAACTAAAAATAGTTGCCGTGTTCAAGTCCATTACCATCAAAGATATCGCACAAGCCTTGGAATTATCGCCATCGACGGTTTCCCGGGCGTTGAACGATAGCTATGAAATCAACGAGGACACCAAGAAACGTGTCGTCGAATACGCCGAACGGCACAACTACCGCCGCAACTCCATGGCGTCCAGCCTACGCCAAGGACGTTCCTACTCCATCGGGGTCGTCGTATGCGAAGTTGCCAACAGCTTTTTTTCCCAAGCTATTAACGGTATTGAATCCATTGCTTACGACAGGGGCTACCATGTTATCATCTCCCAAAGCCACGATTCCTACGACCGCGAAGTAGCAAACATCCAACACTTGGCAAATAGAGCGGTGGACGGACTACTCATCTCCATGTCGGCCGAAACCACCGATTATTCGCACATTACCGATTTACATGCAAAAGGATTGCCCATCGTTTTCTTCGACCGCATCATCAAGGACATCGACACACATACTGTAACCTCCAACAACCGAGAAGGCGTACGGAAGGCGACCCAAGCACTTATTGACAGCGGCTATCGTAGAATCGCACATTTGGCCAATGCGGCTCAACTTTCCATCACCACAGAACGGCTCGATGGATACCGGCAGGCACTGGCAGAAAACAATATCCCAACCGACGAGACCCTCATCCGGCATTGCAACCACGGTGGGCGTGAATACCAAGAGGTAGAAGACGCCGTACGTTATTTCATGGGGCTTCCCGACAAGCCGGATGCCATCTTTGTAGCCAGCGACCGCCTGAGCCTAGGTTGCCTGAACGCGTACAATAAAATTGCCCCCGACGGACAACGACCTGTTATCGCGGGCTTTTCCAATTCGGACATCCTTAACCTCATACAGCCCGGGTTCCTCTGCGTACGACAACCGGCCTATGAAATGGGCCAATACGCCATGGAAATGCTTATCCAACTGATTGAAAGCCGGTATCCGGCCCATGAATTCGAAAACATCGTACTGGATACTGAGCTTATTAAGTATTAACTCAAAGATGTTAACCGAAGCTTAGACAACAGCCGGCAATTATCCTTACCTTTGCAGCTTATGATGTACATTACAAGACGCGAGCGATTTAATGCTGCCCACAAGCTGTATCGGGATGAGTGGACCCTCGAAGAGAACGAACGTATCTTTGGCAAGTGCTCCAACCCCAATTGGCATGGCCATAATTACGAACTCTTTGTAACCGTACGGGGCGATATCGACCCCAAGACCGGGTTTCTGATTGATCTGAAACTACTGAAAGCTATCATCGAAAAGGAGGTCATCGAAAAACTCGACCACCGGAACATTAACTTGGACGTCGATTTCATGAAAGGGAAAATGGCCTCAACCGAAGTGTTAGCCGTCGCTATTTTCGACCAATTGAAAGGCCCTATCGAAGCACATGGAGTCACACTCCATGCCATCCGTCTCCATGAGACCGAAAATAACTATGTCGAATATTTTGGTGAATGATAATCTTGCCATCACATGAATAACCACTTGCCGCAAAACGAAGAAGAGATAGACGGTTACGTCAAAATAGACCGTTACAACCCGGAAATCACCGGACGTATATCCGGGCACTATGGCGATATCCTGAGTGCCTTAGGTGAGGATCCTACACGTGAAGGATTGGAAAAAACACCCGAACGCGTGGCCAAAGCACTCTTGTACCTCACGCACGGATACGATTTAGACGCATCAGAAGTATTACGAAGTGCCATGTTCGAAGAAGACTATAGCCAAATGGTTGTGGTCAAGGATATCGAGGTGTTCTCCATGTGCGAGCATCACATGCTACCTTTTTTGGGCAAAGCGCACATCGCTTACATCCCCAATGGGCATATCGTGGGACTGAGTAAAATCCCCCGGGTCGTGGACATCTTTGCCCGTCGCTTGCAAGTGCAGGAACGCCTGACCAATGAGATTCGGGATTGTATCCAAGAAACCCTCAATCCGGCAGGTGTAGCTGTAGTTATCGAGTGCAAACACTTGTGCATGGCCATGCGTGGTGTGCAAAAACAGAACTCCATGACGACGACATCGGCATTTACCGGCGAATTTGCCCACGAGCGTACGCGTAGCGAATTCCTCAAACTTATCAGCTCCTCATTGGGCTAGCAACTAGCCCTTATTATCCTGTGCGATAAGCTTCTCGATGGTCGCCCGCCTCATAATGTGCTCGAACGACACCGTTTGATGGGTCTCTTCCAATACGTCGTATAGCAAAATGACTTTTTGCCATAAAGCTTGTTGGTTTCCGGCATCCGGTTCGAGTTGGGCACGCAGATCGAGAAAATCGGCCAATCGGGCAAGCTCCTCGGCTACAAATGCCTGCTGGGCAAGTTGCTGCTTGAACAGTGTGACGGATGTCGCAATCAACTCTACCACGCTCGTACCGTAGTAAGTTGCTAACACCTCTTCAATCGCCTTGCGCGACTCTACGATTTCCCCATCCACCATTAACCGTTTCACTTTGGCCAATGTATGGCTGAGCTGTTGCATTTGTGCAGTCAATGAATCCCTTTTCAGCATAGCAAGCTAACCGTTATCCACCACATATCCCAGCATGTATTCGTTGAAGCGTTCGTAGAAGACCTTGAAAGTTTCCTTCCGCATCGACGAATGTAAATCAAGCATTAAGGTTCCTTGGTCGTGGTACTCGAACGGCTGGACGGTCATATCGTCCTTAAACGAAACGCCTTTATTTCCCTGCAATTTATAAACAGCTTCCTTGGCACACCAGCACGCATATAGCTGCTCGATTTTCGTTTCCTCCTGCATGAAGGCAAGCTCATCCGTCTTCATAAATTTATCGGCAATACGGGTAATCTTGGGCTTGACGATTTCGAGGTCAATCCCTACCTCCCGGTCGTCACACATCATGACCGCCGCGTAATCGTACGAATGGGTCAGCGATATACGCTGGGGGAAGTTGGCCAGGTAAGGCTTGCCGTTGGCATCGGACGGACAGTCGATGTATTCCGTGGTGTCGAGCATCCGCCTGAGCAAGACCCGCGTAGCCAGCCAGTGGAGGGTACGCTTGCCTTTATTCAGCCCTTCGAAAAATGCTTTTTCACGACCGTTGAGCTGTACGCTCTCAAGCAATTCGGACGACGTTTCCTCGATACGCCATATCGCAAAACGCGTTTTGCTGTCCAATTCACGTAGGTAAACCAATGCCATGCATCAAAAATAACACATTAAACCAAAATTGCACTTTTAATTATGCGGTATTAACGTATTTTTGGCAACGAATAATACAAACCAGACATGATTCTATCCGATAAGCGCATCCTCGAAGAAATAGACAAAGGTTCCATCATCATCGAACCCTTTGACCGAAAGTGTTTAGGCACCAATTCGTACGACGTGCATCTGGGCAAATACTTAGCCACGTACAAAGACCGTATCCTCGATGCCAAACGCCACAACGAGATTGTACATTTCGAGATCCCGCCTGAAGGTTATGTCCTGGAGCCCCATACCCTGTACCTTGGCGTAACGCTCGAATACACCGAAACCCACAACCATGTACCATTCTTGGAAGGGAAATCCAGCACGGGACGATTGGGGATTGATATACACGCCACTGCCGGTAAAGGCGACGTGGGGTTCTGTAATACTTGGACACTGGAAATATCAGTCGCACAGCCCGTCAGGATATATGCCGGGATGCCCATCGGGCAGTTGATTTACTTTGTCGTGGAAGGCGATATCGAAACCTTCTACCACACAAAAGGCAACGCCAAATACAACAACAAAACCACACGGCCCGTGGAGAGCATGATGTGGAAGAATGAGTTTTAGGAAGGAGTTAACTATTCGTCAGGCTGTTGACTATCGCACCGGAACGGAAAAATGCAATGCGTCAATATAAATAATCGATTCTTCAGCAATTTTAGTTACCAGCTCTTTTACAGCCTTGCTATTTGCCCTTTAGTTGCTCGATTTCCTCTTCCAGCTTGATCAGCCGGGCTTCCACTCGCTGCAATACATGCTCCGGCAACATATTCATGGTGTCACTGTTGTAATACTCCACATTTCCCCCTCCTACCTTATCAATGGTATTGTTGATCGTAATTTCTTCTTCCAGGAAATAATCAAATGTCTTGTCGAATACACCACATACCTTGTTCATCAGCAAAAAGTCGGGCGCAGAGCGACCACTTTCGATATTGGACACCGTGGTTTGAGCCACCCCCAGTAGGCCTGCCAGCTGGTCCTGGCTCATTTTGCGACTTTCGCGCAGCCGTTTTATTTTGACTCCTAAGTCCATATTAACAAAATAATGGTTAAAATTAGCAATTCTTTAATGAAAACCAGCAAGATATTGATGATGTAGTTT
>CAZXSL010000039.1:0-18454 GCA_964643235.1 uncultured Sphingobacteriaceae bacterium | reverse complement strand
CATTCCATTACCCACATGACCGTACGAGCTGAACAAGGGATTAGCGATATGCAGCCTATCATCGACAGGTATGCACCCTTATATCATGTGCGCAATGATGCGCCACTGTTCGTGTTGATATCCGGCGACCGAGAAATGGAAATGCTAGGCCGATATGAGGAGACTGCTTACCTTTATCGCATGATGCAAGTGGTAGGGCATAAACAAACCTACCTGTACGAACTGGACGGTTTCGACCACGGTGCTATGGCCGCTCCGGGATTCCATATCCTGCTGGGATATGTCAGAACCGTAAATAATTAAAAATAAATATCGAATCCGAAATCTGGATTAAAATTAATCGAAACTGATGAGAAAAATCAATTGGCTGGGTATTATTGGGTTACTGGTCTGTTTTACCAAGACAGACGCACAGGAAACACTAACAACATTTGAGAATCCTTTGCAGGTAGCGTTCGGGGATCCGTACGTTATCCATGATAGTCAATCCGGGCGTTATTTTATGTATGGTACTGGCGGTGCAAATAAAGGGTTTGCGGCCTACTCTTCTACCGACTTGGTAAACTGGAAAAACGAAGGACAAGTCTATTACGCCAATAACGAGAATGGTTGGAGCGACTCCACCGCAGCCTGGGACGGGGCATACTGGGCTCCCGAAGTGTATAAACACAAGCGGAAGTTTTACATGTTCTACAGCGCGCAATGGAAAGAGAATCCCAATAATGAATTCGAAAACTTTCGGATAGGTGTTGCCGTTTCGGATAAGCCCACGGGGCCTTTCATCGATATACATAACCGTCCGATATTCGATCCGGGCTACCCCATCATTGATGCAAATGTCTATTTCGCCGATAATGGGAAAGTTTACCTGTACTATTCACGCTGCTGTTACAAGCACCCCGTGGAAAGCGAAGTGGCGGATTGGGCACGCCGAAAAGGATGGTTTGACGAGATTGAGGAAAGCTGGGTATATGGTGTTGAATTGGCCCCAGATTTCTCCGGTATCGTGGGCGAACCTGCATTACTCTTACGGCCGCCCGTCTCAATGGACGACAAGCAGGCTGAATGGGAAAGCCGTTCGGTAACCAGTCGGGAGGTCAACCGCCGATGGACCGAAGGGTCCTTTACCTTTAAGCACGGGAACACCTATTACATGATGTATTCGGCTAACCATTTCGGTGGGGAGAACTATGCCGTAGGTTATGCAACCGCCTCGCATCCCCTAGGTCCTTACCAAAAGGCTGAAAATAACCCTGTATTGGAAAAAAACACGTTACAGGGTGGGCAAGTGACTGGTACGGGTCATAATAGTGTAATGTTTTTGCCTGATGGACGGATGCTATGCGTGTACCATGGCCGAACCACGGCTACGGGCGATGAGCGTGTCGTGTTTATTGATGAAATGCAGATCGATGAGAACGGTATCCTAACTGTCACCGGGCCAACGACGACGGACGTACAATAACCCGTAACGTAGCGGCGTTACACCTTTAATCTTCTAGTGATTCTTCGTGGCTATGAGCATGGTCATGGGAATCTCCAATATCCCCACCGAGTACTGCGTCCAGTACGCTTTGGTCGATATCACGTTCGCGCATGGCTCTGTTCTGGCAGGTTTTACATAGTTCGGAAATACCTTTGGCTTCCCATGATTCCTCGACCGTACCGTTGGTCACACTTTCGCGCCCACGGATGTGTTGGCAGTCCTCGAAGATGTGGTAACGATTTCCTGCTGAGGTCCAGTACACGTTGTCTTCGTCGAAATTCAGCGTTTTCAACGTGTTGGTTTGTTCTTGAATTTCCTTTGTATATTTTTCGACGGATGGTGGGTTGAAGTCGGCACCTGAAATCCCAGCCACCAACAGCGCTATCACAGCGATTGTACCCGCAATGCCCTTGGTTTTTCCGTCTAGGTTCTTGTTGGCTAAGATGAGGATAACTAAGGGGAGAAATGCCAAAACACCCATGATAGCCCCCAGTTGGTTTTGGATAAAGAAGCGTGTTTTGTCTTTTTCTGAAGCAGGATCGAGCCTGTTGGCTTTTTTCCACAGCGTGGAAGCGACAATGGCGAGTATCAGGATGACGACGATGGCGATAATGAGATACACCATAGTCTCGTTATTAATCAGCTTGAATATCGCGAATACCTGGCCGGCGATGGCAAGTATCCAAGCGAGGATAGCAAACATGCGCAGTTGTTTCGCTTTGCCTTTAGCTTCTTCACTGGCGACAAACACGTTTCCAGGGTTGCTGCCGTTGGACTTATTGGGTGTTGACATGTTACGAGGGTTAATTGGGTTGAAAATTTGTTGCAATCTGGCTGTAAATATAGAAAAGTTTAACTGAAATGCAAATAGGATTTGTGTGGTGCCCCACCAACAAAACGCGCTTCTGTTGGTGTGTATGGGCATAGCGTTGGTGAACATTCCCAAATTTCCGGATTGATACTCCCTTTTCGTTTTGTGACCTACCGAAAGTCGAGGGTGGTGCTATCTGGAACAAAACATAGGATCGATAGAATTTGCGTAACCGGCACGAATTGCACCCCAACTTTGATTTTGTATTTGAGTTTGCTAAGTTTGGCAAGAATTAGGATTTGTAGCGAATCTATATAAAAAAAACAGCAAATAAACTTTGAGACGATGAGCAAACCCACATTACTGATTCTGGCTGCTGGCATGGCTAGCCGCTATGGCAGTATGAAACAAACCGACGGCTTCGGTCCGAATGGTGAAACCATCATCGATTATTCTATCTATGATGCTATCCGTACAGGATTTGGCAAGGTGACATTCATTATTCGTAAGGAATTTGAAGAGAAGTTCAAGGATATTTTTGAGCCGAAATTAGCCGGGAAAATCGAGACGGATTATGTTTTCCAAGATTACGATTTGACAAAATTCGGGATTGATCGGCAGGTCGAACGTGCCAAGCCTTGGGGAACTGCCCATGCGATGCTTTCGGCACGTGAGCAGATCAACGAACCGTTTTGTGTTATCAATGCCGATGACTTCTATGGTTACGAGGCATTCGAGAAGATGTCGAAGTTCCTGACGGCTGGGGTTAAAGACGACACATTTGCCTTGATGGGCTACCAGATCGACAAAACTTTGTCTGACTATGGATCCGTGTCGCGCGGGGTGTGTGCCGTAGACGACGAGGGCGCCATGACGGAGATCAACGAACGTACGCAGGTATATTACCGTACCGAAAATGGTGTAAAGAAAGTGTATTACGAAGATAATGGACGGGAGATTCAATTATCCAGAAGTAGCCGTGTTTCGATGAATTTCTGGGGTTTCACGCCTGCGGTGTTTGCCGAGACGGAACGGTTATTCAAGGAATTTGTGGAAGCTAACGCGGATAATCCCAAAGCTGAGTTCTTTATCCCATTGGTAGCGGACGAGTTGATCAAGAGTGGTAAAGCCGTTTTTAAAGTGATTCCGACTTCAGAAAAATGGTTCGGTGTGACTTACCAAGAGGATAAACCTATTGTTGAGCAAAGTATTGCAACATTGGTTAGAAAAGGGGTTTATCCGGATAAACTGTTCTAGGAATCTCGGGAGCCCTTTGGTAACGAGAAACAAAAAACAAGCCCCCGGACCGCTGAGGTTCGGGGGCTTGTTTGTTATAGTCCCGTGTTGGGGCGAGGTTATTTTTTGTCGTCCTCGTCCTTCACTTCTTCAAACTCTACGTCTGTGACGTCGTCGGCTGCTGCACCGCTATCTTGGCCTTGTGAACCATCGGCTTGCGCACCAGCTTGGGAAGCTTGATACATCTCTTCTGATGCTGCATTCCAGGCGTTTTGCAGTTCGTTTTGGGCTGCTTCGATCGCTGCGAAGTCTTTGGCGGCATGTGCCTCTTTCAACTTTTTCAGACCATCCTCGATTGGAGCCTTTTTGTCGGCACCTATCTTGTCACCATACTCGCTCAGTTGCTTCTCGGTAGAGAAGATCAGTGCATCGGCAGCGTTGAGTTTGTCGATTTCCTCTTTAGCTTTCTTGTCCGCTTCGGCATTTGCCTCCGCCTCTTGCTTCATTTTCTGGATTTCCTCGTCTGTTAAACCGGATGATGCTTCGATGCGGATTTTTTGCTCTTTACCTGTGGCTTTGTCCTTAGCGGATACATGTAGGATACCGTTGGCATCAATGTCAAAGGTAACTTCGATTTGTGGTACGCCGCGCGGTGCAGGCGGGATGCCGTCCAAGTGGAACCTGCCGATCGTCCGGTTTTGGTTGGCCATTGGGCGTTCGCCTTGTAGGATATGTATCTCCACGGACGGTTGGTTGTCCGATGCGGTAGAGAATACCTCTGATTTTTTGCTCGGAATAGTCGTGTTCGACTCAATAAGCTTGGTCATAACACCACCCATGGTTTCGATACCGAGAGACAGCGGCGTTACGTCCAGGAGCAATACGTCTTTCACTTCGCCGGTCAAAACACCACCCTGGATAGCAGCACCCAATGCTACGACCTCGTCAGGGTTAACACCCTTGGATGGTTCCTTGCCGAAGAACTCCTTAACAGCATCTTGTATGGCCGGTATGCGAGTCGACCCGCCCACGAGGATTATCTCGTCGATGTCCGAAGTCGAGTAGCCTGCATTTTTCAAGGCCGACCTACAGGGGTCGATGGTGCGCTTAATTAGGGAGTCTGCGAGCGACTCAAACTTAGCACGGCTTAGGGTACGGACCAAGTGCTTGGGCCCGGTTTGGTCTGCCGTGATATAAGGCAAGTTCACTTCGGTAGATGACGTGCTTGACAGTTCGATCTTAGCTTTCTCGGCCGCTTCTTTCAAGCGTTGCAATGCCATAGGGTCTTTGCTGAGATCAAAGCCGTTGTTTTCGTTTTTGAATTCCTCGTTCAGCCAGTCGATGATGACTTGGTCGAAATCATCGCCACCCAAGTGCGTATCGCCTTCGGTTGCTTTAACTTCAAATACACCGTCGCCCAAGTCCAGTACCGATACGTCGTGTGTTCCACCGCCGCAGTCGAATACAACGATTTTCATATCCTTGTTGGTCTTATCCAGACCATAGGCTAAGGCCGCCGCTGTAGGCTCGTTGATGATCCGTTTAACGGATAGCCCGGCAATTTCACCAGCTTCTTTCGTAGCTTGGCGCTGAGCATCGTTAAAATAGGCCGGAACAGTAATCACCGCTTCGGACACTTCTTGCCCCAAGAAATCTTCAGCAGTTTTCTTCATTTTTTGGAGAACCATAGCAGAGATCTCCTGCGGGGTATATTTGCGGTCGTCGATTTCGATACGGGGTGTGTTATTGTCGCCCTTTACGACAGCGTAAGGCATGCGCGAAGCTTCTTTGGAAACCTCGTCGTAGGAAGTGCCCATGAAACGTTTGATGGAGTATACGGTTTTTTTCGGATTGGTGATCGCTTGGCGTTTTGCAGGGTCTCCTACTTTGCGCTCACCATTCTCCACAAATGCTACAATCGAAGGGGTTGTGCGCTTACCCTCGTTATTAGCAATGACTACCGGCTCATTGCCCTCCATCACGGCAACGCATGAGTTGGTAGTTCCTAAGTCGATTCCAATAATTTTTGACATATCTATTTTGTGTTTTCTTTTACAATTAAACAATAGCTATTAGCAGTTTATCAAGGCTTGTGCCAAGATCGTCCTCGTGGCATCTGAATACGAAAAGAGTCTAAAATTGCAGGTGGATAGCTGTCAGGGCTGACAATGTGTCATTTTTAAGGGCAGTACTGTTGGTTTCCGAATTATGCCATTTTAGTGTGATTGTGTGCAGCGGGACATGTTTTCTTTTTCTTATTTTTGGGTAATGCATATCGAACAACTACGTGATTACTGTTTGGCGAAGGCAGCTGTGACCGAAGGTTTCCCCTTTGGAGGGGATACGTTGGTGTTCAAGGTCAAGGGAAAGGTTTTTCTGCTGGCCGGCTTAGACGAGCAGCCTTGCTCGTTCAACGCCAAGTGCGATCCGGACTATGCCATCGAATTGCGGGAACAATACCCGGATAGTATTTCTGGAGCTTATCACATGAACAAAAAGCACTGGAATACGGTTGTCTGCGATGGGCAGGTACCCCACGCAACGCTTCTTACGCTGATTGACCACAGTTATAATTTAGTTGTAGCAGGGCTACCAAAGAAAGATCGGGAATCCCTGCAATAAACTGTGCTACGTTTAATTTTGGCTAGCCGTTGTAAATTTGTTCGTAATATTCCCGGGCCATTCGGCCACTTTCGAAATAACCCAAGACATCGATAACCCCCTGTTTGACGATCGTTTGCCATTGGTCTGGCTGGTGGTAATACTTGGGTAATATCTCTTCCTGTAAAATACGTAGGATTTCGCGCCGGTCGTATTCATCCTGCTCTCCTTGGTTCATATTTGCGTATCCGGGGTTGTTCACGACAAAACTATTGACACCCGGCTTTTTGAATTCGCATATCCAGCCATCGTCCGTACTGAGGTTGACGCTCCCGTTCATGGCTGCGGTCATTCCGCTGGTACCACTGGCTTCGCGCGGCACACGCGGCGTGTTCAGCCAGATGTCCGATCCCTGTTTGAGCCGACGGCTCAGCGCCAACTCGTAATCGACGCATATCGCCATGTTGGGAAACTGCTTGCTCATGTGTACTAAATGGTTGAACGTGTCAATCGCTCCTTGATCTTTGGGGTAGGGTTTGCCCGCCCAGATAACCTGAATGGGCAGGTCTGTATTGGAAAGCAATGAACGGAAAGCCTCGAAATCACGGGTAATGAGTTCGGGTCGTTTGTATTCGGCAAAGCGACGTGCCCACACGATCGTCAACACTTCGGGCTTGAATAACTTGCCGGTCTGGTCAGCCACAATCTTGAATGTTTTGGCTTTTAGTTCGCGTTTGCGCTCGGTAATGGCATCGATATTGCCATTTTCGATCAGTGCGTACAGTTTTTTGTCGCCCCAGTAGTTGAAGTTCTGCGCATTGGTAATCGCCTTGATTTCGGTGACACCGGGGTAATGGCTCCACATGTCTCGGCTTACGTGGCCATGGAGCTGAGACACACCGTTGGCAACCCGTGCCACCCTTAGTGCGGCGAGCGAGTGGTTGAATGTGTTGTCGTGTATACCCGTGATGGCACGTACGGTATCCAGCGGTAGCCCATCAAAGAAGCTCATTTTCTCGCAGAGGTGGATATCGTGCTTCTCGTTACCGGCCTCTTCTGGCGTATGTGTAGTAAATACGAAACGCTTGCGGACCTCGTCGAGGTTATGGTGGAACTTGTTGTAGAGGTAAAATATGCTACTGGCAGCATGTGCTTCGTTGAGGTGGTAGACCTCGGGATTGAAGTTAAGCATATCGATGAGCTTAGCTCCACCGATACCAAGCAAAATGCATTGTGCTAACTTGGTCGACACATTGTCGTCATACAGCCTGTGTGTAATGGTTTGTGATACATGGTCGTTCTCCGGTAAGTCAGTACTCAGCAGGAATATCGGTGCGGTCTCAAATACTTCGGGGCTAAGGTACCAGGCTTTGACCCATACGGGGGTGCCGTGGATCGTCACTTGGAAGCGGATGCCGGTGTCCTGAAGGAAGTTGTGCGTTTTTTCCGTCCAATGCGGGTGTAGGGTTTGGTCTTGGTTGCGGTTCTGATCGTAGTAACCATATTTCCACAAAATGCCAATGCCAATGAGGTTTTGCTGCAGTTCGTATGCGCTGCGCATATGCGACCCGGCTAAAAAACCCAGGCCACCACTATATATTTTCAGGGGTTGCTCGATAGCAAACTCCATGCTGAAGTAAGCGACCGATTTGTTGTACGCTTCTGCGGGTGTATATGGAACCCTGAAATTTGAAAAGTCCATTCGTTGTAGTTTAGTGTAACGGCTGTCGTTGCCAACTAGCCGCGACAAATATACGGATGCTTTGGGATATCGGTTAACGTTTTAGTCGGAAAGGGTGCATGACAAAAATCTAATTTGCTTGTGATCTGTATCTTTGCGAGATAGAGATAGCTTTGTTCATGATTCACCAGCTGCTAGATTGACGATTTAGAAGATGCTATGATCGGTAAATAAATTAACGCCGTGCCCTGACGTCTTCACGTGAAAAACAGAAAATTGTCGTTTATCCGGTCGAAACACGAATACATTACATTATTTCTTGGCTTGCTGAGGATTCGTTTACCTTACCTGCCCATTGCCCATCACGAACCATTTCTCCGTTACCAATTTTTCCAATGCGAAAGGCCCTCGAGCGTGCAGCTTTTGTGTCGAAATACCAATCTCCGCACCGAGCCCGAATTCGCCGCCGTCGGTAAAGCGGGTAGACGCATTGGCATATACTGCCGCAGCATCCACGAGATTAAGGAATTTCTCCGTTTTTTCAGCATCCTCGGATACGATACATTCTGAATGTTTGGAAGAATATTCGCGGATATGTGCCAGTGCCTCGTCAAAGGTATCCACGACTTTTACAGAGCATTTGAAATCTAGGAACTCGCGACCAAAATCCTCATCGCTAGCGCGCTGTAGGTAGGGATACCCTAATTCGCGGAGGATGTCATAGGAATGCTCATCAGCAAAAATCTCCACGTCCGACCTTTGCAGGGAGTTACTGACCCTAGCCAAAAAATCAGGTGCAATCTGCCGGTCGACCAAAACCGTATCCAGAGCATTACAAACTGAAGGTCGGCTGGTTTTTGCATTATGCACGATTGCGGCGGCCTTGTCTATGTCTGCGGTTTGTTCCACATACGTGTGGCACACACCGGCGCCAGTCTCGATGACCGGTACTTTAGCGTGCTCACGTACGAAGTCTATTAGCGATTGCGAACCGCGCGGGATGAGGATGTCGACGTAGCGTGTGGCAGTCAGTAATTCGGGTACAAATTTACGGTCGGTAGGCAAAAGCTGCACGATGTTTTTGGTGACACCGGATTCCGCCAACACCGACTGGATAATTCGCACCAGTATTTCGTTAGTGTACATGGCATCCGAGCCACCGCGCAGGATGCACACGTTACCTGATTGGATACAAAGTGCGGCTACGTCTAACGTGACATTTGGCCGCGATTCGTAGATGACCCCGACAACCCCGAGGGCGACCGTCTTTTTTTCTACCCGCAGTCCGTTGGGCAATACCCTCGAGGAAAGCAATTGGCCCGTTGGGTCGGGCAATTCGGAAACGGCGAGGATACCATCCGCCAGCCCTTGCAGCCGTTCGGCAGATAGTAGCAGTCGGTCGTATTTAGGATCATTTTTATCCATGCGATCCAAATCGCGTTTGTTTTCTTCCAAAATCCGATCGCCTTCGCGTAGCACGGCAGTGGCCAGTCGGCGTAGTAGCTCGGATTTGCGGTTGCTGGCTAGTGATTTGATGTCGTTGGTTGCTTGCGCAGCTGCTTTTAATATCGGTTGTATGGTTTCCATCGTTGTTGTATTCGAGGTTATAATAGTACAATATCATTGGCATGTGCCACTTCCAGGTTTTGTTTTTTCTCGCCATTGGCCACCAGCCGGCTGTCGATTTTGGCTTTTGCTACCGCAATGGTGTTTTCCTCACTGTCTAGGATATGAAACACTTCCCCGGCCTCGAAAGATTCGAGCACCTGTTGCACGCCTACTGCCAGTAGGCTGCGTCGCTTAAGTAAGGCGGCAACTGCACCCGGATCGACCACTACTCGTCCCGTAATTAGGCTGCCACTAGCAATCCATTTATTGCGAGACGAGACCCTTTTGGTGGCTTGTGCATGGCAAAGCGTACCTACATCGCCGGCCACGGCACGGATAATCGCATCATTCTCTTTCATACTGAAAATCACGACCGGAATTCCAAATTGGTTGGCTAATCGGGCAAAATTTAGTTTAGAAGTCATTCCGCCGAGACCGGTGCTGCTTTTTTCTGAGCGGGCAAGTGCTAGGACGTTTTTGTCGATTTGTGGTATCTCGCGTACCACCTGATCGTTTTGATCTAATACACCTGGAGCTGAGGTGTTGAATAGGAGCAACTCCGCACCGAAGCCTACTGCGATGAGGGTTGCCAGCTCGTCGTTGTCTGAAAATTTGAGCTCCTTATTGCTTACCACATCATTTTCATTCGCCACGGGGATGATGTTGTTCTTCCACAGTTCCTGGTAGGTTTGTTTCAGTTGCAGGAATTGGTCGCGGTTAGCAAAATGATGCCGTTCGCATAGGCTTTGAGCTAATGCGATTTTGTATGGGCGAAAATATGTCGAATAAATGCCAAGTAGTAATGGATTGCCAATAGCCGCCGCCGCCTTGCGAGATGCAAGTGACCCGGTGTAGCGTGATAGGTAACGTTTGCCTGCCGCCACGGCGCCCGAAGACACAATCACGATATTGTACCGCGATTGCAATATTGCTATCTGGCGCGCAGCTTCCAGGATAACGATTTCGTTAATTTCCCCATCATCTGTCGTCAGCGCTGCTGACCCAAATTTAATAACCAATATCGGCTTTTTCATGGCGTAGTTTGTATCAAAAGCACAAATGTAATAAAAACGTACAGCTAACTTGCTTAATCTCGACAAGTTTTGTCGATAAATACCGCGATTACGTGTTTGCTTGGGTTCGTCAGGTTTCGTTTTACCAAAATTCCCCATAAATCCGTATAATTGCGTTGCGTTTTGGGGTGTTGCCCATTATGGTCGGACTACCATCTGTCAAAAAAGGAAAGAATGAGTGCATATAACGAAGATAGTATACGGTCGTTAGACTGGAAAGAGCATATCCGGCTGAGGCCTGGTATGTATATTGGTAAATTGGGTGACGGATCGGCATACGATGACGGTATTTACGTGCTACTTAAAGAAGTTGTCGATAACTCGATTGATGAGTTTGTCATGGGGGCAGGTAAAACGATAGATATTTCGGTAACCGACCAGAAAGTGTCCGTACGCGATTATGGGCGGGGGATACCCATCGGGTCGGTAGTGGACGTGGTGTCCAAAATCAATACCGGTGGTAAATACGATAGCAAAGCTTTCCAGAAGTCCGTTGGGCTGAACGGTGTGGGAACGAAGGCTGTTAATGCGCTTTCCAGTTCCTTCACGGTGCAATCCTACCGGCAGGGTACGACCCGTATTGCCGAATTTAGCAAAGGTGAATTACTTAGCGATGAGCAGAAAGACACTACCCAACGCAATGGTACGGCCGTTACGTTCTACCCGGATGAGAGTATTTTTAGGAATTACCATTATCGCCAGGAGTTTGTTGAAAACATGATATGGAACTATGTGTTCCTTAATTCTGGTCTGACGGTTAATTTCAACGGGCAAAAATTCGTTTCGGAAAACGGTCTCAAAGACTTACTTGAGCGTAATGTAGCATCCGAAAGCATGCGTTACCCGATTATCCATCTTCGTGGCGAGGATATCGAGATAGCAGTAACCCACGGGCAGCAATACGGCGAGGAATATTACTCGTTTGTAAATGGGCAGCACACCACGCAGGGCGGTACGCACCAGGCGGCCTTTCGCGAGGCGGTGGTAAAAACCGTGCGTGAGTTTTATAAGAAGGATTTCGACGCTTCGGACGTGAGGGCCTCCATCATTGCAGCCGTGGCCATCAAAGTACAGGAACCGGTCTTTGAATCCCAAACTAAGACCAAGCTGGGGTCGCAGAACATCGGTCCGGAAGGCCCTTCGGTGCGCACTTTTATCAACGATTTCGTCAAAAAGGAGTTGGATAACTACCTGCATAAATACCCCGATACGGCCGACGCGCTGTTGAAGCGTATTATGCAATCTGAACGGGAACGCAAGGATATTGCCGGCATTAAAAAACTGGCTAACGAACGTGCGAAGAAAGCATCCCTGCACAACCGAAAGTTGCGCGATTGTAAGATACACTACGACGATAAGAACGAAAGAGCACAAGAAACAACTTTGTTCATTACTGAGGGTGACTCGGCTAGTGGATCGATTACCAAGTCGCGTGACGTCCAAACGCAAGCCGTGTTCAGTCTTAAGGGCAAGCCGTTAAACGCATTCGGGCTTACCAAAAAGGTGGTTTACGAAAATGAAGAGTTCAACCTTCTGCAGCATGCGTTGAATATCGAAGATGGTATTGACGGACTGCGCTATAATAACATCGTCATCGCAACGGATGCCGACGTAGACGGTATGCACATTCGCATGCTGTTAATGACATTTTTCCTCCAGTTTTTTCCCGAAGTGGTCAAAGCAGGTCACGTTTCCATCTTGCAGACCCCGTTATTCCGCGTGCGCAACAAGAAAGAAACGATCTATTGCTATAGCGATGAAGAGCGTCAGCGTGCTATCATGAAACTGGGCGGTAAGCCCGAGATTACCCGCTTCAAGGGCTTGGGCGAGATATCGCCAGATGAGTTTGGCCTGTTCATCGGCAAGGACATGCGCCTTGACCCGATTATCTTGTCCAAAGAGCAGAAAATCGTACAGCTACTCGAGTACTACATGGGTAAAAATACACCCGACCGTCAAAAGCATATCGTGAACAACTTACGTGTGGAAGTGGATATTGCCGCCGAGGAGCAGAAGGACAAAAAAGAAAACCTTGTTGCCTAAACTACGTTCATGACGAACCAGACTCTTATCCTGATCCAATGCCGTGATGCAGTCGGCTTGGTTGCACTTATTTCCAATGTCGTAGCCCAGCATGGCTTAAACATCGTGACGATGCGGGAGTATGTGGATGAGGAAGCGGATCGTTTTTACGTGCGGATTGTATGTGCGGGTACACCCGTGCAGCCTGAGCGCCTGACCAGTGAGTTGATTGGTCAATTGCCATATGGAGCATCCGTATTGCTTAACCCACCGCTAACTAAAAAGCTAGCCGTATTGGTAACCAAGGAGCACCATTGCTTGGGCGATATTATCGTGCGGCATTTCTTTAAAACTTTGGGTGCAGATGTGTGCTGCGTCGTGGGCAATTATGATGTACTGCGATCGTTTACTGAGCGCTTTGGTATTCCTTTCCACTACGTAAGCCACGAAGGGAAGACAAAAACTGAATTTGAACAGGAACTTTCGGCTGCTGTAGCGCCATATGCACCGGATTACTTGGTTTTAGCTAAGTTCATGCGTATACTTTCCTCGGATTTCGTGAGTCGATACCGAGGTCGGATGATCAATATCCACCATTCGTTTTTGCCGGCATTCGTGGGGGCGCATCCCTACAAGCAAGCCCATGCGCGCGGAGTGAAGCTTATTGGGGCGACGGCACACTTCGTTACCGAAGATTTGGACGAAGGCCCGATCATTGCACAGAATATACATACGGTCAACCACAGCTATACGGTAAAGGACATGGTCCGTGCCGGTAAGGAGGTGGAAAAATCAGTGTTAAGCAAAGCGTTATCCTTGGTCATCGAAGACCGGGTTATTATTACGGGCAACAAGACCGTGGTATTTGAATAAATTGTGCTATAGTTTAACGGTTCCCGAGTTTCCTAAACTTACCGAATACACCAAGTGGTAATTTATTGCCTGCCGTCGCTTGCAAATAAAGTTCGCCTGTTTCCAGGTTTCGGACCGAGGGTAGAGCCGACCGGATAAGGTTTTCGACGATGACGGACGAAAACCCGAGCGAGTAGGTGTTGAGTATGAGGAAGTGCTCATTCGGGTCAAGCAATTGTACCACATCGTGCATCATTTCGGCAATGTGGTCTTCTAATTTCCATTTTTCGCCTTTCGGGCCGTGGCCATACGCCGGTGGGTCTAGGATGATACCTTGGTATTTGTTACCACGTTTGAGCTCCCGTTTCACAAATTTCAAAGCATCTTCTACTACCCAGCGAATATTACTAAGACCAGAAAGTTCTTGGTTTTCGTTGGCCCAGGTTACCACCTGTTTGATAGAGTCCACGTGTGTCGTATCTGCCCCGGCCGCTTTGGCCGCCAAAGACGCTCCGCCGGTATAGGCAAAGAGGTTCAGGACTTTTGGGTTTGGATTGGTAAAAGAGGAAACAGTATCGGCAATGTAATCCCAATTGACCGCTTGTTCAGGGAAAATTCCCACATGCTTGAACGAAGTCAGTCCTAAACGGAACGTAATGGCGATGTCCTTATTTTTATAGCTGATGTGCCAACGGTCGGGTGTTTTTGGGCTTTTCTTAACCCAATCTCCACTGGTAGCCGATCGCCCTTTGAATCGGATATCCGCCCGACGGGTCCATTCACTCTCGGGTAAGCTCTTTTTCCAGACAGCTTGGGGCTCGGGGCGAATTAGAATCGTATTGCCAAAGCGTTCGAGCTTTTCGAAATCGCCGCAGTCGATAAGCTCATAGTCTTTCCAATGCTGGGGCGTGAGGAGTTGTATAATATTTGAAGCCACAATCGGGATGTTTTGCAGCAAAGGTACGGATATCGTTTGGAAATAAGGGGTGTGTGATAGAAAGCCTATGTAAGCCAAAAACACAATGCGTTGGCTTCTTCCTAACGTGGATAAAGCCAGCCATTCGGAAGCATGAGTTGCTAAAACTAGAACCCTTTCTTAGCCATTTTCATAAATTGACTGGCAAACACGAAGTTGTTCAATTCCTTGACTTCCGTATGGGCAATGTCCTTGTTCGAGCCTTCCCACCATTTTTTGCCTTTGTATAAGTAGAGAATGTATTCGCCGATCCCCATAACCGAGTTCATGTCGTGTGTTACAACAACCGTGGTACAATTGTATTCCTTCGTCAGTTCCTGGATCAATTCGTCGATCAGGATGGCTGTTTCCGGGTCTAGGCCCGAGTTGGGCTCGTCACAGAAGAGGTACTTTGGGCTCATGCTGATGGCACGGGCAATTCCTACCCTTTTTTTCATGCCACCGGACAACTCTGCTGGATACAATTTGTTTCTACCCGGCAGGTTCACCCTTTCGAGGCAATAATTGGCGCGATCCAGTTTTTCGGCCCGGGTCATGTCTGAGAACATTTCCAACGGGAACATGATGTTCTGTTCGACGGTCATGGAGTCGAAGAGTGCAGAGTTTTGGAACAACATGCCTATTTCCTTGCGGATGGGAATCCGTTCTTCAAAATCCATGCGTGTGAAATCTTGGTTGTCGTAAAGGACTTTCCCGTTTTCGGGTTTGTGCAGCCCCACCATGCACTTAAGTAGCGTACTTTTGCCCGACCCCGACCCACCGATAATCAAACTGATTTTACCAGGTTCAAAACTGGCATCGATACCTTGCAGTACGTGGTTGGAGCCAAATGATTTATGTATATTGTTGACTTCTATCATGTTTTAGGAGTTAGAGCATCAAAGCAGTAATCAGGTAATCGGCGGCCAATATGCTGATACACCCGATAACGACCGAGCGTGTGCCGGCTTGTCCCACTTCCAATGCGCCCCCACGCACATAAAATCCTTTGTAGGCTGGCACGGAAGTAATGATAAATCCGAATACGACAGCTTTTACCATCGCAACTGTAATAGTAAACCCGTTGAAATTGTCGGTAATACCGATGATGTAATCTGCTGGGGTAACGGCACCCGAAAGTGCACCTCCCAACAAACCGCCGACAATGGCACAGGTAATGGCAACAATAACCAGGACCGGAACCATGGTAACACCGGCAATGATTTTAGGCAGAATTAGGTACCCCGGGGCGTTGATGCCCATGATCTCCAGTGCATCGATTTGTTCGGTAACACGCATGGAACCGATTTGGGAGGAAATGGACGACCCGACCTTGCCCATCAGTACCAGCGCCGAGATGGTCGGCCCAAGTTCCAAGATGTTGGAGTCGCGGTTGATTTGACCAATGACAGAGGTTGGGATTAAATCGGATACCAGCTGGAATGCAATTTGCATAGTCATAACAGCCCCGATAAAGGTCGAAATGATCATAATCAAGCCGAGGGACCCGATGCCAATCTCATTCATCTCGTGGATGATTTCCTTCCAATATATTTTCCATTTCTCCGGTCTTTTGAAGACTGATTTCAGGAGTAGCAGGTATTCACCAAAATAGGTAAAAAGCATAAATATTTGTTTCGATTAACCGGATAAAGATACACTTTTCACGGAAATGCCAATATGTAACTTCCCATAATACCGACACTAGTCGGTCTCGTTCGCCTTTTCCCAAAACATCAAAGCCTTTACATTGTTTGCACAGGCTTGTGCCCTTGTCCGACAAAATCTTGGTATTTTTGATTTTCAATCTTATTTTTAATATGGCAAAACAAGACAGAAAAGTCGCGCTGGTAACCGGGGCGACGAAAGGAATGGGTCGAGCCATCGCTCTCCAACTGGCGAGCACCGGGTATGACCTGCTGCTCGTCGCTCGAAGCGAAACTGATCTCATTACATTTTCAGCTACTATTCGAAACAGCTATCCGGAGACGCAGGCGGACTGTTGTCCTGTAGATCTTTCCCATGATGGGGGGTGCGGGCAACTCTTGGAATGGTTAAACACCCGCACAGTCCATGTGTTGGTCAATAACCTAGGTGTTTTCCACCCTGTATCCGTTTTGGACGAAACCGAAGATGATTTCATGCAGCAATGGCAAATCAACTACATCACACCGTACCGTCTTTCCAGGGCTGTCGCTCGCAAGATGGTCGAGCAGGGCGACGGACACATCATTAATATCACGTCTGTAGCAGCACGTAATCCGATAATAGGAGCTGGTACGTATAGCGTAACAAAAGCAGCGTTACGAAGTCTAACTCATGTATTGCGGGAGGAATTGAGGCAGCACGACGTACGGGTTGCTGAGATTGTGCCTGGGTCTACGAAGACGGCATCATGGTCGGGCACGACGATACCAGACGATCGGTTTGTCATGCCAGAGGACATCGCCCGGGCAGTAGAGATCGTACTGCGGGCGAGCGAAGGTGCAAGCGTTGATGAAGTGGTGGTGACGCCGAGGTTAGGCAATATCTAATCAGGATGAAGCAATGGAAACAAATAAAAAAATACAACGGATACCTTATGATGGAGCGGTAGCAGGGGTTTGTGCAGGGTTAGGCGAATATTTTGGGGTAGATAAGACCTGGATTCGCGTGGGGTTTATTTTTACCGTGTTTTTTGCCGGTAGTGGTATTGGTTTTGTCGGACCATTGCTGTATGTTATCCTTTGGATTGTATTGCCTATCAAGCCGGTTGCGCTTTCCGATGACCCATACCATGTGGATTATCGTGCAACTAGTCCGGATACGTCCCCAAGTGCCAAAAATGACGATATGTATGCCGATTCGTACAGAAGCTATGGACAGCAAGGGTCATCCGCAGTTAAAAAAACACGGAAATCGAAAAGTGATAAGACTACAGCCGGGATTGTTTTGCTAGGCGTCGGTATTTTTTTTCTCCTCCATCAATTTGATGTGTTTTACTGGCGAGACCTGATCGATTACTGGCCGGTATTGTTGATATTCATGGGGTTGGTCAACATTGTAACGGCGTTTACGGGATCTGCCGGTGCGGCTGACGTTCCGCCCGCGGCCGTGAACAATGAAAAAGAGTCTGACTTTGTTGATGATTCCGAGGGTTCAGACACATCAGGAGAATCCCGACAAGAATAAAACGGATTACTAAATCGAAGGCTATGAACAAAGAGAAATTTACTTGGGGATTAATCCTGCTGATCGTAGGCGCAATTATCCTGTTGAGCAACTTGGGTTATGTCGATTTCTATTGGCGTTCGGTCTTCAATATGTGGCCGGTTATCCTGATCGTCGTCGGAGTGAATATGTTGTTGCCACGCCGGGGTGTAGGTAACGTAATTTCCATCCTTGTAACGGTCGTAGCTTTAGTGTTTCTTGCCTATTGGGGTACCATGCCACCGAAAAATAACTGGTGGACATTCCGTAAACAAGATCGAGTAGGTAGGGTCGATTCCAATACGGTTGGTGGTCGTGCGCGGTTGTCGGAGGAGCGTTTTGCATTTGATTACAAGGACTCGATAAGCGAGGCAAACCTGACCATTAGAGGCGGGGCTATCGAATATGAAATTGACGGTACAACGGATAAGCTGTTTGAAGCTAATACGAAAAGTACCGTAGGCAACCATACTGTTGATTTGGTGGAAAGTGGTGATTCTACTTTACGAAAAGCAAGCATCAACTTCTTGTTGGAGAGTAATGACCGCAAAGGAATTCACTTGGGACACCATGAGAACTCGGCCGAAATTCGGCTGAACACGAATCCGGTGTGGAATATCAGCCTTGATTTTGGTGCCGGGGCCGCTGATTTTGATCTGGCACCGTTTAAAATAGGCGAACTGCGGATCAAAGGCGGAGCATCAGCAGTGGAGATAAAACTGGGTAACCCATTGGCATCGTCAGAAATACATGTTGATGCGGGTGTGGCAAGCGTGGAGATCGAAATCCCTGAGTCGGCAGCATGTCGTGTTGTTACGAAATCAGGGCTTTCTTCCCGGAGCTTCCCCGGTTTTAGCAAACAAGATGACGGTTCCTACCTCACACCGGGCTATGAGCATGCCAGCACGAAATATACCATCTACCTCGTTGGCGGACTGAG
>CAZXSL010000038.1:0-18820 GCA_964643235.1 uncultured Sphingobacteriaceae bacterium | reverse complement strand
TTGGCATACAGACCTGTCTTTTCCACGATATGCCGGTAAGTACGAAACATCAGGTAGGGAGATGTTGTCGATGAAGTTTTTTGTACTCACGCAGAGTACTGAAGCCAAGAATTTACCATCCGTTAGCCTGATTATTAACGGGGGGGATACCAGTATACCGATTGATCTATCTAAACATATCGGTTCGTTTGCCACGAACACCTGGCTCAGTGTTCAAATTCCACTTCAAGATTTCCAAGTTGCATCGGGCGATTTTTCTATTGAAGGCATCCGTTTTGCGCAGCGAGCGAACGACAGAACGGGGCACCATATATTTGTGGACCAGGTCGAATTTCTTCCCCTTAATCCACCTAATGAACGACTTTTTTCGGCGGCTGTGCTATCGACAGTCAAAGCCTATGACCGCCATGTGAAGTTGACATGGGAACTTCCCATGACTCCTAGCATCCGGTACATCAAGATTTATCGATCAGAAGATAATGAAACGTTTGAGCCTGTCGGTATTAAGCCTGTGTTCGTACGTAATGCAATTGATGTTGTTCCTGTTTCAAACAAAAATTACTATTACAAAATAGCTTGGGTAGATTATGATTATGCCGAATCTCCCTTTTCATCGGTGAAAGCGGCCGAAACCAAATCGGCTTCGGACGATGAACTGCTTGATTTCATCCAAGAAACGCATATCAATTATTTTGTCGAAAATGCGGAGGTCAACAGCGGTATGCACGCTATGTCACGCAGGGTTGGGGATCCGAGGGTTTCAGTCAAACAGACTGGGCTAAGCTTATTGTCGCAGGTGGTAGGGGTAGAGCGTGGTTTTGTTACACGCAATCTTGTCCTAAACCGGGCTTTGCGTATTCTGCGTTTTCTGAAAAGTGCGGAGCAAAACCACGGCGTGTTCCCGGCACTCCTGAACGGCCGAACCGGCTTAGGGGTACACCGCATCGACTCACTACCCTCGGTTGATGTCGTCGCGACGTCCTATCTGGTGCAAGGTATGCTGGTTGCCAAGCAATATTTCGATGGTGATACTGACGAGGAAACGAAACTACGTGCCGAGGTTGATTCGCTTTACCAGCGTGTCAATTGGGAAGAGTTTATGGCTTTTGATGGAGAATCTCCATTCTTGCTTGACTCGTGGTCGCCGGTCAATGGTTTTGCCAATGCGAAGCCCATAGGTGGGTATAATGATGGGTTTATCAGCTACATCCTCGCCCTGGGTTCGCCTACGTTCCCAATTCCTGAGGAAAGTTATGCCGAAGGTTGGGGTTATGCCCGCCAAACAGTTGATACCGATTCGGCTTATCATCTGGAATTGGTTAATAATGCCTTTTTCTCCGCAACGCTGGATATGCAGGTCGAGCAAGAAGATGAAGCGGATGAGAACTATTTCTTGCGGACACCGATTGCAAAGGATACCGTAGTTTATGGCTTACCCGTTTCTGTGGGAACAATCGACGAATCGCCGATAGGGGCCATGTTGTCTTTCTTAGCTTTCGATCCTCGCAACAAGGCTGATCAGTTTGCTAATTACTTCGAGAATAACAGGAATCTGCTACAAGCCTATAAGCGTCGGGACAACGAAATCCAAGTGGATGATTTTTCGTTGGATATTTGGGGTGGTTTGTATCGGGTCGATACATCCGGAGCTCAGGCATTCGTGATTAATCCAGCTATTTCCCTTTCGACATTCGCTTACCAACCACAGGAAGCATTGAAATCAGCCCGGGCGTTTTACGATCGCTATGGCGATCATTTGTTCACGAGTTATGGCTTCCGTGCGTGGATTAATCCGCGTAACAATATGGTGTCTGAGCGGTTTGAACCCATGAACCAAGCTCTCGTGGCGGTTTCCATCGAGAATGGGCGAAGTGGCTTGGTATGGGATTTGTTTGCAAAGGATGAGCATATAGCTCAAGTTGTTGAACGCTATTTTAAAAAAGCGGAAGCCAGGGAATAGGAAAAGGGCAATAAATATATGTATCCATGTCGTATTTCTAATCCGAAGCGTGCCAGACCGGTTGCGAAAGGTCTCTTTATAATACAAAGAGACGCATGTATCATGGCTTCATTCCATTCAACATGGATAAATGGACGGGAAACGTGGAATGCGACAATTTGAATTGTACGCTTGCTGACGGCTCTCTTGTCGCAATGTTTTATTACTTTTACTGGAGTTAATATCGTTTTTTAGTTCATTTTAAACCACCAAGGATGAAGAATAGTTTTATTTTATGTGTTGCTTTGGCGACGGCTACCCTGTTTTTTTCGTGTAAAAGTAAGCAGATAACGGTTAATCCAGGTGCACATGTTACAGTCGATGGAACGGATGATGGTCTTTCACACGTGGAGGGGAATTACAGTTCGGCATCACGTGTTGACGAAGGAATTTTGGTCACATTCGAATCCGACGTTTTGTTCCCACTCAACTCTTCGTATCTGACCGACCGGGCAAAAGAGGAATTGGACAAGCTATTGGTGGTTTTGAAAAACGATGGCGTTACCACACTAATCGTCAAAGGCCATACCGATGCAACAGGCACTGAGGAGTATAACCAATGGCTGTCTGAGCGCCGTGCGGAATCTGTTAGAAACTATTTGGCGGCAAATGGTTTCTCCAAAGAAGGAATCACGACAGAAGGTTATGGCCAAAGCCGGCCCATAGCACCCAATAACACGACTGAAGGCCGGCAGAAAAACCGCCGTGTCGAGCTGGTGATCGTAGATCGGAAATAAAGACTTCAGTAAACAATTGGCCTTTGCTAAAAAGTAATGCGGCCCATATCGCATTAAAAAGCCGTATCATAAACCCCTTGTAATAAGTTTATGATACGGCTTTTTGGTATATTTCCAAGTAGCTTAGTGGATAAACAACAGTTCGCGTAGTTTAGGTAACGGCCATTTCCGGTCATCAATTACCTGCTCTAGCTTGTTGATGTGGTACCTTATTTTGTCAAAATAAGGTTTTACTTTCTCGTCGTAAGCCACAGCCATTTCCCTTGCATCAGCGAGCACATTAGCACTTTTACGTTCTTGACGCATAGCTTCCGTGTTCGATATGATCATTTGTATATGTTTGGAAATTCGTTGTATTAAATCCAATTGTGCTGCATAGCTTTCTGCAGGAAAGTCAAGATCTTTCATGCCTCTCACATTTGTGATTAGATCAGTTTGGTAACTGAATACGGCTGGCGCAATTAAGCTGTTAACAATTTCGCCAATGACTCGGGCTTCGATTTGGATCTTTTTATA
This sequence comes from uncultured Sphingobacteriaceae bacterium, assembly GCA_964643235.1. Classification (GTDB taxonomy): domain Bacteria; phylum Bacteroidota; class Bacteroidia; order Sphingobacteriales; family Sphingobacteriaceae; genus CAYRGQ01. The sequence goes on along the minus strand of CAZXSL010000038.1, from coordinate 15,568 downwards.
GTAATTTTCCAAGAGAATTTCATGGCGGGCTTCGCTTTCTCGGTGGTTCATTACTTGAAGATCATCGAATAATTTCAGTGACCTCTCACTGATATAGGCTTCCAAAGCCTTAGGTGTTGTTTTGATGTTGGAAAGCCCCCTTTTTTCCGCTTCTTCTTCCCATTCCTTGCTGTATCCGTTTCCTTCAAAACGTATAGGCTTTGACTCCTTGATGTATTTCCGAAGCACGTTGAGCAACGCGAGATCCTTTTTCGTGCCTTTCTTAATTTGCTTATCCACCTCGTTTTTGAACTCAATCAACTGATTGGCAACGATGGCGTTTAGCACGGTCATGGGGCTTGCGCTGTTTGATGCAGAACCTACTGCCCTAAACTCGAACTTGTTCCCTGTAAACGCAAAAGGCGACGTTCGGTTGCGATCCGTGTTGTCCAAATGTAGCTCTGGAATTTTTGGGATACCGTGCCAGAGTAATGTTTCCTCTTTTACTTTTTTCGCTACCCGGGCAGTCTCCACTTCGTCCAACACGGCATTGAGTTGGCTGCCTAGGAAAATGGAAATGATAGCTGGTGGAGCCTCGTTGGCGCCCAAGCGATGGTCATTACCGGCACTGGCAATGGACGCCCGTAGCAAGTCTGCATGTTCGTGTACCGCTTTGATGGTGTTGACGAAAAAGGTCAGGAACATCAAGTTGGTTTTTGGGGTTTTGCCCGGCGAAAGCAAGTTGATGCCCGTATTCGTGATAAGCGACCAGTTGTTATGTTTGCCCGATCCATTGATCTCCGAGTAGGGTTTCTCGTGAATAAGTACTTTGAATTTGTGGCGCAGCGCGACTTGATCCATTAAGTTTAAAAGCAATTGGTTGTGGTCAATCGCCAAGTTTATTTCCTCAAACATCGGTGCGCATTCAAATTGGGAAGGTGCAACTTCATTATGGCGCGTTTTCAGAGGGATGCCCAGTTTTAGTGCTTCCTGTTCCAAATCAACCATGAATGCCAACACCCGCTCTGGTATCGCCCCGAAATAATGGTCGTCAAGCTGCTGTCCTTTAGCAGACATATGTCCAAATAGTGTTCGTCCGGTTAATTGCAAATCAGGCCGTGCATTGAAGAGCGCCAGGTCTACCAGAAAATATTCCTGTTCGATTCCCAAGGATGCAAAGACCTTGGTTACGGATTTGTCAAAATACTGAGCCACATCTACCGCGGCTTTATCCAGCGCATTCACGGCTTTGAGGAGAGGTGCCTTATAGTCCAATGCTTCGCCAGTGTAGGCGATAAAAACGGTTGGGATACATAACGTTTTGCTACCACCAGTCTCGAATATGAACGCTGGCGAAGAAGGGTCCCAACCGGTATATCCGCGCGCCTCGAACGTATTACGGATTCCTCCGTTTGGAAAGCTGGATGCATCGGGCTCTTGCTGCACCAATGCACTCGCCGTAAACTTGTCGATAGCCGTGCCATCTGGAAGGGGTTCGAAAAAAGCATCGTGTTTCTCTGCGGTGGCCCCCGTTAGCGGCTGGAACCAATGAGTGTAGTGGGTCGCACCATTGGTAATGGCCCAGCCTTTCATTGCTTGGGAGATGTGTTCGGCCAAGTCGTGAGTAATGGACCGTCCGTTCTCGATGGATTCAACGAGCTCTGCGTAAGCATTAGCTGGAAGGAAGTCTTTCATCTTGGTAATGGTAAAGACGTTTTGTCCGTAATTTGCAGATGGTTTGACGAATTCGGTTTTAGGGTAATTGCTTAGCCGTGAAATCGCAGTTTCGACTGCTTTGAATCTTAAGTTTGACATTTTTTCAGGATTGCGGAGTGTATGAATTCATGCTATTCTTTTATCGAATCCAAAAATCTGAAAAATATTTGAAATATTTTTATGTTTTTATCATGTTTTTTAGAAAATGCCTTAAAAATAAACGGATTATTATAAATAATTATTGAATTTTATGTGAAATAGCACGCTATTTGTCATTTTTAATACAAATAGCATAGTATATTATTGTTTTTAGGTGTTTTAATGGAGGCTGCATTTATTGAGGAAGTTCAATGGTGTGGTGTTGGTACAAGAGGTTAAAACTCCAGATACGCCAATAAAAAAAGCAGGATGCTTCTGAGAGTGAAGTCATCCTGCCTTATGTTGTAATCGGTCGGCTATACGTTATTCAAATCCCCAGTCAATACCTTTCCGTACAGCTGGCACCCCGTGTTCGATCCAAGGAGCGGCGGGCTTGCCTTTCAGGTAGTGGTCAAAAAACTGTTGTTGCCTGCGTTGGATGTCCTTACGGTTTTGGCGTTGAACAAGGTTATGGGCGTCGCCGTTATAGTTGAGCATCCATACTGGTTTTTCCAAACGCCTGAGGGCGGTAAACATTTCAATGCCTTGGTACCAAGGTACAGCACCATCCTCATCGTTATGCATGATCACGACTGGTGTAGTCACATTTTGCAGATGGAATAGGGGGGAGTTCTCGATATACAAATCCAAGTTTTCCCACAAAGTGGCGCCTATACGGCTCTGTGTGCGTTCGTACTGGAATTGGCGGTTCATGCCAGTTTGCCAGCGTATACCACCATAAGCTGAAGTCATGTTGACAACCGGTGCGCCCGACCAAGCAGCAGCATACATGTCCGTACGGGTGATAAGGTGTGCAACTTGGTACCCACCCCAGCTTTGGCCTTGAATGGCTAATTTCGATTCATCTACCCAGGGCTGCTTGGCAAGCTCAGCCATACCCGAATTGACATACTCTTCAGCCGAACGGCCAGGATATCCAATCTCGTATCGAATATCTGGTGCGAACACGATGTAGCCATTACTGACAAAATAGCTAATATTCAAACGTGATGGAGTGGGTGTGGGGGGAATGTAACTGTACAAACCTTGCGAAAGCAATTCGTAAAAATATGCGATAACCGGGTATTGCTTGTTCGGGTCAAAATCTTCGGGTTTGTAGACGATACCTTCCGCGGCATATCCGTTAGGGGTAGTCCAACGTATCAACTCAGCCGTTCCCCAATTATAGGACTCTTGCTGTGGGTTCAAATTAGAGATTTTAGTTTCCCTTGTTAGGTTAGCCGACAAATAAAGATCGGGGGAATGTACGTAGTCCTCTTTCGTGTAGATGTAGAAGCCTGCATCTTCGGTCGTACGTACTCGGTTATACGTATATGGGCCGACAATGATCTCTTCGGGATTCCGATTTTTACGCGTACTATTCCTGAAGAAGCCATTTTCTTTGGTAATGTGGTTGAATGAAAACAGCAAATTTTCCTTTTTCGGGTCGATGATTGCTGGGGAGCCACCGAACATCGAGCGGGGGTTATCGTCGAAAATATCGCGGTATCGGAAGGTTATTTTTTGGCTTCTGCCATACCCGTTGGTCAGTATCCGACGTTCTCCGTTTGCGAGATTGAATTCCCAGATATCATATTTGTCGTTGAGATATATCAGTTCATCATCTGCCGCCCAACCCGCTATACCGTAGCTATTTGGGTCGTCCGGAGAGTCGTTATCCTCGTCGGCAAAGCTAACTGGCACATCGGTATTTAACTGGATAGTTTGCTTGCTATCCGTATTGAAGCTATACCAATTGCTGTCGCTGCGGTCAAACCAAACGATATACTTACCTTCCGGTGAAATCGAAAAACTTCCACGAATATTCTTGGCCACTGGGTATCGGTTGCCATCAACGGACGACACGATATACGCATCTTGGTACGCACCATTGATCCACTGGGTTTGGATACGCCGCCCGATATCCGTCGTTGCCAACAAGTATTCGTTGTTTGCGTCTTCGGTTATCCGTGTACTGGGAAGTTCCTCATCGGCTAGTGGGATGGCAACCCGCGCACCGCGAGGGTATACCACAGCAAGGTAGCTTTGGTTCTGATCGCGTCGCAAGTTGACCAATTGTTGTGTTTGCAAGTAATCATCTTGCCAGTGCCAAATATCGACTTTAGCATGCTCAAACTCGACTAAGGTCGTGTCTTTGACTGGGGGGATAGGGGCTAGTCCGAAAAACAGTTTCTCGCCGTTTTTGCTAAACCGTACACTTCCTTCACCACTTACGTACCAATCTTGCGGTACACCCCGTGAATTTGATCCGACCAAAACGGTCGCACTGTCTTGTCCTGGGGTGTAATAATACAGCTGGAAGTTTTTTGTTAATGACTTTTCCGGACTTTTGTCTGCTGTGAAGGCAATCTGTGATGCCGATTCATCGATAGCAATGTTTTTGTACGTTCCTTTTCCACCGTTGAGGTGCCTATCCTCCTTCGTCAGCAGGTTATAGACATACACGCCTGCATCGGCACCGATACTGTCTTTTTCGGCCTCTTTGCGGACATAAACAAGAAGACTGCCGTCTTTGCTAAAAAAATAACTATCCACACGGTCAAAACTCCGTTCCTCGCCGCTTTCCAAATCGCGGACAAACAAAACTGCAGGATTGTTGCGTCTTGAGGGCTTTCGAACTGTCGTATCGGTATTGAGCGAGTCGGTTTCCGGCTTTATGGGTTCGGCAAGGTAAGCGACGCGCGTACCACCATCCTCGGGCAATTTGAACGACTTCACTGCGGGAATTTTGTCAAGTGTAAGCGTTGTTAATGAAAAAATAGCCAAAGTGTCCTTCGGCATATCCTCGTTTCGCTTCTTGTCGATCTTGGCCTGACGGGTTTCTTGGAAGGTGGGCTTAATCAAGCCGACCATGAAACGCTCATCCGGCGATATGCTGACCGAAGGCAAACGATCAATTGACGACAGTACGCTACCCTCGTCATCGGCAACGTAAAGCCGGGTATCGCCTTCCTGTGGGCTGACCGTATAATAAATAAACTTGCCCGAGGGCGTGAGCCCCGAAGCACCAATGCTCTGCCACCCGTCGTAGACATCGTGATCTAAAGGTCGTTTTTGGGCGTATACACCATTAGCCAAAGCGAAAACCACGCAGGCTATGGGGAATATTCTGAGTAAATAAGTGAATGGATTTTTCATGATATGCAAGATTGGGATTATTGGTGTGATTAACATCGTTTGTAATGTGATTTTTACATTGAATAAAACAAAAAAGCCGGTCTCCGTCAAACGGAGACCGGCTTCATATCTTTACCTTACGGTCTTTATTAGCCTTTATACCTAAACCACTTAGCCAACTCTTTGTAGCTGGCTTTCTTGCCATACATCAAGATGCCTACCCGGTATATGCGTGCTGCTATCCAAGTTGTGAGGATGAACCCAGCCACGAGCAACAAAGCGGAAACCGCAATCTGCCAATCCGGGACACCGAAAGGAATCCGCACCAGCATGGCGATAGGCGACGTGAGTGGAATCATGGATAACCATACCGACAATGAACCGTGTGGATCATTAATCAACACCCCGAAGGAAAGTATATATGTAAACAGTAGGGGAAGGGTTATCGGCATCATGAATTGTTGGGATTCGGTTTCGTTATCAACGGCGGATCCAACTGCTGCAAACAAGGCGCTATATAGCATGTAACCACCAATAAAGAAGATAAGGAAACTAACTAACAAGCGGGTAATCTCGAGGGAATCGACCGCTTTTTGCACGTCGCCCATAAAGCCTGCATCATAAGCGGCAGCACCACCTGGCATCGTTGCCCCGGATTCGCTCATTTGTTGCGCAGCGGCCATCGTTTCCGCGGTCGAGCCACTCATGAAAATGGCCGAAGATGCGGCCATCAAACCTGCAGACAGGAGAATCCATAATATAAACTGGGTAAGTCCTACCAAACCGATACCGATGATTTTTCCCATCATCAATTGGAAAGGTTTGACCGAGGATATAATGACTTCGACGATGCGATTATTTTTTTCCTCAATGATACCTCGCATCACTTGGGCACCGTAGAGGAACAAGGCTAGATAAATCAGTACGGACAGGAATATGGCGATTCCCATGGATAAGCCTACACTGCTGTCACGCTCACCTGATGACGTAATTTCTTTTGTAGCGACGTTTACTTTTGGCTGGATACCTTCCAATAGCGTAACATCAATACCAGATTCTTCGAGCTGTTTGTTGCGGATGATGGACTCGATCTTGCTACTGATCTCGCCTTGCAGGCTAAACCCGGCTTTTTCCGATGAAAACAATTCAACCGAACCTGCTTGTTCAATATCTGCAGGGATAATCAATAAAAAGACTTTGTCATCGGCATGGAGTATATTCTCTTTCTCGGCTTCGACATCAGGACTGACTTGAATATAAGTCGTTTGCCCACTATTTTCAAGGCCGTCGGCAACAAACCCTGCCTGATCGATAACGTGTACCGTACTGGACGAATTCTCAAAGCTTTTTGCCGTCAGGAAAATTGTAATACCGTAAATGGCAATGATGAAAAGAGGTACCAGAAACGTGACCAGTAGAAAAGATTTCTTCTTAACGCGGCTTAGGTACTCCCGTTGTATTATTAAAAATGTTTTGTTCATGATGTGATCGTTGTCGTTTCGGATGGGTCGTTTGCTGTTACTTGCTGGACGAATATTTCGTGGATACTGGGTACAACTTCGTTGAGTTCATGAATCTGAACCTTGGGAATCAGATATTGCAACACGTCGTTGATGGTTTTGGTTTCGTCGACAGTTAGGGTTACCGATGCGGAGTCTTCGTGAGAAATGACATCCTTAATTTCAAACAAACCCGGTATCGATGATATCGTATCTGCTGGGTTTAGGTATTTGATTTGGTATGTGTTTGTCCGGTAGCTTTGCTTGATGTCCCGAACGCTGCCGTCCAATATCTTTTTGGATTTATTGATCAGGACGATACTATCACATAATTCCTCAACCGACTCCATTCGGTGTGTCGAGAAGATGATGGTTGCACCTGCCCGGTTTAATCCGAGAATCTCTTCCTTAATGATATTGACATTGACCGGATCAAAGCCCGAGAACGGTTCGTCAAGTATGATCAGGTCGGGCTGGTGCAACACTGTGGCAACGAATTGTACCTTTTGCTGCATCCCTTTACTAAGGTCTTCGACCTTTTTGTTCCACCAAGTTTGCATCTCCATTTTCTCAAACCAATGCTTGATGCGTTGCGTAGCATCCTGCTTGGAAAGCCCCTTCAACTGAGCAAGATAAAGCATTTGTTCGCCTATCTGCATTTTTTTATACAGGCCGCGTTCTTCGGGGAGATAACCGATGCGCCCAATATGGCTTGGGTTGAGACGTTCGCCTTCGATGAATATTTCCCCACTATCGGGTGCGGTAATTTGGTTAATAATGCGTATTAACGATGTTTTTCCAGCTCCATTGGGGCCTAGAAGTCCAAAAATGCTTCCTTTTTCGATTTCCATCGACACGTCATCCAAAGCTCGGTGTTTGGCGTATTGTTTTACAATATTCTTGATTTGCAGCATCATAGTAAATAATAGCTCGTTGTTCGCTATGTATGACGCGAGGCGATTGGCTTTGTTACATGGTTTGTACGTGATTTCGTACATGCAAAAGGCAATAGACCATCGACGCAGGAGGTCTCAGGTGTCTTTGATTTATGGTTTAAGTACACAAAAAAAGTGGGAAAGGTAGGTTGGATATTTAAAAAACCGGGCATTATCAGGCATTCAAAAGGTTTAATTCGTGCATAGAGCCACTTTTTTCGGGCATGTCTTTCGGAATGCCCGACAAAGTGATATTCCTTAGCTGCTTAGGAGTATAGTTTAAACGCTTAGGAGTATCCCTTAACGTTCCAAGTATATTCCTTTGTGGTTTTTCTATATTGCTTGAAAGCCATGGAGTATGGTTTAGACTTCACCTAATATAGTTACGTTACCCAGGAATACTGCATCAACCTCCAGGAGTATTCCTTAGCGTTCCAGGTATATTCCTTAGTTGCTCCATTATATTACTAGAAAGTAAAGGGGTATGGTTTGAGCGCTTAGGAGTATGGTTACGTTGCTGAGGAATACTGCACCAACTTCAAGGGGTATACTTTAGCGTGCCTAGTATATTCCTTTGTCGCTTCACGATATTCCCTGAAAGTAAAGGAGTATAGTTTGAACGTTTAGGAGTATGGTGGCGTTGCTAAGGAACACTACATCAACTTCTGGGAGTATTACTTAGCGCTTCAAGTATATACCTTTGCCGCTCCAGGATATGCTTTGGGAGTAAAGGAGTATAATGTGGCAACCCCGGTATATTGCATAATCGCCCTACCATTCCTTACCGAATCAGCTCGGCGTCCATAATTTGAATTTCGGAGTTGCCTTTATCGATATCTGGATTTAAGACCACACGTCCTTTTATTTTTATGGGATCTTCCGTAAAACGAATGCTCCGACCATTTTTGACAAAAACCTCAACCATGGGTGGGATATCGTTCGTTCCACAGAACATACATTGGAGAATCGGCAGCACCGATAACATGAACGTTTGGTGGTCGCGTCCGCCATGCAAAGGAACAAGGTAACCCGGTAGTTCCACCGTTTGGTTATCAAGGGACTTCAGTTCTTCAGGGAAGTGTGGCGTGTAAATCGTTTGGTTACCCTTAGATGTTACACGGTACATAAGCGTATTGATTTTCTCCCAAACGTCATTCATCATGGGTGTATGGTCTGGAATATCGCCAGGCATATTCTGGGCTTGGACCGAAAGACCACCGACTAGTAGCCCTACGATAATAACAAGGTGTTTAAATTTCTTCAACATATGTATTTTCTGTTTTTCTTAACTTTCCGATAAAGTTTGCGATATATCCGTGCGATATGCTTTGATAGCTGGAATGACCGCTGACACAAATCCAATCAGTACTCCTGCAGCTATGATCCATCCTTCGTGTGGATGGAATGATAATGCATCCAGTACATCATCGTTTTGGGTTTGGGAACCAATCAAATGGAGCGCTACATGCGCCAGCACCAAGCCCAAAATCGATCCGATTAGGGTTATCAATACACCCTCTGCAATGACTATGCCGAATAATGTGACGCGGGATGCTCCCATGGAACGCATGATGGCTAAGTCGTATTTACGGTTTTTGAATGCATTGTACAAGCTGACAAAAATACTCAAAGCTGCCATAAACATGATGATGTAAGCCAATTGTTGCAAGGCATCGATACCGACCCCCAATAGAGAAAAAAGTCGGGTGCTTTCGAAAGCAGGCGATGCTGCCTGCATGCTTGTGCTTTGGTTGACCAATCGGGGTAGGTGGGCAATGGCTGACGGGTTTCGATATTGGATAAGCATCGCTGTGATTTCCGGTACGATGTCAGTTGTTTCGCCTGCCATGCTTTTTACCAATACAATTTCCTCTTCAGCGTCTACCTCATCGTCGTGGTCGTGATGGTGTGCATGGTCACCGTGGTGGTCGTGATCGTGGCCATGGTCATGGTGGGCATCATGATCGTGATCATCGTGGTCATCGTGGTCATGGTGAAGGTCGTGCACGGCCCATACGCTGCCAATAGTTCCTAATATCAGCCTATCGGTCACATTATGAGCGGGTTTGAGAATGCCGGTAATTGTATAAGGATGCGAGTCGTGTACATGCCCATCATCACTAAACCCATGTGCACCCACCACGTTATCACCTATCTTTAGGTTGTTTTTCCGGGCGGTTTCCGCACCGACTACCACCTCAAAGTCGGCTTCCCACATGCGGCCCTCAGCCAATTCGAGCCCATAGAGGTCAATGAACGAGTGGTCCGTGCCAATAATCCGATGACCTTTGAAATTATCACCTAAAGCCAATGGTACAGCAAGCCTGACCATAGGATTTGCTGCCAGTTCTTGTGCATCTTTGTACGGGATGTTACCCGTAGGGTTATCCATGTGGTAGATGCTGCTCAGGATAAGTTGCAACGGACTTCCCTTCGCACCCACAACCAGATCGATCCCGCGGCTATTGTTGTCCAACTGCCGTTCGATTTGATGAGAGCTAAGTAGGAGCACACAGAGGATGGCACTACCAAATGCAGTCAGTAGGGTCCCGAGTATGGCTGTTGCCGGATTTTGCTTTATATTTTTCCAAGCGATCTGGAAGATGTTCATAGTGGGATTAATTAGACGGATGAATAAGGTTTTTGACGGTATACTCGTTTGATATTGCTGTTTTCAACCGTTTGTCGTGTGTAGCGACAATAAGCGTGGCGTTGGTCTGTTCCGCTTGGCGCAGTAACAAGTCGATCACACTGGCGGTGTTGCGATCGTCCAGGGAAGCGGTCGGTTCGTCGGCAACCAATATCGATGGGCTATTAACCACCGCACGGGCAATGGCTACACGCTGCACTTGTCCGCGACTTAGTTTCTGTGGATAGGCATTTAACTTGTCGCCCAGGTTCAGCCATTCCAGCACTTCACGGATCCTATCCATATTGGTGGCCAATCCGGCAAAGCGCTGAGCTATTTTCAAGTTTTCACTTACCGTCAGGCTTCTAACCAAATGGGCATCTTGGAAAATAAGCCCGATGTGCTGCCCCCGAAATCTGTCTAATGCACGGGTCGATAAGCCGTACAGGCCCTGTCCATTGATCGTCACGGTGCCTTCACTGGGTTTTAGCAATCCACTCAAAACATGTAACAAGGTAGTCTTCCCACTTCCTGAATCGCCTAAAATCAGTGTATGCTGCCCTGCAGGAACAATCAAATCCGAAAAATGGAAAGCTTGGCCCTGTGGGTATTTGTATTTGATGCCGTCGACTTTTACGACTGATGCGCTTGTTAGTTCACTCATGCCAGTGGGTTTGAATAAGGTGCAAGTTAATATTTTTTGGTCTTAACGGGTAATCGTGACATGCAACTTTATTGATATCCACCGGCATATTCTCCCTTGTAGGATTTACTTACGATTTGTTTACAATAAATCAATACAAGGGTAAATATTAATTCATTTTATATTAACAGCAAACTAACCTAGAGTGTCGACTATTGCAATTGCAATATAATCAAACCATGCGAATAGGAAAAACACACATTTTGACAGTTCTTGCGGGCCTTTTACTCATTTTTGAATCGGAGGCCCACGAGCAAGAAGGCGTCATCCAAGGCAAGATTGTCGACTCTCAGACTCAGGAACCCATTGGTGGGGCAACAGTTAATTTGATCGGTACCACAAGAGGTACGGTATCTGATAACGATGGTACTTTTCGGTTTCCAGAACTATCCATCGGGCACTACACGTTGCAAGTAAGCTATATGGGCTATGTCGAAATCCGTGTGACGGACATCAATGTCGAGCCCGACAAATCCACTTCTTTGGAAATTCACCTGGAGGAAAGCGGGGAAATGATGGAAGAAGTGATTATTACGACGGCCAGAAACAGGGGAGGGGACCTCGCTCTCTTGGTCGAACGTCATCAATCCAGCATGATTGTACAGAAAATCGGAGCACAGGAACTTTCGAGGAAAGGGATCAGTGATGCGGCAGGTGCCGTGACGGCTATGTCGGGCATCTCAAGGCAGGAAGGCACCAATCAGATATACGTGCGCGGACTGGGCGACAGGTATAATTCGACTTCCTTGAACGGCTTGCCCTTACCATCAAACGATCCAGAAAAGAAAAACATCGCCCTGGATCTATTTTCAACAGATATCGTAGAGTTTATTTCCGTGGATAAGGTATACAACAATCGGATATCTGGAGATTTCGGTGGGGGAAATGTCGATATCTATTCCAAGGATTACAGCGGACCGGGTTTGTTTGAGCTTTCCATCGGAACGACCCTCAGTGGGAACGCTTTGTCCAACTCGGATAATTTCTACTTACATTCCGGGCCAAGCAAATTTGGTTTTGGCACATACGAAATACCGCAAAATCCGTTGGGTAGCTTTAATTTTAAGAATAGCATCAACACACAACACCGCACACCGATACCGGGAAATATAGGATTAGTTGGTGGTAAATCCATTTATTTCAGTGGAGAAAAACGGCTTAACTTATTCGGTGCAGCCAAATTCTCAAACGGATTCGAGCAGCGCCAAGGCGTTAATGGAAACTTCAGCGCTCAAGGCGCACGAATCCAGGATCTGAGCCAGGAACGGTTTAGCTACAACACGAACACAACAGGTCTGTTCAACGCTAATTTTATCATCAATCAAAATCACCGAATCGGTCACAACTTCATGTTTGTAAACAGTACAGACCAATCGAATGATATTTACCGTGGGTTCATTCGCGACATTGCTGAAAGCGATAATGGTTTTATCCAGCGAGGCACGTACACCCAGAACAAGCTTTTTGTTGAACAGTTTGTGGGCAACCACCGCTTAAGCGAGCGGTTTGACGTGGACTGGGGCCTGTCTGCCACGCAGATTATCAGTGAAATGCCCGACCGTATCCAAAACACCCTGCGAACGATCAACGGGCAAAACGATTATGTGTTTGCACAAAACACAATTACGGACAACCATCGTTATAACCAACGGTTGAACGAAAACGAGTACGCGCTAAACTTGGGCGCGTCGTACAAGATCGGGGCTAGCATCGAGCCGCGTGGGGTTTTGCGCTTGGGCTATAACGGCCGGCTTAAAAAACGTGATTTTGAAGCTATCCAGTTCAATTTCCGGATCAGCGGCACACAGCTAAACTCACCTGTAGATCCGTTTAATCTCGACGCATTTTTTAACCAGCAGAATTATGGTTCCGGGTTTTTCTCGATCGAATCCTTCGCTGGCGAGACACCGCAGACCTATGAAGGCAACCAAGATATCCACGCAGGCTATGCCGGGCTGGAATACCGGCTTAGCGATCGGTTGACATCCGTTGTCGGCTTGCGCTACGAACATTTGAAACAAACGGTCTCTTGGCGTACACAGCTTGACCCCGTAGGGAGAAACAATACATTCAGCCGCAACGAGCTCTTGCCGAATCTGTCCCTGCGTTATGAATTGAATGAAAAACAAAACCTGCGTTTGGGCGCGAGCAAGACTTATACCTTGCCACAATTTAAGGAGCGTGCGTTGTTTGTGTACGAGGACGTAACCGAAAAAAAGGTTGGTAACCCCGATTTATATCCGTCTCAAAACTACAATCTCGACTTGAAATGGGAGTTGTTCCCTTCGGCAGCGGAATTGTTGTCCGTCACGGCATTTGGAAAATACATCCTGGACCCCATTAACGAAACCACAGTAGCTTCATCAACCAACGACATCTCCTTCATCAACACAGGGGATGTGGGTACGGTTATCGGGGTTGAGCTCGAATTGCGAAAAGACCTGTTTAGCATAACGAATGAAAGTGGGCTCTCGGCAGGTTTCAATGCGGCATATATGCAAACCAGCCAAGATCTAAACTCGCAGAAGGTAAGCGCTGAAACCCGATACACGATCAATCTGACGGATACCCGGTCAAGCTTCACTGGTGCGTCCGACTTATTGCTTAACGCTGATTTGACCTATACGAAACGTTGGAACAACGAGGGTAATATTATGGCCACGGTGGCGTATTCCTATTTTTCTGATAGAATTTACTCATTAGGTGTTGAAACGAAGGGCAACTTAGTCGACGAAGGTATAGGTACACTCGACTTGATCTTGCGCAACAAAATTAATCGCAGACTGGGGATCGACTTCATTGCACGTAACTTGCTGGATCCGACGTATCGGCGGGTGCAGGAGAATGCAAGTGGACACCTACCTGTTTTGACCTATAAAAAAGGCTTGTTTTATTCCGTTGGCTTGAAATACCAATTCTAAAACTAAGACTGATATGTATTCATCAATTGCTTACAAAAACTTAACACACAGGATAAAGTAGCACTTCACTTTTGTATTAATAAATCGCAAATAAAAACTATGACAATGAAAAAGACAATTAACAAATTTTTAGCGCTGGCAGTAATTGCATTTGCCTTTGTCGCCACATCCTGCTCGGACGACGATGGGCCAGGCACCGATAACGGGGGCTTTATCGTGGATCGTAATGACTTGAAAGGCGAAATCAAAGGCGAGGAAGTTGTATTGGAATCCGGCACCTATAAGTTGACTGGCCGTTTGGTCGTAGAGAATGGCGGTAAGTTGACAATCAAGCCTGGCGTGACAATCGAGGCAACAACCGTAGCGGCTAACGAATTTGCATCCGTTCGCTATATCGCAGTAGCCCAAGGCGGCCGTATTGATGTTCAAGGAACCGCATCTAGCCCTGTCGTTATGACGGCAGAGCAAAACATCCCAGGTTCTTGGGGTGGATTGGTTCTCTGCGGCAAGGCCCCCATCAATAAAGGTGAAACAGCTTCTGCAGAAGTATCTGATTTGACATATGGTGGTTCGGATGTTAATGACAATTCAGGATCTATCAAATATCTTCGGATTGAATATTCGGGCTTCGCTTACAACAGCGAGAAGGAATTCAACGGTCTTTCGATGTTCGGTGTAGGAAAAGGCACGACTATCGAATATGTGCAGATCTACGAAGGTTCTGATGACGGATTCGAGTGGTTTGGCGGAACCGTTGACGCAAACTACTTGGTCGTTAACAATATTTCTGACGAAGTTGGCGATGACCTGTTTGACTGGACAGAAGGCTGGAATGGTACTGGCGAAAACTGGTATGGTATCCGTAACAACGACGGCAACAGAGGTATCGAGGCCGACAACAACTCGAATAACCATTTGGCTAACCCGATTTCATCGCCTACTATTCGTAACCTGACCTTGGTCGGTAACGGCGAAGGTGGTTCAGAGCCACAGGCCATCAAAATGCGCGTGGGTACGCAAGGTATATTCGACAACGTGGTTTTGGCTAACTGGAAAACCGGTTTTGATATCCAACACGATGAAAGCGTAGGTTACGTTGCTGATGGTTCATTGAAAGCAACTCGCGTTAAATTCGTAAATGTCGGTACTAAATCCGTAGGCAAGAACACCGACGATAGTGCTGCTGATGTAAGCGCCTTGTTTACTGAGGACGAGTCTGCAACAGGTGCTGGCAACGGTACGGATGTTCCAAGCTGGGCAACAGGTTGGACTGTCGGGTTGTAATTTAAGCTGGAAATTGTAGTTAAAAACTAGCAATTGAGTCATAAACCCGTTGTGCATTATAGTTCGTAGCTGTCACCCTGAGCGAAGTCGAAGGGTCTATAAAGTATATGTAGAGATGTTTCGACTCCGCTCAACATGACATAAACAGTAAATATTGCTCATAATGCGCAACGGTTGAGTCATAAACAATTTCTTAAGCCGTCCGGAAGAAAATCCGGACGGCTTTTTTTTGCATAGCCGATTCGAAAAGAAAAGCCAGATTTTGTGATTGACTAGTAATCATAACCCTCCCTTAACAATTAGCTTATACCTCGGCTGTATGTTTGTGGTGTAAATGTAAATTTCCTTTCATTTATTGGATTTTGGTTAGATGGAAAGGCCCAGCTGTGAAGTAGGGCCTTTTTTTCGTTTTGCATACGTTGATGCAAAGTGCTTAATAGTCCAACCCTTAATGGGTAGTTCGGATTAATTGATTAGCAAAACAGGTGTTTTGGGGTGCAAAATAATAGCCCTCGCCAGGCTTTTAGTAACCAACTTTTCAAAGAAACCTCGCCCGCCCACAAGGGTCAGCACCGTCAAATCCGCATTATACCGATCAAGGATTTCATGCACTAAGGCTACGCTTT
>CAZXSL010000037.1:0-19016 GCA_964643235.1 uncultured Sphingobacteriaceae bacterium | reverse complement strand
CCCTAACCTCCTGATCCGTAGTCAGGTGCTCTATCCAGTTAAGCTACAAGCGCATCTCCGAATTGGTTTGCAAAGATATAAATCTAAGTGATATGAAAAAAACATTTTTTAAAAAAACTTTATAACGCTTTTATAATCATCGATATAGTTTACTTTTGTGGGACACATTCATGCACACCGACGCATACATTGTGCTTAGCACGACCACGGCAAGGCCCAAAAAACACAGAAATGAAACGCAACAGCTCCTCTTATATAAAACGAAAACGCATCCGTATTGGCGATATCAGCATTGCTTATACCATCAGGGAGTGCGAACGGCCCACCCATACGGTTATTTTCATCCACGGCTTCCCTTTCAACAAAAACATGTGGCAACCCCAGATGGACGCCCTTCCGGATCAGATCAAGGCTGTCGCAGTTGATGTGCGGGGCCACGGCCGAAGTACCATGGGGCACGGGTATTTCAGCATCGACGTGTTTGCTAAAGACTTGCTTGTATTGATCAAGAAACTGCAGCTGGAACGCGTCATCCTCTGTGGAGTTTCGATGGGTGGTTACATCGCCTTGCGTGCATTTGAGATTGCTCCCGACCAATTTACAGGCCTGGTATTGAGTGACACCCATTCCCTAGCGGATGACAATGCCGCAAAACAAAAACGTTTTGACACCATCCAAGCGCTGCTACGTCATGGAAAACGCGTATTCTCTATTAATTTTATGGAAAACGTACTTGGCGAACGTACGCGTCGTGAACAGCCGGAAGTAGCCGAACTCATTAAGCAAAGCATCCGGCGCAACGAGTTGCGTAGTATCTGTTCGACACTGCTCGCCTTAGCATCGCGTACAGATACCACCGAATCGCTAGGGAACATCCGAGTGCCGGTATTGGTGATCCGGGGTGCTTCGGATCGCATTACCACGCGTGAACAGGCTGAGATTCTGACCACGGGGATACCAAATGCGATTTATGTGGAAATACCCGATTGTGGACATCTGCCCAACTTGGAGGACCCCGAACGGTTTAACGCCGAGCTCAGTGATTTCCTACGCCGAATCGAATAAACTGCAACTACGAACCCCATTGGCCCTGCCCCACTCGTTGCGCCCAATCCCGAACACAAGAAAAACACGGAATTGTAAGAAGTCTATGGCTACATGTAATCTTTGGGTACATAAGGTTTCCGAGCCGTGTAATTATCCGTACATTTGCTAGCAATTAGCAAATAATCATTCATGAAAATCACTTCACATTACCATATCCTTACCGCAACATTTCTGTTTTTCCTCGCTTCGTGTGGACAACGCGAGCAGAACCAACAACAGACACATGCGGAGCAACCTGCAGCACATCAGGGACAGCCGGAACAAGCTGCGACGACAACCGCTGCACCCGTGCTACCCACCACCAACCAACCTGCAGCCACAATACCCGATTTCAATTTCTACCGACTGAACAACGGAATGCGTTTCGACCGTTCGGATCTGTCTTATAAGGGTAATATCGTCTTGGTATTCTTTGACCCCACATGTATCCAATGCCAACAGGAGGCCAAGGATATGTCCGATCATTTCAATCGCATACAGGCCGCCAGTATCTATTTCGTATCGATGAACGACCCGGCATTGATCCACGCATTTTTACCCACCTATGCTCCGGCGTTGGCAGAACAGGAAAATGTCGTGGCGTTATATGATCGCGACCAGCATTTCATCAACCGCATACACCTACCAACACAATACCCATCGACATACGTATACGGGCCAGACGGCAGGCTGAAAACCTACTGGAATGGCTATAAGGATATCGAGGAAGTACTTGTAGCCATTAATAACTAGGGAAACGCCCGGACTTAGCCGGCTGTATCCCCCAACGGGATAGAAAGCAAAGGTATCTCGCTTTGTGATGCCATGATACGCGTTTTGCTCTTATGGATGAGCGACGACCAGAATCCGTAACGCAGGGGCACCATAATCAGCATATCGGCACGAGTAGCCTTAATTTCCTTCTTAATTTCTTCAAGTACGGCCTGCGACCGGACTTCCTTGAAATAATAGGACAAGCCGTCGAACATCTCGTCGAACGTATCCTCATGTGGTGTCAGGGCCGTTTCACTTTCCTTGATTTCGGTGATTTTCCGATTGACATGGAATACGCCGACCTGAGCACCAAAACCCGCGGCCACTTTGCGAACCTGCTCGAGGACAACGCGCTGAGCACCATAAAGCATATCGCAAGCAAACAAAACCTGCTTCACGTCCTTGAATTTAGCCCCTTGCGGTATCGCTAAAATCGGTGTGCGGAGCTTGTGGATAGCTGCTGTAGTCGTATTGCCCAGCAGATCCTGCTCCAACGACTTGGCGGCCATACCCATGACAACCAAATCAGCACCAAAGCTCGCCACTGACGCACGGATGGATTCATAAAAATCCCCGATATACCAATCGACAACAACTTCGATCCCATAAGCCTGCCGAACAGCCTCTCCCCGCTCTTCAAAACGCTCCTTATTCCGATCGAGCATCTCCTGCAGGGCAAGGGGCGACACACGCGCATTGACCGCATGGATCGACACGGTATGCAGGTGGAACAGGACGAGTTTAGCTCCAATTTGCCTCGCGGCAGAAGCAGCATATTCGACGGCATTATCCGCCACTGGAGAAAAATCTGTTGCAACAATAATTGTTTTCATGTATCTAGCTTTGTATGTATTCAGTTCAAAAGAGCAATCGTTCCCATCATCTAACGGGGGTTTCATTCAAGCACCAAGATAATCATTATAACCCGGGGAATACCCACAACAAGCCCCAGTTTGACGGTATTGTTACATACAGTTGGTCGGACTAGTTACAAGTAATTGCCCCTTCGGGATATATCAGCGGGCTCAGGTAGGGAATATCGAGATTGGCACCCCGAAGCAGGAACCAACATCCCATGATGACAAACATCGCCGGCAGCCAAGTAGCCATATTGAACTGTATATACCGCCTGACGAAATTACCAAATACCGAGATAGAAAGCATCATGGGCAAGGTACCTAACCCAAAAAACAGCATAAAAAACCCACCATTCCAAACCGAGTTGGCACTCAACGCGCCGGCCAGAGCCATGTACACCATGCCGCATGGCAGCAAACCATTAATCATGCCCGCAAACAAATTGCCTCCTGGCCTATACAACCAATACCCCATCCGCTTGACAAGCGGCGCGAGCAAGGTTTGCTGCTGGCGAATCAAGAAAGTGGAGTACTTACCCGCAAACATGAACACACCAGCTAGGATCAACAACAGCCCCGTACCGATACTGACCCCCTGCTGCCAACCCCGAAACGATATGGCGTTACCAATCGATGCAATGAGCAAACCCAGCAAGACGTAGGTCATTAACCGGCCGGCCTGGTAAACCAATTTATTGAGAAAAGCGCTCCACTGTGACACTCCGCTGCTTGGCAATGCTAAGACCAATGGCCCACACATTGCAGCGCAATGCAGACTACCCAGTAGCCCCATAAAAAACGCCAACAACGGATAACTCATACCTAAAAAAATATATCTTTCTCGAAGTAGTATGGCACACCACCGGATTCCCACTCCAACACCACCTGCCAAGCCCCACGGCTAAACGTGTGCAAAGGCAAACGGAAAGAAGCGCCGCCTCCGGTGCTAATCGGCACCCTGAGGTCCTGATCCCGATCGGCCCGTCGCCTCAACAGGGCCTCGCCTTGGTTACCTTCGGTTACAAACTGGATGGTCAAGGTATCGGACTCGACCTCCATTGCAGGCTCAGCTCTATCGCGCTGCAAATTTACTTTCATGGCGTATACGTCGTCGTACGACAATCCTCGCTCATAATAATCCCCATCTTCCAGCGTATCGGTGTTTTTAGAAGTCATATACACAACCGTCAACACAATAGCGGACATACATACGGCTAATGCAACTGCAATCTTCGCTCCCCAATTCATTAATTTATCCTTTTCATGACCAATTCCACTTCCTCAATCCTATATACTAAAAAATACACAAAAACCCCAAGCTCACCCCCACTTAACGCGCCGAAAAATCGACCGGTGAAATAAATGTAGTCTTCATGGTTTCGATAACCCGATCGCCCGAAACGACCTGCACATTGACATTCGTTTTGTACTGCTCCATCACACCCGGATCAGCTAGCAAAAAGAAACTCATCTCGGCTCGTCCACCTTTGTCTAAATGAGTGATGTTATTCACTACCTGGATATCGATATCGGGGTGTGTTGGTATAAGCTCAAAATCCATATCCCCGTTCGATTTGTTGATCAGCACCAGACTATACAGGTTGGTTACCTTGCCATCGTCCCGAATGATATATGTGCTTCCTTTGGCACGCAACAGTGTTCCATCTATTTCGCTCCGGCTAAACACTAACCAGCCAAACACACCGATAAGCGCCACCAACACGACGGTATACGCAATGCCACGTACGTTAGATTTTTCCGCTTTCTTGCCGTCAATCTCTTCCTTGGAATAGAATCCGATTAGTCGCTTTGGGCGATCAATTTTTTCCATCACGGCATCGCAGGCATCGATGCATGCCGTACAAGCCACGCACTCCATCTGCAAGCCCTTCCGGATATCGATTCCCGTAGGGCATACCTGCACGCACAGGTTACAATCCACGCAATCGCCGATTTCATCCTGCTGTTCGCCTTTCTTGCGCCTCCCCCGGGGTTCGCCCCGGTTATAATCGTATGCGATACTGATGCTCTTGTCGTCCATCAACACGCCTTGCAAGCGTCCGTATGGACAAATCGTCGTACAGACGATCTCCCGAACGTGTGCGAAAACACCATAAAATACAAGTGTAAACAATACGAGGGCAATAAAGCCTCCCACGTGTTCGGTAATCGGGTCGGTCATGATCTGCCACAATGCATCAATACCGATGATGTATGCCAGGAAAATATTGGATATAATAAACGATATGATGAGGAAAATACCGTGTTTGAGTACTTTCTTGGTCGTTTTGTTAGGCACTCTACTACCGGGGGCGTTCAGCTTTTTCTGCTGTAACCAATCACCTTCAATCAGGTATTCTATCCGCCTGAATACTAATTCCATAAAGATGGTTTGCGGACAGGCCCAGCCGCACCAAACCCGCCCATAAACAACCGTAAACAATACGACACAGACCATGACGATGAGCATCCCGAACACAAAGATATGCAGGTCTTGCGGCCAGAACACACTCCCGAATATCACGAATTTCCGATCCACGATATTAAAGAGGAGGAAAGGCTCACCACCCACTTTGATAAAAGGCGCTACAATCAAGAATGCAAGCAGCGAATAACCAAAAAGCTGCCGGTAATTATATAATTTACCGGCAGGCCTTTTGGCATAAATCCATTCTCGTTTTGGCTTAGCAGCCGATCCTGCAGTCTGTGTGAATTTACTATCGGCCATCTTGTACGTTTAAACAGACTCCAGTTCGGACAATCCGGCGGGTTCCTCCCCTTCTCCCTGATCGTCTGCACCGGCTTCTTTATATTCAACTTTACTTCCTTCTGGATCTTTGGGGTTAGGTGGGTTTGTTCCCCGTAGGGTAATAATGTAATTACTCACTTCCGCAATCTGGGCGGGTGTCAGCATTTGCTCCCACGGTATCATCCCCTTATCCAGCACCCCGTATTTCACAATTCTAAAGATATCATTTATTTCGCCACCGTGGATCCAATAATCATCCGACATATTCGGCCCAATTCCACCTTCGCCCGATTGGCCATGGCATACCGCGCAGTTTGCCATATAGATGGCTTGTCCTGCGCTTACCGTGCCCGGGCTCAGATCGACTTCTACATTATTTTCGTCAACCAAGTTAGCGGCCTGCGACAAATATAGCTCACGGGCGGCATCTGCCCGTGCCATTTCACGATCGTATTCCTGCTCTTGGGTTAACCCCCAGCCGAAAACGTGGTAAACCGCTAGGTAGACAACGGCAAACACAACCGTCGCATAGAACAAGCCATTAAACCAAATGGGCACGGGGTTATCCAATTCGCGGATACCGTCGTATTCATGGTCGATAACGATGTCCTTCTCTTCAGACAGCGGACGCAGCCCCATCAACTTGTTCCATGCCCGTCTGAATCCGCCCTTGCGTTCGGCACGCCGAGCCTTAGCTGCTATTTTCGCTTCCCGTTCAGCCACCTCTACTTCAGGCATCGTCAGCCTAACGACGGTACGAAGTGCCCGTAGGATGACCAATGCGGCAACCAGTACGATGATTAGAAAAACGATAAGCATCACTAAAAATATGGCGTTATAAGAATTCGCCACACCTGTCAATTCGGATAGCCACGCCGTGGACAGGACATTCAAAATCGAAATATTCATCATTGTCGTTCGGTTAGTTCGTCATCGCTTTTCCCAGACTCTTTGTCCAAGGGAATATCTTTCATATAGTCTACATGATCTTTTTTCATACGCCATAGCATGATGCCTACGACAATAAAAAACACCATGAATATCCATAGGGAAACGATCAGATACCATTCGTTTCCATCTAGGCTTGTTATTTGCTTAAACATCGCTATCTATTTTTATGTTCACTTGCATCACTCTGCTATCGTCGCCGTGCCATCACTTACCTTGATGTCTGTTCCCAGACGCTGCAAGTATGCAATCATGGCCACGACCTCACTATCTGGGCGTACGTTAATCTGGTTAGCGGCCAGATCGTCTGCAATCAGCTGGGCCTGCGCCATCAGATCCTCGTTAGCACGCTCGATTTCTTCGTTAGAATACGGCACACCCACCAAACGTAACGCATTTAATTTGGCCTTCGTTGTATTCAAATCGATGGTTCGCTCGAGCAACCATGGGTAAGAAGGCATGATGCTTCCCGGCGACGTAATTTCCGGATCAAGGAAGTGATCGAAATGCCACCTGTTGGGATATTTGCCGCCGATGCGGTGCAAGTCCGGACCGGTACGCTTGGAGCCCCATAGGAATGGGTGATCATACACGAATTCCCCGGCTTTACTGTACTCGCCGTAGCGGGCAGTTTCTGATCTAAACGGTCGTACCGTTTGCGAATGGCAATTCACACACCCTTCTCGGATGTACAAGTCGCGTCCTTGGATTTCCAGGGCTGTGTAGGGTTGTACGCTACTAATGGTCGGCACGTTAGACGATATCATGAACGTAGGCATCATCTCCACCATACCGCCAATCAGTATCGCAATCAATGCCGTAACCATAAACAAGGCCGGCTTGCGTTCCAAGCGACGGTGTGGTTCGCGCTCGGAAACAACTACAGGTGTTAGCGCAGGTGCTTCTGCAGGCTCTTCTGCAAGCAGCCTTCCTTTGCGCATTGTTTTAATCAAGTTGTAGGTCATCATGATGACCCCAATGAGGTACAGTGCCCCGCCTACTGCGCGCATCGCATACATCGGAATGATTTCCAAGGTCGTAGACAAGAAATTAGGGTGCCGCAATACACCTTCGGGTGTAAATTCTTTCCACATCAAGCCTTGTACAACAGCGGCCCAGTACATTGGGATGGCGTAAAACAGGATACCCAACGTGCCAATCCAGAAGTGCATCGAGGCCATTTTCTTCGAATACAGCTCGGTCTTATATATACGAGGTACAACCCAATACAAGATAGCAAAGGTCATGAATCCATTCCAGCCCAATGCACCAACATGCACGTGTGCTACAATCCAATCCGTAAAATGGGCGATGGCATTAACTTGCTTGAGGGATAACATCGGCCCTTCAAAAGTAGCCATGCCGTAGGCGGTAAGTGCCACCACCATGAATTTAAGCGTTGGCTCGCTACGCACCTTGTCCCAAGCACCACGCAGGGTCAACAAGCCATTAATCATTCCTCCCCAGCTCGGTGCGATCAACATGATGGAGAAAACGACTCCCAGGGATTGTACCCACCCTGGCAAGGAGGTATAAAGCAGGTGGTGTGGACCTGCCCAGATGTAGATAAAAATAAGCGACCAAAAGTGCAGGATACTCAGTTTATAGGAGTACACCGGCCGGTTAGCCATCTTAGGCAAGAAATAGTACATCATGCCTAAGTAAGGTGTTGTCAGGAAGAACGCAACCGCGTTATGCCCGTACCACCATTGTACCAAGGCATCTTGGACACCGGCGTATACATAGTAGCTTTTCCACATGGATACCGGTATCTGCACGGAGTTGACGATATGCAGTACCGCAACCGTGACAAACGTAGCGATGTAAAACCATACAGCTACGTACATGTGCCGCTCGCGACGCTTGATAATCGTCCCGAACATGTTGATACCAAAGACAATCCAAATAACAGCGATAGCAATATCTATAGGCCATTCCATCTCGGCGTACTCGTGTGAACTGGTAAAGCCGAGCGACAATGTCAGTGCCGACGCAACTATAATTAGCTGCCATCCCCAAAAATGGATCTTACTCAGCAAATCACTGTACATCCGCGTTTTCAGCACGCGTTGCATCGAGTAGTAGACGCCCATGAAAATACCGTTACCGACAAAGGCAAAAATGACGGCATTGGTGTGGATGGGCCTAACACGTCCGAAAGTCGTATAGGGCAACTCGAAATTGAGTGCCGGCCACACCAGTTGCATCGCAACTAGCAAGCCTACCGACATGCCCACTAACCCCCAAACTACTGTCGCGATACCAAAATCGCGTACAATCTTGTTGTCGTAATTAAACTGTTCTACCTGCATATTTGTACTATGTAAAAGTTGTTTTATTTCTCGAGTGTAAAAATACGGTCATGATACTGTCATGCGAATGACATCGATTTGTAAAAAAAGTAACGCTCGTCGCAAAATATGTCAAAAAAAAGGCTGCCCGAACGGACAGCCCATTACCTAATCAATAACTATTATGAGAGCTCGGCACCGACCCGCTCCAACAAACGCTTGGTAGCCAAAATCCCTTCGTCTTCGCCCAAATCACTTCCTTCGTATTCGATACCGATATACCCCGTATAGCCTGCATCTTTCACGATTTGCAGCATACGACGGTAATCAATGTTGGGTTCGTCTCCGTTCTCATCAAATACGTTAGCTTTGGCGCTTACGCCTTTTGCAAACGGCATCAGATCTGTAACCCCTTGGTAACGATCGTATTCATAGAAATTACCAAAATCAGGCAAACTGCCGCAATTATCCTTGCCTACACCTGCTAACACCGCGCTCAGCCAATCGCCATGCGAGGAAATCCCGCCATGGTTCTCAACGATGACGCTGATGTCGTGCTGTGCGGCAAACTCGCTCAGGCGAGACAGACCGTCGATAGCCGCTGCTTTAACCTCTTCCGGGCTACCCTCACCGGCTGCATTAACCCGAATAGCGTGGCATCCCAGGAATTTGGACGCCTCTACCCATTTGTAATGGTTCTCCACTGCGGTTTGGCGCTCGGCATCATCCGACGCACCCAGGTTGCCCTCGCCATCGACCATAATGAGTACGTTCTGCACGCCCAAATCATTCGTGCGCTGAAGCAGCTCGCCCAAGTATTCGCGATCATTGGCCTTGTCTTTGAAAAACTGGTTGACATATTCCACGGCATGGATGTCAAACTGCTTGACCGTGTATTCCGGAAATTCCATATTGGTCAGTTTGCCTGCAAACAGGGCACGGTTTAATGACCACTGTGCCAAGGAAATGTCAAAAAAAAGCTTTCCTTCCCCACCGTCTTCCGAATCGTTTCCAGTGGTTGATGTACACCCATAATAAGGGGTTAAGGCAATACCTACGGCACCTGCGCCTAGGTATTTCAAAAATGATCTTCTTGATGTAGCCATGCTATTACTATTGTTTTGGTTAATTTATGATGTGTGCTCGTTTCGGTTTTCCAAACATACAAGTTTGCTTGTATATCCGGTTGTTTTTTTTCAAATATTTGCCCAACCATGGGCCAAGACATCCGCTAGGTGCATGGTTTTAATAGGAAGTTGGTGTTTGTCTATGTATCCCTGCAATTGCAGCAAGCAGGACGAATCGGTCGAAATAATGAAGTCCGCCTGTTGGTCTAAAGCATGCTGTACTTTTTGTTCGGCCATTGCACTGGATATTGCATCGAATTTAACGGCAAACGTTCCCCCAAACCCACAGCATGTATCGCTGTGTTTCAGTTCCAAGAGCTGGAGGCCTCCCACATTGGCCAGCAATTGCCTCGGCTCATCTTTGATGTGGCAGTCGCGCAGGGCCGAACACGAGTCATGGTAAACAGCGCGGCCTTCCAGTTCGGCACCGAAGTAATCCTTACCTACGACATTGACTAGAAAATCAGACAACTCGTGGATATTACTTTGTATGGAGCGGCATCGGTTATGTACCTGCGTATTGGTAAACAGGTGGTTGAATCCGGTTTTGACCATCCCCGTGCAAGATGCAGAAGGTGTCACGATATAGTTTATATCACTAAAATCGTGTAGAAACTTATTGCCCACCTTCTTCGCTTCATCCCAGTAACCCGCGTTGTACGCCGGCTGACCGCAACAGGTCTGCTGACTATTGTAATGCACCGCACAACCTGCCTTCTCCAACACACGAACGGTATTGAAAGCCGTTTCCGGATAGAGCTGGTCAATGAAGCAAGGGATAAACAGTTCGACTTTCATACGCGATAACACCAGGGATCAAGCGCTCAAACTTAAGGAATTTTACGCTTTTTCCATTGCTTTAGCATCGTTTCTTAACATCCGGGCCAACAAGAATAACCCGATGACAAAAAACACACCCAAACAAAGCGCCGAATAACGGATATTGTTGGTCATTTGTTCAATCAACGCAAACGAAAACAGCCCTAACACAATAGCAATTTTCTCGGTCACATCATAAAAACTAAAAAACGCAGCCGTATCCCCCTGCCCTTCCGGCAACATCTTGGAATACGTGGAGCGCGACAAGGATTGGATGCCGCCCATAACCATCCCCACCAAGGCCGCCATCACATAAAATTGCACTTCGTGATTAATGTAAAAAGCCGAGACACAAATACCTGCCCATATCGTAACGACAATCATCAATACCCGGACATTACCAATGTACCTGGCCAGCAAAGACATCAAATAAGCGCCACCAATAGCGACCAACTGGATAAGAAGTATGGTGGCAATAAGCTTGGGCGCTCCCAGTTGCAATTCCTTCTCGCCGAATGCCGCTGCCACGATCATGACAGTCTGAACCCCCATTGCGTAAAAGAAAAAAGCGAGTAAAAACCGCCTGATCTGGGGAATCTCGTCAAGTTTTTTCCAAATATTTTTCAGCTCGACGAACCCTTTCGACCAAATATTAGCCGCAGTTCCTTTCTGCCCCTTGCTCTTACCATTGGGAAGCTTGCGGAAAGGTATCTGTGCCCATACAATCCACCAGATACCGACGAGCATGAACGAAAGGCGCGCCGGGAAACTCGGATCCGTGATACCGAACCACTCGGGCTTAAGCACAAACACGAAGCAGATAATCTGCAAGGTAACGCATCCGACGTATCCATAAGCAAATCCTTGGGCACTAACCCGATCCTGCTGGTCCACCGTCGCTATCTCGGGCAGGTAAGCATTATTGAACATCAGCCCCCCGATGTAACCCATGGCCGCCAACACATAACAGAATATGCCCCATTCGAGTGTTTCCAGTTTGAAAAAGAACAGCCCGATACACGCCAATCCGCCGACGTAGGTAAAACCCATCATGAAGGTTTTCTTGTTGCCTTTGTAATCAGCAATTGACGACAGGATGGGCAGGGCCAAGGCCATGATCAAGTAAGCAAAAGACAAGGAAAAATTGGCCAATGCCGTATTGATGACCTCAAACCCAAAAAAGGAAACCCGATCGCCGTACGCTTCCGTTATCGTAATTGCCGTGTAATATACCGGGAATATCGTCGAAGTAATAACGAGGTTGTACGCCGAGTTTGCCCAATCAAACATAGCCCAAGCCCGAATTGTCGATTTGTCGTTTTTTGACCTATCCATTATGCCGTTCCTAAACAGTTAAGGTTTTTATTTTTCATATCGTTTATTTGGAAAAGGACCGGAGATCAGTAGTTATCGTGGATGGCCGTAATCAGGCGTGCCATTTCATTGCGGACCACGGCCGTAGGCTGGACGTAATTGTTATTCATAAAGGAGTAAATCAGCTTACGCCCGCTTTTCGTAACCAGATAACCGCTTTGGTTATGGTTATTGGACAACGTGCCGGTTTTAGCCCAAACAAATGGCCTCCCCTGACGTTGCGGGTATACGTGCTCCAACGTACCTGATACCCCCCCGGCCGGAAACAGGTGGAGTAACCGCTGCTCGTCCGGGATGAGCTCAGTCAATTTCTCGAGCAGGCGAACCATGGATGCCGGGCTAACCAAATTATAACGCGAGAGCCCCGAACCGTCATGCCATTCGGGTTTATTCGGTAAATCCCCAAGGTATTCCTCCACGACATACCGACGGACAGAATCCGCATCAAGCTCCCTGACGATATGTTCTGAAGCACACACGAGCAGCATTTGTTCTGCAATATGGTTATCGCTGGGTAGCATCATCGCCCGAAGAACCGTGTCCAATGGGTGCGAATAAATGACTTTGGCATCATCTGGCAATGGCATACGTATCAAACTAACCTGTTTCCTTAAGGTATCTGACAGCAAAGAAGCTAATAGGCGATCACTTGTTTTAAAGGGAGCAAAACGGTTGAGCGAGCGTGGCACGCCATACGCATTGTACCGAAAGGTATTATCCGAAACATCCCGTCGAATGGTAAAACGAGCAGGCATTACCGCATAGTCCAACTGCAAATACGGCCCGAAATACTTTGGATCAGCTTGAACTCCCCCATCTCCATCCGATGTAAAGTTTACCACGTTGCCATAAACCGGCAGGGCAGAAATCTCAGGCTGGTAATAGTACGGATAATCATCCCACTCCCAGCCACGCCCAAACGCATTACCCGGATAGTTACCCATTGCATAATAGAGGTTCTTTCCTGACAAGCGAAGGAAATCCATGACTTGGCTCGGTTCAAACGCCTTGTTGAGCAGTGTAGGATCGCCCGTACCCCAAAAAATCAATGAATCGCCACGCCCTACATACTTCAGTGCGGGGATGGAATCGCCTAACAACATCAAAGAGGCAAACATCGTGTAGAGCTTTGTATTGGATGCCGGCGTAAAGTATTTGTCTGCATGCTGCTCATAAATGACCTCCTTAGCCTCGGGGTCATACAGCATAAACCCTACAAAATGGGATGACATGACTTTGGACTTCTCGAACAAAGACCTGATTTGCCGGTCAGTCTGCCCATAGAGTACGGACCCGAACATCAAAAAAAAGCACATACAGGCAATACCTGACCGTATATAATGTTTCATCGTCATACAAAAAGACCGGCTTAACGGCGCAAGGTATTGTCCAACGCAAAACTATTGTACTGCCGATACAGGATAATCGCTGCAAAAAATGCGATGTGAATCAGTTGCGAGGGATAAGCGCTCCAACCTTCCACCATCCCCGAGCCCCCCATCAAGACTAACATCAAGAGCGCTCCGCCAATCCCGCTGGCCCGGGTAAACAAACCTAGGAAAAGCGTGATACCCAACACCAATTCCGTTAGCGGAATAGCGTAAGACATGGGTTTGACGAGCCATTCAGGCAGCATCGACCCATTAAATTGCTCGACCGTAGCCGAACTAAAAGCCGCTAATTTAGGTAGGCGTACGATACCATGAGCCAACATCGACACGGCCATTGCCAGCCGTACGATGAGATAGGCCATTTTTTTGTCCCGATTTATTTCGTGTGTACTATCCATATTACTGTTTTCGTCCGCAAGTATCGAACATTAATAACGCAAATATACCAGCAAATATATCGTATCCGCCCGGTTTTTTCGACTCCTTGTCCCCGATCAAGCGAATAAAACGTAAAACTAGGAACTTCCGCCTGCTTAAATATTGAATGTTAACTGTGAATTTCTATCTTTACACGGTAAAACCTAACCTCCTGTATGAGTGTTGGGTTCGCTAATACAATCCCCCTTTCCTTTCAATATGATGACGGAGTGGGGACAAAACACGCAAACAACATCTGAAGATACATTTTATGAAAACTCTGAAACCATTAGTAGGCCTATTGGCCGTAGGATTCGTCTTAGGTGCCTGCCAGAGCAACGGCAATCCGACCAACGACACCCCACCGCGTGAAGGAAGCCCGGTGACCACTGAAAAAGTCTCATTTTACCTCGACACACTAGCCGACGGGTTAGAAAACCCTTGGGGCATTACTTGGCTCCCTGACGGGCGGGCATTAGTAACAGAACGGGGTGGCGAAATCCTGGTTGTAGAGAACGATGCGTATGAAGGTCGTAAGCTACAGGGATTCCCCGAAGTCTACGTAAACGGCCAAAGCGGTATCCTGGATATCCAGACACACCCTAACTATGAAAATAACGGTTGGTTGTACGTGACGTATGCCAAGCCGGGCGACGGAGGTGGTAGTACGACACTGATACGGTTTAAAGTAGACGGCGACCAAATCATCGAATTAGAGGAATTGTACCAAACCCTACCTTTGTCTACCCGTGGGGTTCACTTCGGCAGCCGCATCATTTTTGACAATGACGGTTATTTGTATTTCAGCACTGGCGATCGTGGCGTAATGGAAAACGCACAAAAACTAGACAATGATATGGGCAAGGTACACCGTCTACACGACGATGGCCGTATTCCAGACGACAACCCATTCGTTGACACGCCCGGAGCTAAACCCAGCATCTGGTCCTATGGACACCGGAACGTACAGGGAATGGTGTACGATCGTGCAAACAACATCATTTATACGACCGAGCACGGCCCTAGAGGTGGCGACGAGTTGAACATTGTGGAGAAAGGCAAAAACTACGGTTGGCCGATCATTACTTACGGGATAGATTACAGCGGCGCCATCATCTCAGACCTAACTGAGAAAGAAGGTTTGGAACAACCCATACACTATTGGACTCCTTCAATAGCTGCTTGTGGCCTGCTGTTTTACACTGGCGACAAATACCCGGCTTGGGAAGGCAACCTATTTTCTGGTGCACTAGCACTTACCCACGTAGCGCGGGTCGAAGTATCAAACGGCAAATACGTGCATGAAGAGAAATTGTTGGAAGGTATCGGACGTGTGCGCCAAGTGGCCCAAAGCCCCGACGGATACATTTATGTACTGACTGAAGGCCCCGGCATGCTATTAAAACTGGTACCGGCCAATTAGTTACGTTAAAATGAGAAACCAATGTCCGCTTTTCAGGCGGATGTTGGTTATCTTTGTGCTGATATGGATACCAATACCCTACTTGAAAAAGCGCTGGATTTCGGATTCCTAACCAAGGAAGAAGGAATTCATCTGTACCATCATGCTGCTACGGCCGACTTGGCTCATGTGGCTAATGAACTGCGCAAAATACAGGTTCCTCACGGCAAAGTAACTTGGCAAATCGACCGTAACGTCAATACCACCAATGTTTGCATCGCCAATTGCAAATTTTGTAATTTTTTCAGACGCCCAGGCCATGAGGAAGCTTATATTACTGATATCGAGACTTATAAACGAAAAATCGAGGAAACGTTCCAATACGGCGGCGACCAACTTCTACTTCAAGGCGGACACCACCCCGATTTGGGATTGCGCTTCTACGCCGATTTATTCCGTGAACTGAAGTCATTATACCCAGAACTCAAACTCCATTCGCTAGGACCACCAGAGATTGCCCATGTCGCTAAACTTGAAGGCATGTCGCACATCGACGTCCTTCGCGAGTTAAAAGATGCCGGACTGGACTCATTACCGGGTGCCGGTGCCGAAATACTGAACGACCGGGTCAGGCGATTGATTTCCAAAGGGAAATGCGGTGGAAAGGAATGGTTAGACGTAATGCGTGCTGCGCATCAAATCAATTTACCTACATCGGCTACCATGATGTTCGGGCATATCGAAACCATTGAAGAGCGCTTTGAACACTTGGTATGGATACGGGAAGTACAAGCCGAAAAACCTGCGGACAGCTACGGGTTTATCGCTTTTATACCCTGGCCTTTCCAAGATGATGGCACCCTGCTTAAGCGTCTCCGTGGTATTACCAATAACGTTAGCGGCGAATCCTACATACGCATGATTGCGCTTAGCCGAATCATGTTGCCCAACATTACCAACATACAAGCTTCTTGGTTGACGGTGGGCAAACGCGTCGCACAACTCTGCTTACATGCCGGTGCCAATGACTTTGGCTCGATCATGATTGAGGAAAACGTTGTGTCGGCAGCGGGAGCACCACACCGATTTACGTCAAACTCCATACAGGATGCCATCCGTGAGGCCGGATTTGAACCCCAACTCCGCACGCAAAAGTATGAATTCAGGGAATTGCCTGAAGGTATGGTGGAACAGGTCATCGACTATTAAGGTTGGATAAGGCGAAGCATATTGAGCGGCAAATCGAAGCGCTGATATTCGCTTCCGAACAAGGTATTTCAGTAGCGGATATCCAGCTGGTGCTGGAAGCTGCAACGGAGCAGGCTCTCGACGAACCAAGCATAAAGGCTGCCCTACAAGCCATCGAAGAAAAATATGCGAACGACACCCAAGTCTTGGAATTGAAACGCATCAATAATGCCTATCAATTGCTAACTAAGCCTGATTACCATCCTGTCGTCAACCAGTTGCAGCAATTTAGAGCTAAGAAAAAACTAAGCCAGGCCGCCATGGAAACCTTGGCTATCATTGCCTATCGGCAGCCTATTACCAAACTCGAGATGGAACAAATTCGAGGCGTAAATTGCGACTATTCCGTACAGCGGTTGTTGGATCGGGGCTTAATCAAGATTGCAGGAAAATCGAGCGCCATCGGGCAACCCATCTTATATGCTACTAGTGACTTGTTCATGGATTATTTCGGAATAGATACCCCTGCCGATCTCCCCCAAATAAAAGACATTGTGACCAACGAAAATACGATAGGAGAACCAAGCGATTAATCCAGCCTTTGCCCCCTACTGTGTTCATGGTCAACACACTAAGATTAGGTGTACCTGTGTGGGCAATTATTTTTTGAAAAAAAAGCAGAACGAGTTCAAATTCTTCATACTTTTATCACGAAAAACAGCTTTATTGAACAACAACAGTCAAGAATTACATTAATGATGCAAGGAGAATTAGGAATGGCTCTCTATGATGAGGAGGTGGACGATTTACAAATGGTAAACGACCCGGACGAAGAGGATGATTTGTTTGACGAGGATGATTTCGGAATCGACGGTCTAGACACGCTGGACGACTTCGGCGATGACTTCGACGACGATGACTATTAATCCAAACAATCTGTCCTAAGCAAAAAATCCATGGGATGGTCTGGGATATATCCCATTGGCCGTCCCATGGATTCCTGTTACCTTAATTACTTTACAATCTTGAGCCCGTCTGTTCGTAATTAGCTAGGTCTGGCGTACAGTTTATTGTATAGAAGACACCCCGAATTACAGTCAAGGGCGCTATCTATGAACGCACTCCAATTATTATTTCAAGGGATAACCTTTGTACCAACATCTAATTAGATGCTTTTTTCATGCAGTTGCTCGTACAAATCGATAACTTTTTTCTGCAAACTAATGATTTCACCCTCCCGATCCTGAAGTCTTTTATTGAGCTCCATCAACTCTTTTCTTGCGTTTTCAGTTGCTTCGCGCTCGGTGTCAGTACTCGAGAGGAGCTGAACGACAGAAAGATCAAACAATTTCGATATTTGGTTAAGCCGAGATAGGTTAACATCCGTTATTCCGGTTTCTATTTTAGAAAATGCTGGGATCGAAATATCCAATCGTTTAGCTACATCTTCTTGGCTCCACCCTCTTTGTTGTCTTAATAATCTGATTCTTTTTCCTAACGAATTCATTAGATTAGATGTTTTTGTTTGTGTTAAAAATGTTACTATTATAACGCGTATCTTCATTGATTTTTATGTTTTAAAACATAAAAACCATCAATTTTAAAAAGCAGGGACACTGCCTATCGACAAAAAGCTAACGAATATAGACAAAATTTATTCCGAAAAAAATTTATTTATAAACTGGGATACATTTATCGAATCGTGCCCTCCGGAGTTCATAAACAACAGGTTTTTTCCTTTCGGGTCGATATTTTCAAAAAACCGCTCTAAATCGGAAAGTTCATTAAAGTACAGCAAATTACTCGAGTTGAATGCTGCTAGCAAGGTTTCCCGGTCTATCGGGTTGGTGTTGATTTGTTTCAGGGATTTTCGTGCGATATATACAACTGGGTAATCAGCTTCGCGCATGGAATCCCGATACTCATTCAGATAATCGGGGTTCAGACTGTGCTGCACGTGTAACTCGATCAATGCAACCAACTCCTTGTCCCCAAACTGTTCTTTAACTGCCTGTATAGACGCCCGCAATTTGGCTGGTGTATGTACAAAATCTTGGTAAACTACGCTATCTCCCATTCGGGTTACATATTCCAAACGTCGGGAAGCATTTTTATAATTCTTTATGGCATCATAAAATTCCTCGCGACTAACTCCCAGCCACTCGCAAACCGTGAATGCGGCAGCCAAATTGGATAGGTTATGCTTACCAAAAATCTGTAATGGTATTTCTCTCCCTTCGGCAGGTATGTAGGTTACTCCCTTATTAATGGTATAGGCCGGCCGGCTGTATCCGTGCTTATTGATCTTCGAATGGTCGGCCATAACCAACTCACGCAACACATCATCTTCCCGGTTATATACCAAAGTACCTTTGGGCTCGACCGACTGTATGAAGAGCTTGAACTGATCGGTATATTCCTTGAAAGTGGGGAATGCATCAAAATGATCCCAAGCCACACCGCTAATCAAGGCAATATTGGGGTGGTAATGCAGAAACTTGGGTTGTTTATCCAAAGCTGACGACGGATATTCATCCCCTTCGATGATCATCAACGGGGCATCTTTGGTCAGCTTGACCATCGTATCAAATCC
>CAZXSL010000036.1:8397-19281 GCA_964643235.1 uncultured Sphingobacteriaceae bacterium | reverse complement strand
TTCGCTTTCCGTAAATGCTTCCACTTCGTTTCGCTTTATACGATCGTATTTACTGTTTGCTGAGATTAACGTGTATTGGTACTGCGCCAAGCTCTGGTAAATACGCTCAGGCGTGATACGTTCATCACCAAAAGTTTTCATGAACAAATCCCTATATCCATGTTCGTTTTCAAGTTTAGCAATGACGTCCAAAATAGATGAATCCATCTCCTCGTGGGTAATGATGGGAACCAAGGCCTGTCTTTCCAGTTGGAGCATATTCCCGTCCCAATTATAGAACTTCATAAACGCCAAATTTTGGAGAGGTGGCGTGTTCCTAAGCCCTACCCGCCCGTGGATACCGACTGCCTGCACTTGGTTGTCGGTAAAAGCATTCGACTGGTTGTGGCAACTGGCACATGAAACCGTATTGTTACCACTGAATTTTTTCTCGTGGAATAGCTTCTCGCCCAGTTCCACGCCGTATTTTGTCGGTTTGTTTTCCGACACCGCACTATTCAACGGAGGGAAACCCAACGGAATATCCAAGGGAATCTCCGGGTTATCAAAAGGTGTCGAGACCAGAGATTCTTCCCTGTTGCAAGATAACAACAGTAAAAAGATACATAATGAAACTAATGTACGCCTCATATTTCAAAATTAACGTCAAGCCCTCCGAGGTTATCCGCAATGCAGTCTTCCTCCAGAGAGCTTTTGACCTAATTTTCGACATTCGTAACGGAAAACATGCCTGTTACATCACTAGTCCCATTCCCGCCTAGGTTATCGACAAACAGCACCATATTGGCCGCCGTATGGACGCTAGGGGTTGCATTTTCTTCTCCCAAAGTAATCGTGTTGGCGTTTCCGCTTAACAATTTGTCAAAATCTGCAGTAATGGTAATCCGCGGGGCGTTGCTCCCTACAATCGCCCGGCCGGGAAGGCTCAAGGTAACATCTCGATATGCGTCCACTCCTTGCGTATAAGTCGACTCATCACCATTGGTACCCTCTACGGTACTGCCTGTATGAATAGACAGCGTTTTGTAATCCGGACCGTAATATCCTTCAATTTTGGTAAAGCGGTACCCTATCCCCCATTCCCACATCATCTCGGTGTCGTTCGCTCCAGCCTCTGCATAAAAACCGGGGAACTTGAGTTGATCTAGGGTATTCAAGTCCTGACGTACGCCCAGCCCGAACTTAATCTGCGTGTATTCGCCAACGGGGATACGACTTAGCACATAATTCAACGTTTGGGAGTTGGCATGGTTAATTACCGTCGCCCCCTTATCCAAGTCATTGATGTTGTACGGGAATTCGCTACCGTCAGCCTTGAACAAACGGATGTTACTAATCACGTATTTCAATTCCGAAAAATGATGGATTTGTCCTTCAGCAGAGATGTTCGTAGTCGCATTTATCGATGTGGCATCGCCCAGCACTATGGTGGTGTTCTTGAAGGTATTATTGAAATGTAACGTGATGTCGTTTGCTACTGGATCATTATCCTTAACACAGGAAAGGAATGGAACTAGAGCGACGGCTAACGCAAAATATTTGCTAGATGCTTTCATGATGATAATTTTTGGTTTTTAAAAGTTAATTTTTAATGATGCAAATAGGTTGCGCCCCATCCGAGGCACGTTACCCCAATCTGCATATGTACTGTAATACTCGTTAAATAGGTTTTCGGCACCGGCCTGCAAGACCATACTGAACTTGTCGAAATGGAACGTATAATCTGCTGAGAGGTTCCAAATGCTGTAAGCCGGCGTTCGGTCCTCGCCATATTCCGGACTATAGTTATACTGTGTCAAGTCGCCATGCAGCGACGTCCGGATACCGAAATGGCCCAACATATAATATAAGGAGGTTTGGTAGCTAAGAGGTCGGATGAATGGTAGATTACCACCCTTGTCATCAATTGCCCGCGCATAGGTAAGCGTCCCTTTCCAATGCAAATGTTGCAAGATATCGTATTTGGCATTTAGGGATACATTAAATAACCTGGCGTAGTCTAAGGACGTGTAGCCCTTGACCCCAACGGACTGGTAGTTCATCGGGCTTCCTAAGCTCAAGACACGCCCCACGATGTAATTTTCAATATGGAAATAATTCACTTTGGCCTCGATTTGCCCACGATCTTTCTTGAAACTCGCACTCGCATTAACTTCATAGGAGATTTCATTTTCCAAGTCTGGATTTCCCACATAATCGTAACGATCGAAACTGTTATAGATATAGTACCCGTACCCTTCAGAAACTGAGGGAGCCCGGTGCCCATAACCCGCTCCCACGGATAAATCAAATGGACTGATATCTAACTGATAACTTGCGTGCAAGCCCGGCAAAACCCTGCTTTTCTCCTGAGAGGCGTTGGGGTGGAAAATGCGGTTAAATTCGATATACTTGGAATGGTTGTAATTCCAACCCAAGGAGCCACCAAAATTCACTTGGCTTTTATGCGAGATATACCAGGAATTATTCATCGAAAGCCCCATGAACCGGGTGGTTACCCAAGGCCAGCTGTATGCAAACATGGTTTTCATACTTCGATCCTGCGGATACATGGTCATTTCTGCAATTGACACGTTTTCGTACGCGTTTAGTTGAATTTCCGAACTGTAATCGCCCCGCAATAGGTTGGCTTTTGACACCAACCCATAGGTTGTACTCCAACCCGGCATGTCCATATGCACCAAGTTTTCCGGGCGCTTGGTATCATCCATGTAATGCTCCATAGCGTTGAAATAGAGCTTCGTGTCCCACACTTTCATTATTCCCTCCTCAAACAGTTGCTTGTACGCAGCCGAGGTTATAATCGCACGGGAAAGCCATAAATCCATTGGTAGTGCGGGAAATCCCACATCGGTAGCCTTGTCAAAGATCGCATCGACCCTTACCGATGAAAGCGGACTCGTTTTATATGCCAACCCTAAGGAGGTATTGAATTTGTTGTACTGGGAATGGTTTACCTCTGCATCCCTGCCGTCATAATAATTCCCTGCCTTTCGGAACGCGATACTGCCATCTGCTACGAACTTTTCACTGGAGTAGGATAAGTTCCCTAGGTTGAAAAACTGCTTATTATTAGATTCAAACCCAGTTTGGTAAGCTCCACCCCATTTTTTTTCGATACCGAACGGCGTACTTTTACGCCTGAGGTCAATACTACCCGCTACCGTTGCCCCATGCATGCTCCCTTCTTGACCCGACGTGATGTCGACGCCCGAGAGATTATTACTTTCCACGTAAGATGTTACCGGATCCATTTTGTCCGTACAGGCCCCGAAAACATGCATGCCATCGATGGTAATGGTGGAGCGTTCCGTACTCATGTTGTTAAGCATGGGCTCCCAGGCATAAGCTCCCCGTTTGATAAAACTAATTTGCTCGGAGGAAGCCAGGAACTCGTCAACAGAAACGGCCATTTTCATATCCGTCTCTATTTTCCGTTTGATATTGGCCATGATTTCCACCTCATCAATTCGTTGAGTCGTATCTTTCGGGATATCCACATGTTGGGCACTGGCACGTATTCCAAATAAAAGAACTAAACCAGTAATACTGAGCTTCTGCATAAAAACCTTAGAATAAGATGTCGATGTATAATTCACTTTTTTCCCCTACCACACCCGGCGTGAAATCGTCTGGTACCACGGTACCTTTTACCACTTGCCCTTGCTGATCCAACAGGATGAAATTTAAAGTCCAGTTGCCCGTCATCGTATAATTAACCACGCCACGGTATAACCCGCTATCTTCCTGTATCAAGTCCTCATTGTTGGGTGATGAATGGTTACCCATCGACGGCTCCGGCATCCGTGGGTCCAAAAGCAGTGTATAGTCGTTGACAACAGCATAGGAAAATGCCAAACCATCAGGAATACCGCTGGATAACAAACCTCCCAATTTATAGCGCTGATAAATCCCTACGACCAACTCGTTTTCGCCTACCCTTGGCTGTTGCGGCGACACCAAAGCGATAACGTACTCCTTACCATCCTTGCCTGTGAACATCGCCATGCTCAGGTTTTTGTTGGCCTGTTCGCTGACTTCGACATACTGTATAACCGAATACGCCTGCTCCTCTGTGTTCAAGCCGATATAAAGCTCCCAATTCGTGTGGGCTCCACTTTCGCTGATAAAAACAGCATACCCGGAGAAGTAGTCGCCATCCGGCACGTAAACCAAATCGTAGCTATGCGGGCCAGCACTCAGGTCCCCACTCGCTTCCGTCAAAATGGGCAGTAGCGTGACTCCGGTTATGTTGGCATGTCCGCCCGTAACTTTCAGACGGACCTCATTGTATCCTTGGTAGAACTCGCCGTTAACGGCCTCGACACTAACACTATAACCGCCAACTGAAACTTGAACGACTTGCTTAAATTCAAGATATTCGGGCAAGGTTGTCTCGATTTCAGCTTCATAGTCTGTCTTGTCTTTCGTACAAGACACCATGGTAAGGCACAAAACGGCCAAAAAAAAGCAAATTTTTCGCATGACTAATAGATATTCGTAATCAATGGAGATCGGCAGTATTAAGATCCACTTCAGTAACACGGAAGTTAAATCGGAACTACGTTCAGGATCAGGCAATGCTTTTTTCTTAGCCCACCCGTTATGGGTGGTTTGGCCTATACTCTAGTGTGAGTCTGGGCTAAACAGCAAACTACATCAAACCGATCTCGGACTCAGGTCGGGAATTCGAATTATGCAATCGGGGGACGGAATACGAGGGCATCGTATTCATATGCATAACCAGCCAAATAAGGGGGAAGTTCAAGTTTTGTAATTTCAGAGTGCGGCTGACGCATGGAGAAAACAACGTAGTCTTTATGTACGTATAGTGAACTATATTCGTACATAACCAGGTTATTTTTCGACTCGCCCTGCTCTTTCTCAGCTATCTTCTGCATCAGCACGCATTGGCCGTTACAGGCAAGCTGGCGCTGGGAAAGGTTGACACATTTGGCAAGATACTCAGGAAGATTGAAATGATATTCCATAGCCATGAAACTATGGTAAAATGACTGTAATGTCAGGGCCAGCAATAGAATATATGTACAGTATCTTCTCAAAACTTCTGTTCGACTATTGTTACCAATACTTACCAAAGGTACATAAAGAAATGTTCACTAAAATGATAAACATCATTTTTCCGTAAACCCTTCATGGTTTTGAGCCCTTTAGACGATGAAACACCTATCCTTGCTATGACTCTTTTTCCCATTCCAAAGCTACCCGGGCTTGGGCGACATCACCACTAAAGGGTGGATTTTGCTTGGTAATGCAAACACGGATATGGTTTACAAACGGAAATTGGGTGCGCACCCTCAACAACATGGTTTCCGTGACTGTTTCCAGCAGTTTTCTTGGTTTAGCCATCTCATCCCGTGCTATGTCGTATAGCTCGGCGTAGTTGACGGTACGGTCGAGATCTTCTTCTGCCGACACGTGCAATTCACGTTCAAATATCACTTCGATATCAACGACAAAGGGTGTCCCGATGATTTGTTCCTGGGGATAAACGCCATGGTAGGCAAAGAATCGAGCCTGAGCCAAAGCCACCCGCTGCTGTGCATGCTTCATACCGCAAACCTAAAAATAATTTCGGGGTTCAGAAAACAGAAGTCGCACACTAATCCTCCCCTAAATCAACTTCTTGCTTTCGGAGTTGTGGCAACAAATTCCTTAAGATAAAACGGTTCGAAATAAGCGACGTCTTCAAATTGGCCCCTCTGATACGCTTGATAAGCCAAGTTGACTAGATGAGCTGCCGAGTTCTTAAAATTAGGAACAACCGCTACCACGTCGTGTCCGGCAAAGAGTTCAGTAAACTTATCGGCTCCGCTTCCAAACAGGACGATTCTGTTTTCCGTTGTATAGACGTCAAAAAAATCACGACCAATGATATTGGCAGCCACATCCACCACCCTATTCCCCTCATGGTTGTACATAGCGGAATAAACTTCCATACGGCGCGCATCTATCATCGGCACCAACAAGATTTCGCTTGCGCCCAAATCGGAATGTTTCTTAGCAAAACCGTCAGCCATCGCATCTAGTGTATGGACAGCAAGTAAGGGAATATCTAGCCCATAACAAAGTCCCTTTGCCGTGGAAACTCCAATCCGTAATCCGGTGTAGGATCCCGGCCCTTTACTAACACACACAGCCGATAGATCAGCAAAAGTCAGTCTGCAGTCTGCCATCACCTCTTCCATAAGCAAGGTCAAACGCGATGCATGGATATTCGGCTCGTCGAGTTCGCGTACGGCAAGGATATCACTACCGGCCGATAGGGCCACCGAGCAAACAGGAGTAGCAGTTTCAATGTGAAGGATATGAGGTTTGTTTATCATTGCAAGAAGTTGTTTTGTGGTTCATTCGTCATCAGGGTACAGGATCGTGTCCATGACCGCCCCACGGATGGCATCGACCAATGCGCTTAAGAGTTAACCACCCACCTTTGAACGGGCCGTATTTGCGTATGGCTTGGATACCGTATTGCGAACAGGTGGGTGTGTATCGACAGGACGCCCCCAGCATGGGCGACAACAGCAATTGGTAAGCCCGGATCAGCAGCAAAAAAAATGCGCCAAGCAGCCGTTTGATTCCCTTCTCCCACAGCAGTTTCCACATACCTCATTTTAATTTGGCAAGGGCTTTCTGTAACTGGCTACAAATGGTAGCGTAGTCCAACACTTCCTTAGCGACATATTGGATAGCCAGCAAAAGCTGCTCTTGCTCGTTTTGGACGTGAGAATACACATATTCTTCCTTATTGAGCCGATAGCACTCGCGAATACGGCGTTTGATTAGGTTGCGATCAACCGCTCTTGGAAATCGACGTTTGGGGACGGAAACCAGCATTTCCACAGGATGGCCTATGGGCGACCGACGGAGATAAACGATTCGGAAGGGATATAAAACAAAGGAAGAACCGTTTGCGAAAAGATCGTCAATAGACCTTTTACTGCATAACCGTTCTTCCTTCTTGAATGTATATCTTTTCATGATCGATGACTATCCTCCCCGAAACCGGCGCGGGCTCCGGACACAAGCAGTCACCGGTCAGAAACGACTTAGCGCTTGTGGCGTCCCTCGTCGGACACGCTCAGGCGCTTTCTACCTTTTGCCCTACGCGCAGCTAGCACACGACGGCCGTTAGCCGAGCTCATGCGCTCTCTGAATCCATGCTTGTTTTTTCTCTTGCGTTGTGATGGCTGAAATGTTCTTTTCATGACCTATTGTAATGTATTTCTTTATGCGTTATATAACCTACTCCGATTTCGGAGTGCAAATGTACGTTTAATTCACCAATTATCAAATAATATTAGAGATTATTTCCATCTCTTTGTGATAAGCACATCCTATATCATCTACCTGCCGATTCAGTTGCCCGAACGCCAATATCCGGCGGAATAACTATTTGGCTAGGCCTGCTGGCTGCCTTGGAATCAACGTCCCAGGAAAATCGGAAAGTGTTTCACAACAGACCTGCTCCATGACTTGCTTAAGCTGAGCTTTCAGCATCGCAATCGTATGATCGCCCCCCTGTTTGCCGAGTGCGGCGGCGCCATACATAAACGGACGTCCCATAAAAGTAAAATCGGCACCGCATGCCAACGACTTGGCGATATCGGGCCCCGAACGCAGGCCGCTGTCGATCATGATTTTCATGCGGTCGCGGTATTTATCAGCCAAGCTTTTCAGCGGTTTGATGGTGGACTCGCCTGCGTCGATTTGCCGTCCGCCGTGGTTGGATACGATTATCCCATCGGCACCGATACGGATACTTTCTTCCATATCCTCCTCACTGACCACACCTTTGATTACCAGCTTACCTTTCCATTTATCGCGAATGGCTTTTACCTTGTCTGAATCGACCCGCCCGGTAAACGTTGCATTCATAAACTTGCCTAGCTGGGTCATATCCAATCCTTTGGCCATATAAGGCTTCAATGTTGCAAATTCGGGCATACCAACACGTAGGGTTTCAAAGGCCCACGCCGGTCGGAATGCGGCCTGCACGAAGTTTCGGATATTCTGCTTGGGTGGCATGGACAACCCGGCTTTGATTTCGCGGTAGCGGAGCCCAAAAGACGGCACGTCAACCAAAACAACCAATACCGGGCAGTCAACATCCACCAAGCGACGGAGGATATCATCACGCAGAGTATTCTCAGCAGGGTGGTACAATTGAAACCAAAAACGGGATTCGGTAATTTCCGCAATTCGCTCGATACTGCTCGTGGACACGGTGCTCAGCGTGTAGGGAATATTATGCTTCAAGGCGGCTTTGGCGAGTATCTCCGGTGCGTTTGGCCAGATCAATCCTTGCAAACCAATGGGCGAAATACCAAAGGGCGCATCATACACATGCCCAAACAATTCTGCTTGCATATCCACGCCACTATGTTTTTTCAAATACCTTGGCATGAGCAGTATATCCCTAAAATCATGCTCGTTTCGCCACAAGTTGATCTCGTCATTGCATCCACCCTCGAGGTAGTCAAAAGCAAACTTTGGAATCCGTCGTTTGGCCCTCCTTTTCAGGTCTTGTACCGAAGGATATCGCGGATCGTATTTCAATAATTCCAAATTCATCAATAGTTTTTTTATTCCTTACTGGGCGTATACAACCTTAACGTAATCAGATCCGCTGGCAGGGCCCCACGATTCCATGCCGAATGTATGGCTAGGGCCGCACCAACAGCCGTGGCCTGCGCCATGGAAGCCGCATAGACCTCCATTTCGGGAAAGGATTCCGCCAACAAATGCATATATAGCTGATTTTTACTAAAGCCACCATCGACAAAAATACGCGTCATACGCCCATTACCAATGATTAACTTGGTGGATTTCGTCTGCAATTCAACCAAATCAACCATCAATTGATGATAAGCTTCGGTATCATCAGCAAAAGACGCAAGGTCTCGCGATACAAATGCCGATATCTTGTCGCCTACCGATTGCCCTTCAAGTTGGCGCTCTTTCAGTTGCTGAATAACGGAACGGTTGTATGGCATATTCCGATATTTCGCCGTCGATTGCCCGAAGTGATCGGCGATACGTTTTACTTGCTGTTCATGCTCGTAGCCAGCAAATAGTCGGGAAGCCTTGACCGGCAAACCTTTATAACTGATGTAGCTCAGGCAATCCGCACGCAATTCTTCCACTGTTAGCGGTGAATCGTTAAACGGGTTTAAACTGATACACCAAGTCCCTGTCGAAATAAGCACAAATGGCTCTTCAAAACTGACTAAATACGGAATAAGTGCCGAAGAACTATCATGTAGTCCGATCCCTACACGGTAATCATCCCCGGGAAAAGCAGGTGGAAACACCTGATCGCCCGCCACAATCGGAGCAAGTTTAGGTAACAACCCCTCAGCTTCGACCCAGTCGTGATACTCGTTTTTTGCAAAATCCCACAGGTTCGTATGGCAACCGATACTAGTCATGTCTGCATACACCTTTCCAGACACCAAAAAGCTTAAATACTGGGGCAAATGCAGAGCGTGTTGGATCCGTTCGAAAAGCGCCGGGCGCTCGTACTTAATTCGATATAGCTGCATACCCGAATTAAGACTCCCCAAAACGGGAGATGCCGTCCGGAACGCAAACTCCTCTTCCCCACCATAATCTGCATAGAACTTCTGCTGTAATGCCTCAGGATAAGGTTTCAAATAATTATAAAGGGGTGTCAACGGCCTGCCATCTGCCCCTAAGTAAACCATACTGGCTCCGTAGGCCGCAAAATTGATGGCCCTGACATCAAACTCGGGATGACGGAATACCTCGTGGAGCGAATCAAAAATGGATAAGCGGAGGCTATCCAAGTTCTCACAGGGATCGCCATCTTCATCCTCCGTTTCTGTAAAGCGCGCTGAACGCTCAAAGACCACACGATATTGCTCATCAAACAGAAACAGCTTCTTGTTTGTCTTGCCTACATCAAAAATCGCTACAACGGGTGTTTTCATCGCCATAACTTAGGTTTTATGCATTTGAATCCACGAGAATTGTCCGGATTAACCAAGAATATGCCGTGTTTCGC
The DNA here is from genome assembly GCA_964643235.1 of uncultured Sphingobacteriaceae bacterium. Taxonomy (GTDB): domain Bacteria; phylum Bacteroidota; class Bacteroidia; order Sphingobacteriales; family Sphingobacteriaceae; genus CAYRGQ01. The sequence continues at coordinate 9,233 of CAZXSL010000036.1, read as the reverse complement.
TCTAGATAGGCGAAACACGGCATATTCGGTTTTATCGTACAAAAGCCATTGCTACACCACCATCTACGTTCAACACGTTTCCGGTTGATTTATCCATTTGCCCACTAACCAGCACAAAGCAAGCATTTGCGATATCATCAGGCAGTATCGTTTGATTGAGCAGCGTGCGTTTGGCATAATAAGCCGGCAGCTCCTCAACGGAAACACCATAGGCTTTTGCTCGCCCTTCGGCCCATCCTCCGGCCCAGATATTACTATCGCTGATTACGGCGTCGGGATTAACCACATTGACGCGGATACCATCGGCACCAAGCTCGGCGGCATTCAGGCGGCTCAAGTGCAACTGAGCTCCTTTGGCAGAACCGTAGCCAGCATTGTTAGGCCCGCTAACCAAGGCATTTTTACTGACAATATTGATGATGTCTCCACCCTTCGCTTGCTTTCTCAATACGGATACAGTTTCTTTAGTAACCAAAAACTGTCCTTTGACCAAGACATTGTACAACAAATCCCAATCTTCTTGGGTATGGTCTTCGATAGGTTTGGAAATAGACAAACCCGCATTGTTAATAACGACATCTACCCCTCCAAATGCCAAAGCTGCCTCTTCAAAAGCTTCCTTAATCTGCTTTTCATCCGTCACGTCGAGGACGGCCGTAGCATAGGCATCTTGACCAAACTCGGCTTTAAACTCTGCTCCCGCACCAGCTAGCCGATCGGCGTTCATATCGTTGAGGATAACGACACCACCTTCCTGTACGAAACGCTTCGCAATTGCCTTCCCGATACCGCCAGCGCTGCCGGTAATCAATGCGATTCTACCCGAAAGAGGCTTC
>CAZXSL010000036.1:0-8387 GCA_964643235.1 uncultured Sphingobacteriaceae bacterium | reverse complement strand
AAAGGCGATACGGCCGGCGAGGGGTTTGGGCCTGGGCATGCGTTGCAATTTGGCCTCCTCAAGCAACCAATACTCGATATTAAACGCTTCCTGCCGTGGCAGTGACGTATATTCGGATACTGCTTCGGCACCTTTCATCACATTGATAGCATTGATGTAGAACTCCGCTGCCACCCGTGCTGTCTGCTTATCCTTCGAAAACGAGAACAGACCAACACCTGGGTACAAAATGATGACCGGATTAGGGTCACGCATCGCCGGACTGTTAGGGTGCTTGCAGGATTCGTAGTATTCCGCATACATCTTCCGATACGATTCGAAGGCTGGCGCCAATTTTTCCTTCAATGCACTCACATCCGACAAATCAGCATCGGGTGCCAAGTCCAATACCATCGGGCTGATCTTCGTACGCAGAAAATGATCCGGGCAACTGGTACCCATCGGGGCCAATCGACTCAAATCATGGGAATTGACAAACTCCAACACGCGCTCATCGTCGGTAAAATGTCCAATCATGTGCCGCTCTGACGAGCAGAAACCCCGAAGCACTGGAGCCAAGGCGACAGCCTGTTTACGGCGTTGTCCGGGCTCAACATCGGCAACTTTCTTACCGCCAAACACTGGTCGGTTTTTCCCATAGTTCGAGGCCAAGTATTCCGCACATTTTTCAACGACTGTCAGTGTATTGACGTAGCTTTCATAAGCCGTATTGCCCCAGGTAAATAAACCGTGCGAACCCAACATAATTCCTCGTATCCCCGGATTATCTGCTAGGCATTGTCGTAATTTCAATCCCAGGTCAAACCCGGGCCGTTGCCAGTCGACCCAACCTATCTCGCCCTCGAAAAGTTCCTTCGTGATACGTTCTCCATCTTTTGCGGCAGCTATCGCGATAGCTGCATCGGGATGCAGGTGGTCGATATGTTTGAACGGCAGAAAGCCGTGCAGCGGGGTATCAATGGACGGTGCCTTGGAAGCTAAATCAAATATACAATGGTTAAACAACTCAACCATTTCATCCTCATGCTCCACTCCCCGGTAAACTTGCTCAAGGCTGCGTAGCCGATCAAGATAGAGCGCTGCAAGCCCACTACGGGTTAGTGTACCGATATCACCTCCCGAACCCTTAATCCACATAACTTCCGTGTCCTGCCCCGTAAGCGGATCCTTTGCAATTGCCCGGCATGAGGTATTACCACCGCCGTAGTTGGTCAACCTTAAATCGGCTCCCAACAGGTTGGATCGATAGAGCAGGAGTGCGACTTCATCTCCTTCCAATTCCGCGGCCCGTTTGTCATCCCAGAGATAACTCACGTGCTTAAACTCTTTGTTGCTTGCTACTTTAGCCATATTATTCATGCTATTGGTTTTGGTTAAGTATTCCCCTATTTGTTACGCCCACCGGACAACCGTCGATAAAACATTCAACCGATTCGAGTCGTGATGGTCTCGATGCAGAAAAAATCGTATTTCTTAAAATGCCCATGACTTGCGCAGGTTAATATTGGTGTTAATTATAAACAATTAATCCGAAAACTGACGCAAGATATACATGCTGCTTTAGCAAACTGTTATGGCCTGTCATGCACCTTAGGCCCTATACTGGGTGGATAAAGCGTGTCCGGGAGTCCATCTTCGTGCCTTTTGTACACGATCCCCCGTGAGAAGCCCCAAAACCTACTGTAATCGCTTTGCTGTTCATCCATCCTGAACCATGCCGTACAGGACGCAGCCCCTTATAGAAACCGTCGCTGTATTTCCCTTTCCACCTCTTGTTCCAGTGGTACATTGATATCGATTTTGGCATGCTCAAAAGCGAAGATAAGCGTACCCGATTCTCGAGCGTAGGGATTCGTAACAGTGCCGGCAACCCATCCTTTATCAAAATACGGACGAGTTTCATCAAACTCACGGCTCTGTTCACTTTTACTTTTAACCCGGATAAGGTGGGTATACTCCATGGACAAATCAAACCAATGCAGGTAATCCGCACTAAAGGACACGGCACGTATGCTTTCATTAGTATAATAATTGATCGCGCCAGCCTGTCCATAATTGTCACAAAGCACAAGCACACGCCCTGTTGTGGCGAGTCGGTTATACACGCTATCCACCTTAGATACCAATTCTTTCCAACCGAGCATATCTGCAAAATCCTGTGGCAAATCATGCTCTTTGCCATCTTCCCAACGCAGCAATCCCAAGGCTTGGTAATGTTCCTTATTTTCAACGATAAACTCCGGAGTACGGTTTGGGAAAACGTACTGGTACATCGGAATGAAAAACAAAATCGGCAAAATGACACATACAATCCGCAAGTGACGCACCCAGCCGGAACGCATTACCCGCATCAAGAAAACAGCACCAAAAGCGAGAACAATCGGGTACAAGCCCATGGCATAATAGCTCTTTGCACCGAGCAACAAAAACAGGGTTAATGTAAAGACAAATGCCAAAAGTAGTGGACGATAAACCGCAAAAGAACGACAGGAAAGCAAAGCGTAAACTCCACCGAGCAACAACGGTAGTCCACCTATAAAATACATCAACTGGCTCCTTAGAAAACTAGACACACTGGTGTGCACAAGTTGTGTATCGATCAGCTCTCTCATATGTGAAATAACTGGAAAACCGTGGACAAACTGCCACCAGAGATTGGGAGAAACCAAGATAACAAATAGTAGGGCAGCTAGATACAGCTCACGCCGGGCAAAAACTTGCCGACTTGGCAACACCACTACGGCAGGCAATAAACCCGCGACCAAAAACAGGATGTTGTATTTGTTAAGGAAACCGATGGCCAATACGACAGCACTGATGTATAGATAACGTACTCGACCAGTACCCCAGAAACGGACAATCAAATAATACATACTTGTCCAGCACAACACGTCCAAGGAATTGGGTTGATATAGTGTATTGGTTCGCAATAGCGACGAAAACAGCAAACACAACAGAACCACAAATTGCGCATAGAGACCACCACCCAACACCTTGACCGCTTTCCAAACGACGATGATAGTAAGTGCCCCGAACAGAGCTGGAAAAAACTTCACCCAGAAGACCGTATTACCCAACCAAGCAATAACAGTCGAGATCCAAGAAGTTAACGGGGGAACGGATACATAACCCCATGCAAGGTGGTTCGCCTGGTCAAGATGAAGGTATTCATCTCGATGTAAATCGTATTCAGGACTAATTAGGTGATACTGTATGGCGAATTTGAGAACAACGAATGCCAATAACAGGACAAAGTCACGATGGACGGGTACGGTTTTACTCAGTTTCATAAGTTATAAACTATTCGAGCCCAAGCCTCAACATACCATGGAGGACAATACGCTGAACGAAAAAGCCATATCAATTCGTTTAGACAGCGTTAAAGACTGGTTGTTACGAAAACCATTCAATTGCCATTTCGCGTTAAAGTTGTATCTTTACATCAACCGACAAAATCATAAAATGATGTTCAACAGGAATTTACCACGAGTCGCCAGCCTTTTGTTATCTGAGCCGTTCATGCTTGACCCTAATTTCAAACGATCCGTTATATTGCTTTGTGAGCACAACGAAGAGGGCACCTTTGGCTATGTACTCAACCAACCAGCTGTCATCCAACTTAGTGATGTCATGGAGGATTTGCCCGAAGCTAACTACCCGCTATTTATCGGCGGACCGGTAGCCCAAAACAGTTTCCACTTCATCCACAAATGTCCGGATAAAATTCCTGACGGCACAGACTTAGGCAATGGTTTGTTCTGGGGCGGTAATTTTGAAACACTTACCATACGCATCAAAAACAAAGATATCGCTCAAGACGAGGTTAAACTTTTCTTAGGGTATTCTGGTTGGAATCCCGGGCAGCTCGATCGTGAGCTAACGGAGAATACCTGGGCTGTCACTAATGATTACCACCCAGATATTACCTTAGGCACAGACGATGAGAACCTGTGGAAGGATGCCGTAGTAGCCTTAGGGGAAAAGTATGCGCATATTGCAAATTTCCCACAAAACCCCATGTGGAACTAATAGACTTGCGCACGGCGTAATTGCTAGCGTAGCGTAAACAAGTCGTCTACACCTAATAAGCGTCTGCAGGTAAACCCTTCTGCGTAGCGGGCACCGATATACCGACCATACTCCATGGCTCGCGCTTCAACGAACCGCAGGAAATCCGGACTAGAAATATAAGTCTGGGGCTCTTCTTCGTCGTATTCCTCGTTGTGGAATTGTGATTTATAAGCCATTACTGCCGCTACTTTTCTATCCCAAAACTCCGTTACATCCACAACGATGTCCGGCTGGATGTGGTAATCCTGTATAAACTGTAATGCCATGCGTGGCCGATAGGCTTCTTGTTCGACTCCTTGAGCATCATGCGTAACCACTTTTCGCAAACCTGCTAAAAAAATCGCATCATGAGCCAAATCACCCGCTCGTTTATGGTCCGGATGGCGATCATACAATGCGTTGGTAATAACAATTTCGGGGCGGTATTTTCGAATAGCCGCTATGATTTTTAGTTGGTGGGCTTCGTCGTTTCGAAAAAAACCATCTCTCATCCCGAGGTTTTCACGGGCGGCAAGTCCCATGATGCGGGCGGCAGCATTTGCTTCGCTATCGCGAATCTCAGGTGTACCTCGTGTCCCCAGTTCGCCACGTGTCAAATCCACAACACCCACACGTTTGCCCATGGCTACGTGTTTGAGAATTGTGCCTGCGGCACCCAGTTCTGCATCATCCGGATGTACCGCAATGACCAGCATATCGAGCTTGGTTTGGTGTGTCATTCTGTCTCTTGATATTTCTTTTATCGCATGTTTTACCTTTACCCGGGTCCGAATCAATAAGCCGTAGTCGGGTAAGTCGTTCCATAGTTTGGATTCTGCTCGAGGCTTCGGATAATGTTTTCGATTTCAAAATCCTCTTCGGGGCTATATTTGTTGCGCAGGTTGTGCCCAAAAACCTTGGCAATAGATTGGTAGAAGAAAGCCGAGACGCCACCCCGCAAGTCTTTTACAACCTCAAAACTCGAACTGCCCGTTTGCCGGTCGATCAATTTAATCAGTATCTCACCTTGCGATATGGTCAGATTTTTGATTTCGCGGTTGAACATATCCTTGATTTCGGTTTCGTAGGCCCGAATCAGCTTCCGTTGCGCGCGCTTATCGCTCGTAAAAACCAGTTCTTTGTTCAGTTGATCGTAACGGTTTTGGGCAAATTTAGCATAAGGGAGCACCTTCATCACGTTGTATCGAAGCCTCATGTACCTCGCCTTGTCTTCGGCACTCTTGAATACCCGTTGGCGTACAATACGTACCTCCTGAATCGGCACCCACGGGATACGTTCGCCGTCCCATACGGTCGTACGAAGGTATACGGAAGGTTTTCGTGCTAGGCTATCGGACTGGGCAGACTGCTGTGCCTGCGCTGCCATTCCGAAGCACATGAAAGAAGCAAAAACAACCAATGGGCAAATTATTTTCATTATTATCCCAAAATAATTCCGTATATTTATATTTACCGGTCGAATGGTGGCGGACGATGAGTTTATCCGCCTAAAAACGAATCCGGCATAAATAGTCCGCACCGTATTACAAAGGTAACAATTCTTTGTAATACATTTGTAACTAGTTGGGTGCACGACAAAGACCTATTTTGGGAGTAACCGGCAAGTTAACGGGTATGTAGCTGGGATAATCCGGTCAGGCCATAATACATTTTATTGCATAAAATGGGAATTTGTTGGGCTCGTGAATAATGTTAGCAACGAAGGGTTGTATGAAAGAAATAGTCATCGATTTAGAAGCCGAAAGCAAGGAGATTCGCAAGCGCTACCGCGCGTTGTTACGGGCATGTAAACCTACACTCCAACAAGGTGACAAGAAGGAAATCAGAAAGGCTTTTGACCTTGCTTTGGAGTATCACAAGGATATGCGTCGCAAGTCAGGTGAGCCGTATATCTACCATCCTATAGCTGTAGCACAGATTGCAGCTGAGGAAATCGGGTTGGGGACCACATCGATTGTATGTGCATTATTACACGACATCGTAGAGGATACGGATGTAACCTTGGATGATTTGGAACGGATGTTTGGCAAGAAAGTGGCCCGGATTATCGACGGGTTGACCAAAATATCCGGCATCTTCGACCCGAACAGCTCGATGCAAGCGGAAAATTTCCGTAAAATGCTGCTGACGCTGGCCGACGATGTACGGGTCATTCTGATAAAACTGGCGGACCGCCTGCACAACATGCGGACACTGGATTTCATGCCCCGCGACAAACAGCTGAAGATATCTTCCGAGACGACTTACCTCTATGCTCCATTGGCCCACCGGCTAGGGCTCTACGCCATCAAGTCTGAATTGGAAGACTTATCGATGAAATACACCGATCCGGACACGTACAAATTCATCGCACGCAAACTAAACGAAAAGCGAGCTGAACGTGAGGCTTATGTACAGCATTTCGTAGAACCCATCAAGGAAATCCTACTTGAGCAAGGCATCCAAGCTGACGTATTCGGACGTCCAAAATCTATCCATTCGATATGGAGCAAAATGCGCAAAAAATCAATACCTTTCGAAGAAGTATATGATCTTTTTGCCATCCGCATCATCATTGATACCGAACCGGAGAACGAAAAAGCCGATTGCTGGAAGGCTTACTCCATCGTAACGGATCTATACCGACCTAACCCTGACCGGCTTCGCGATTGGATATCCTCTCCAAAAGCCAACGGTTACGAATCCTTGCATACCACGGTAATGGGCTCCAAGGGACAATGGGTTGAAGTCCAAATCCGAACCGTGAGAATGAACGAAATTGCTGAGAAAGGGTTTGCTGCACACTGGAAATACAAGGAGTCAAACTCGGATAGCGGCCTTGACCTTTGGATCCAGAAAATACGGGAAATCCTAAGTAGCCCCGAACAAAACGCAATGGACTTCGTCGACGACTTCAAGATGAACTTGTTTTCTGACGAAGTATTCATCTTTACGCCGAAAGGGTCGCTCATTCAACTGCCGAACGGAGCGACGGCACTAGACTTCGCATTCGAGATCCACTCGGACCTCGGAGCAAGCTGTATTGGCGCCAAGGTCAACCACAAACTGGTGCCACTAAGCCACAAACTACAAAACGGCGACCAGGTTGAGATCATCACCTCCGGCAAGCAAACACCGAAAGAAGATTGGCTTGGTTTTGTGACTACGGCAAAAGCTAAGTCAAAAATTAAATCGGCCCTAAAAGAGGAAAAACGCCGCATCGCGGAGGAGGGCAAAGAAATTCTAGAAAGGAAACTAAAATCGCTAAAGATCACCTATAACACGGATAACATTAACAAACTAGCGAATTTCTTCAAATATCCTTCGTCACAAGACTTGTTCTACCATGTCGCTAAAGGGGATCTTGAAATGAAAGACCTGAAGGATTTTGTAATCAGTGAGAAAACGGTAGAACACAACACCCCTCAATTCAGTTCACATGTCGGTACACTTGTCGAAAAAATCAACAAAAAGGACCACGAAACATTACTAATAGGAGACGACCTCCAGAAACTCGACTATAAGTTATCTCCCTGTTGCAACCCAATTCCGGGCGACGACGTATTCGGCTTTATCACGGTTAACGAAGGGATTAAAATACATCGTACTAACTGCCCGAATGCCGCTAAATTAATGGCTAACTACGGCTACCGAATCGTGAAGGCGAAATGGACATCGCAAAAGGAATTAGCATTCCTTACCGGACTGAAGATTGTAGGAATCGACGATGTGGGCTTGGTCAACCGCATTACATCGGTCATATCAAATGACTTTAAGGTAAACATCCGTTCCATAACCATATCCAGCAACGAAGGGATATTCGAAGGGCAAATCATGGTTTTTGTCAACGATACGGCACACCTGGAGAGCTTAATCCGTGGGCTTAAGCAAATTCGGGGTATAACAGAGGTCACACGGTTTGACTCTGACAACTAATCTATCCGATTGAATGCTGCCATAACGGACAAACCTCGTCGATTAAGCCCTACTTAACATGTCACGCTTTACATTCCATCGGAGTCAAATAAGCCGTTGATAACGCGAAGGATTGAGCCCGTCCGAAACACCGGTTCTCACTCACTTTAGGCGAGCTTGATTTCATCCACGAGGACAGCCAACTTATAGTGGTGGATTGACAGCAATATGAAGCGCATCTGACCCACTTGTGATATCGTCCATTCTTTCGTACATTTGTATACTAATAGTACACCCACAATGAGGCAAGGAGAAAACTACGAAACGGTAAAGAAAATTTTCGAGGCATACCTCGAGAATAAAAACCTGCGAAAAACCCCTGAGCGTTACGCTATATTGGAGGAGATCTATTCCCGTAACGA
>CAZXSL010000035.1:0-19301 GCA_964643235.1 uncultured Sphingobacteriaceae bacterium | reverse complement strand
ATGTATACACCCTAGGAAAAAGCGGCAAGGTGGAGAACCTGCTGTTGGATGAACCGGGGCTGGAAGAAAAACAGGCGACGTACTATAAGATAAACCGGGGGGGTGACATCACCTACCACGGTCCGGGGCAGATCGTGGGGTACCCGATACTTGATCTCGATAACTTTTTCACGGACATCCATCTTTACTTGCGGACGCTGGAGGAAGCCATTATTCTTACCCTATCAGATTATGGGATTTCGGCCGAGCGGTATCCCGAATCTGGCTTTACAGGTGTGTGGATCGATGCGGACAAACCCACTGCACGCAAGATTTGCGCTCTGGGTGTACGGGCCAGTCGGTGGGTGACCATGCACGGCTTTGCCTTTAACGTCAATACCGATTTGGAGTATTTTGGGAACATCGTGCCCTGTGGCATCGACGACAAGGATGTGACTTCCATGGCACGTGAGCTTGGCAGTCCACAAGATATCAACGCCGTGAAAGCCCGGTTAAAAGGGCATCTCACGGCGTTGTTTGGGTTTGAAATAACCGATTAACCTATCGTATATCCAATGGCTTCGTGTTCGACCCCACAGTGTTGGTTACATCCAATGGGCGTGGGTCTGAAAGTTGACGGTTAAACTCTTTTAGCTCACGTAGGTCGTATTGTGCTTCACGCATTCGGTCAACGCTCATTTGCTGGTTGTATATCGCCTGTAAACTCGGGTCAATAATGCTTAGCGCTTTGGCAATCAATGGGTCAGTGCCGTGTCCCATTGGGGCGTACGGTAAGGACTCGGACACCTCGTATGTCGGGGTTAACCCGTTGACGAAATTACCTTCGCCATCCCGGTTTTTGTATTTTAGGATGATGGGCTGGATACCCCAGTCATTGTCTCCACTGAAACGTGGCGATGAGTTGGAGAGGGTAATGGATGCGTCATCCTTACCCACCGTAGTACTGCCGATATGGATGACGTTGGAGTTGCCCATAATAGGTCGTAGATTGTTGATTAGCAGTTCGCTGGCGGATGCGGAGCTTCCAGTGGCCAATACAAAAACACGATCTATTCCGATGTTACTGTTGTTCACAACCTGAGCACTAGTGGATCCAAACAGATCGCCGTAAGTAAGTATGGCATTACCTAAGTTGCTGTTGAAAACATATTGTATAAAAGGGGTGTTGATATCGAATCCTTTGTGAATCATGGCGGCCATGAGACCTGCGATACCCACCGAACCACCGTTGTTGTAGCGTTCGTCGATGATGAGCTCCGTCACGCCCTGGGACTTAAAGCCCCTAAACACATCGACCAAATCCTGGGCTTGATCGGCCAAAAACCGATTATAAAAGATATAGCCAACCTTGGTGCCGCTTGGTGTGACAATAATTGAATCGAGGTGTATGGCATGCTCTTGGAAGTTCTCTACCGGTGTGAGCGAAATGTCGTCGCCCGCGCTGATGTTGCCTCCGGATAATACGCCCATGGTGACAGTAAAGGGTTCATTGCCAAACAAGGCATCGGCATTTTGGACGCTTGTGCCTTGCACGGTCATGAGCTCGCCGTTAACGCGGATAAAAATGTCGCCGCGCTTTATGCCTGCCTGTGCTGCCGGTGATCCTTTATGCACAAAGCGGACGGCCGCACCGGCGTTGTCATCGCCTATCCTAAAAAATGCGAGTCCCAAACCGCTCGTACGGATGATACCCGACAGGCTATTACGCAGCTCTTCGTTATTTTGTATCCACGAAAAGCGATCTTCCGGTCTACTAAGGAGTGTTTCGAAGAAATTAGGGGGAGATAGGTCCAGGTTAAGCCGGTTATCGGCGGGTATGGAAGGGCTCCAGTAATAATAATACCGCATACTATCCACGACCCATTGGTTAATCTCGGCGTTGGTTACTTCGCCCGTGGGTGTCGGCTCGGTGCCGTCTGTATTCTTCTCGCATCCTGAAACCAACACCAATACCCCGAATAACAGGGCCAAGGCGGCGTGTCCAAATGGGTTACACAATCTTCGGTTCATCTTCTTAATTAAAATGGTCTGCCCAAATCTACTGTAAAAAGGGATTAGTTGTAGACGTAATTTTTCATCATGTGGCTTGAGCATGCCGGGGCACCATCAATCCTTTTATCCGACACCCCGCATTACGGATGCCACGGGTAGCTTTTTCTGGTCGGTCGAAGCGATGCGGTATACCTCTGTTTCGGAAAACCGACCCGCCACAATTACCTCGCTCTGGCCGCGATGGGGGCGGAATAGCTCATGGACCAGTGTAGGGTCGTTATTGTCTTTAGAAAGATGTGCCAATAGCAAATGGGAAAGGCTATCGGCACGATGACTCATAAATAGATTGAGCGCTTCGGCATTGGATAAGTGACCGTATCCTCCTCGAATGCGGTTTTTTAAGAAGTGGGGGTAGCGTCCCCGGGCGAGCATTCCCTCGTCGTAGTTCGACTCGAGGAACACGGCTTGGCATTGACCAAAATAATGCGAAACGCGCTCGCATACCCGTCCGATGTCTGTAAATACACCGATAGATATGTCGTTGTCGCGAACGACAAAGCTATGGGGCTCCGCCGCATCGTGGTACTTGTGAAAACCCACAATACCTAGACTGCCAATGTCAATGCGTTCGAGGTCGGCTAAGGGATTCAGCAAGCCTTCGGGGATGGCCAGCCGGCAGGCATCGCGCGTGCCGCGGGTCATGAATACGGGTAGTTGGTATTTGTTGGCCAGCACGGCTAGGCCGCGGATATGGTCGGTATGTTCGTGCGAAACGAAAATGGCTTTGACACGATCCATGGTTAGCTCTTGCCGAGCCATACGCTTTTCTACCTCGCGGCAGGAAATACCCACGTCAACCAATACGGCCTCGGAGTCATTACCAATATAGTAGCAGTTACCATTGCTGCCGGAGGCGATGGAGCAAATGTCTAGAGGCATATGAGGGATGAGTTTTTGGTAATTAACATTCGGGCAAACTGAGCGGAATGTTGACAGCTAATCCGCCATCCGCGGTTTCCTTGTATTTGACATTCATGTCCTGAGCAGTTTCCCACATGGTTTTAACCACGGCATCCAAGCTCACTTTGGCCTTGTCAGGATTGGATTGTAAGGCGAGCTGTGCAGCGGTAATCGCCTTAATCGCCCCCATGGTATTGCGCTCGATGCAAGGGATTTGTACCAGCCCGCCGATAGGGTCACACGTCAGCCCTAAGTGATGTTCCATTGCGATTTCAGCGGCCATCAGCACCTGACCCTGCGAACCACCTAGGCATTCGGTCAGTGCACCGGCAGCCATAGCCGAGGAGACGCCTATTTCTGCTTGGCAGCCTCCCATAGCGGCTGATATGGTGGCTCCTTTCTTAAAGATACTACCAATCTCGGACGCCGTAGCGATGAATTGGATGATCTTATCCTTACTGTAGCCGTTGTGGTAAATAATGAAATACTGCAACACGGCAGGAATGACACCAGCAGCTCCGTTAGTAGGCGCAGTAACGACCCGTCCAAACGAAGCGTTTTCTTCGTTAACTGCTAAGGCAAAGCAACTAACCCAGTTTAGTGTGTTGCCAAAATCGTCGCCTCCCGCACGGATGGCTTCCACCCACGAATCGTAATCTGTATAGGAGCGATCGCCTATGAGCCGCTTGTTCAACTTATACGCCCGGCGTTGTACCTGCAAGCCTCCAGGCAATACTCCTGTCGTGTGGCAGCCGCGGTACATGCAATCGCGCATCGTTGCAAAGATCTCCATCGCCATTGCGCGGGTTTCCTCGTCGCTCCGCCATGCATGTTCATTCTCCAGTACGAGTTCGGAAACTTTTAGGCCCGTCCGGATACAACCCACCAGCAAGTCGCGAGCGGTTTGCACGGGGAAAGGCAAATCCACACGGGTTTCCTGTGTGTCGCCTTCGCCTTCTTTCACGACGAAACCGCCACCGATGGAATAGTAGGTCTCACTATGGGCGGTACCGTTGCGGAGCAGTGCTTGAAAAGTAACGGCGTTCGGGTGTGCGGGTAGGCTCTCAGTATACAGGAAGATCATATCCTCATCATACGAGAAAGTGATTTGCTGTTTGCCAGCTAGCTCGAGTGTTCCCGAAGCTTTAATTCGCTCGACTTTCGGTGTCACATCCTCCACGTCACACGTCACGGGATCATCCCCTGCCAGGCCTAGCAGGATGGCGACATCTGTACCGTGTCCATGGCCGGTTTTGGCAAGGGAGCCGTAGAGGAGAACCTTAATGGTTTCGACCTCAGACAGCGCATGCTGCTCCTCCAACGAGACGGCAAACCGCTGGGCTGCCCGCCATGGACCCAAGGTATGCGAGCTCGACGGCCCGATACCAATCTTAAACATATCGAAAATGGATATTTGCTCGTTCATGACACCATTCAACCCAAAAACGTGACTTGACCAAAGATAATGCTTTATTTTGCTTTCCCTAAATCTGTTGGCTTAATTATGCTTAAGTCATGCGTGGATTGTCTTCTGCATGTTTCGGGGAGGGCTACGGACTAAAATTGGGAGGCGTTTTCCCTTGCCGATTGTAGAGACTGTTTTACTCCGCCGTTCCCGGTATTTCCCCCAATTGTCAAAAGGGTGTTGTTTTTGCGGAAAACCTGTTTTAGAAGTGTAGTTAATTTGGCTGTTGACCGTTTACTAGTTGATTTATGTAACGCGCACCGTCACAGCATTTATTGTATCCTTCGTTTATCTTTTATTACCTTTGCTTTGAATACATGATGTAACGTTCTTATGCAGAGAATCCAAGTAGCTTTATTGGTTGTTGCCCTATCGTTATTGTTTCCCCTATTGGGCTTGCCTAATGATGTGCCAGGTACTAAGCCCCTCCCAAAGCGGGAATTTAGGGGGGCTTGGATAGCGACAGTTGTTAATATCGACTGGCCGTCAAAGGCCGGGCTCTCCAGTGCCCAACAGCAACGCGAGCTTATTGTTATGCTAGATAACCACCAGCGAGCAGGCATTAACGCCATTATTCTACAAGTACGCCCTACGGCAGACGCATTGTATGCCAACAGCAAAGAGCCGTGGAGCCGTTTCCTGACCGGGAAACCAGGGCAGGCACCTTCCCCCTTTTACGATCCTTTGGAGTTTGCCATTAATGAAGCGCACAAGCGGGGCATGGAACTCCATGCATGGATTAACCCCTACCGAGCTTCTTTCGATCTAAAAGATGCCAATATCGCACCCGATCATATTACCCGCCGTAAGCCCGAATGGTTTTTCAACTACGGTGGCAAGAAACTTTTCAATCCGGGCATTCCCGAGGTACGGGAATACATCAATGAGGTAATCATGGAAATTGTCCATCACTATGATGTCGATGGTATCCACTTTGACGATTATTTTTACCCTTATCCGGTGGGCTCTGCTACGATTCCTGATGCGGCTACCTTTAAGCGCTACCCGAACGGAATGGGTAACATTGCCGATTGGCGACGCAACAACGTCAACCTCCTCATCAAGGAGCTATCTGATAGTATCAGAAGCGCCAAAAAGCATATTAAGTTCGGTGTCAGTCCGTTTGGTATATGGGACAACAAGCGCGATCATCCGCAAGGTTCGCAAACTTCCGGACTGAGTGGGTACCGTACGTTATATGCTGATGCCCTCGCTTGGCTGCAAGCCGGATGGATAGACTACATCAACCCACAGATATACTTTCCTTTCGGGATGGCGGCGGCGCCATATGAGGTGCTGGTTGACTGGTGGAGCCAACATACCTATGGACGGCATTTCTATATCGGCCATGCCGCATATCGGGCAACTGAAAACCGCGGGGGCTGGGAAAACCGGAACCAAATTCCCCGTCAGGTACGCTATATGCGCAACAGCAGTGCTGCGCACGGAAGCGTGTTTTATAGTGGGAAACATATCAGCAATAATGTGGTGGGTCTACGCGACACCCTGCAGTATGATCTATATCGCTATAAATCCTTACCCCCGACCATGCCTTGGTTGGACAGCATTCCCCCAGCGGCACCGTTCGGATTACAAGCTCGCCAGCTTGACGGGCAGGACGCTGTTATCCTGCATTGGCAGCAGCCCGAAACAGCCGAAGACGGGGATGAAGCATACGGCTATGTGGTGTATCGATTCAACGAGGGTGAGGATATCGACTTAGGCAACCCACAAAATATCCTGCACATTACCTACAACGGGAGCGAACTGTCGTATGTGGACAATATGATAAGGCAAGGTAGTCAGTATACCTATCTCGTGACAGCAATCGATCGCCTGAAGAACGAGAGCAATCCCTCTAACCAACGTGAGGTGCACACGATGACTGCGGACGACTAAAGCCCATCTGGGCTCCTTTCGTTTTTAACCGCCTTGGAGGCGGCTCGTAAATGATTCGCCCCAGTGCCGGACGTTGCCGTTGTCGTATAAGGATTCGTTGGCTAATGCCGTACAAATTGCGCCTTTTGCTCCCGTGTTGATGTTTGACGACGGGATCGCTCCAGTTTGCATGCAGTCGTAAAACTCTTGAAGTGCGTAGATGGTACCGTCGAGGGTGCGTTCGGGTAAAATAGGGAACCCGCCATCGGCATTAGCCGTAATTTGCGTTGCTCCGGTTACGCCATCGACAATTTCCTTTACGGTTTCTTCCTTGAAATCGGGCTCGGGGTAGAATGTCCCGGTGCTGGTCAGCAACGAGACCGTTCCTTTTGTTCCCTTGATTTTAAACAGGTATCCATCACGTGCATTGCCTAGGGTAGTCCCAAAATTGCCGATGATCCCTTCCTTCTGATAACGGAGCGAAAGCTGAATATTGTCATATGTTTCTCGACCATCCGGATAGATGTCTATGCCGCCAACACCCGATATTTGGCTTGGTTGGGTGTCAAATGCCCAGTTGATGAAATCCATTTGGTGGGATAGCAGCTCGGCAACCAGCCCTCCTGAATATTCGCGGTACATGCGCCAGTTGACCTGACGTTCATATGCGGGGCTTGGTACGGGGCGCCGCCAGTTGTTGTTGCGGTCCCACCGGCAGTCGATCTGCGTCACATTGCCTAGAGCCCCTTCCTCAATCAGCTCTTTGACCCTACCGTATAGCGGCGATGCACGGTATTGGTATCCCACTTGAAACGTCTGCTTGGGACGAGCCCGCACCAAATCGACGAGCTCGAGGGCCTCATCGATTAAGAATGTCATTGTTTTTTCGAGATACACATGCTTGCCAGCTAGCCATGCGTCCTTGGCTACACGGAAGTGGTCGTGTAGGGGTACGGCAATAAATACGGCGGTTATGGAAGGGTCGTCGAGTAGCTCACGGTAGTCACTGGTGGCCCGGGTGCCGGGAGCCACGTAGGCCTTGGCCGCTTCCAATCGGAAGTCGAGCGTATCGCAGATACCTCTGACCTCAAACTTATCCGGCATATGCGTGCGCATCGTATGCATGAGTCCGTTGCCCCGATCGCCGCAACCGATTACGGCTACGCCGATTTTCTCTTGACGTCGCGGAGTGATGATGCCGCCGGCCCATGATGATTGGGAAAGTAAAACCCCGGATCCGAGGACCCCTACCTGTTTAATAAAAGCTTTTCGGTTCATAATTCAATTTAACAGTGTGACCCCTCCCCGGAGTCATATACAATGCTGGTGCAGTACCTTCGTATGCGCACCAAGCAAACAAAAATACAATAAAGGTTGACAAAGAAAGAGTACACGCCCGTTCGTCGCTATTTTGTTATCATTTTGTCAGCAGGTCTTGCGCATGGACTATCCATCACGCTCGCTTCCCCCTAAAGAAACCACTAACCAATGCGGCAGCTTCATGGGCCATGATCCCACTAATGACGGTTGTCTTGGGGTGCAGGATGCC
The DNA here is from genome assembly GCA_964643235.1 of uncultured Sphingobacteriaceae bacterium. GTDB lineage: Bacteria > Bacteroidota > Bacteroidia > Sphingobacteriales > Sphingobacteriaceae > CAYRGQ01. The sequence continues at coordinate 11,457 of CAZXSL010000035.1, read as the reverse complement.
TTTGGCAAATTTGGAGAAGCCTCGCTTCTCGTCCTTGGCTCCATACACGATACGGCCTACCTGAGTCCAGTAAGCAGCTCCGGCACACATGACACAGGGTTCGATAGTAACGTATAGCGTACAATCCTTAAGGTATTTGCCCCCAACAAAATTGGCTGCTGCGGTAAAAGCTTGCATTTCCGCGTGGGCAGTCACATCGGTCAGGCGCTCCGTCAAATTGTGCCCGCGGCCGATAATCTTGCCATTATGGACGATAATCGCACCAATAGGAACTTCGTTTTGTGCCAATGCCTTTTCGGCTTCCTTGATGGCCTCTTTCATAAAGACCTCATCTGGGACGGTGTTGTGGGTGTCCTCAAAATTGACGTACCTCATGGTCATTTGTTGTGTCGTCCTTGTTTCAGGGCAGGCAGGTTATGTAATGTAAGGCATCAACGCTAGCCTGAGTTGAGTGAGTTTCATTGGTATAAGTGGTCAGGATCGAAGCGATGTCTGCCGCTAGCCCAAGCTTCCCGACTGGCTGGTGCCAATAAAGTAGATCCTTTTGCTTTACAATCGGTTGCTTTCCAAATCAAGGAGGCCTTTTTTGAGTGTAAATAAGACGTAATCCCGATCGCGATTGACCCGCTTGGCCAGCCGGTCTATAAGTTCTTCCTCCTTGCCCGGTTCGAGTGCCAAATCCTCATCGCTTAAGTCGCGGTATTTACGCTTAAACTTGAGCTTCAATGTTGCCCACTCCTCGGCCGTGATTGTTAGTGCTGACATAATTTTAAATTTGCTAACTCTTTGTGTCTACAAATTTAGTACAAAATATAGGGCAATACAAAGATAGGGTGAAGTTTAGTGACTGGGATCGGAAGTAGATGTACAGCGTGTTTATGTTTTTCCAATTTTTCTTGCAGATCCTTAGTGCTGCTGAATACGTTTGTTAGTGGAGTTGTTTTGGGTTTCTTTGAGGAGCATATCTGCAAGTTAGAAGATTGTTGGCAAAAGCTTTTTGTCGTGCGTGCACCTGACACTTGGGGTTGGAAAACATGATGCATGGCACGTTGTTTTTTGTGCTTTGCTATCAATATTTTCATTTCCCGGTCTTCGCGGCTAAAATCGGCTCGGAATTTGTTATGGAAATAATCGGTTTAATTATATATCGAATCGTCCGCGCGTTAGCCTAGCTTCCGCACTGTTGATTTGCATTCGCTTACTTTGAAAACATATTTATAACACCATGAAAAAGTACTTTATTATTGCAGTCTTGTTTGTTGCTGGAACGGTTGGTGCCCATGCGCAATTATTGCCTAGCTTTCAGTTCGGCGTCAAGGGCGGGCTTAACTTCTCGACCTTGAAGAATGACGAAGGCAGCTGGTTGTCTTCTAACACACGTACCGGTTATCAAGCAGGTGTTTGGGCGCGTATTGGCGGTGCCGGTATCCACGTGCAGCCCGAGTTGTATGTGACGGGAAAAAGTAGCGAGACGAACTTGGTGGAGGAAGGTGATAAAAAAGGCAAGGTTAGCTTGACTTCTTTGGATCTACCCGTACTGCTGGGTACGCGTATCGGCTTAGGGCCTGCGGGACTCCGTATACAAGCTGGTCCAGTATTTTCCTTTGTCGTTGACAAAAAGTTTGGTGATGCGCTGGGCCAGGTAACTGATTTTGACAATTACAAAAATCAGTCCATTGCTATTGCCGGTGGTTTAGGTCTAGATATCAGTAATTTCCGAGCGGATTTACGTTATGAGCATGGCGTTAGCAACTTGCACCAAACTGACAAGTTTTCACAAAAAACGAGCTTATGGTCAGTCAGTGTAGGCTATCGCTTGTTTTAGGATCAAAAAAATAGCTTTATTTGGTGCCATATGACCCACGGGTTATATGGCATTTTTTGATGGCTGAAATCTTAGAACTATTCTAAATTGTTTATTTTCGCCCCTAAACAATGCCCTATATTAAATCTATTGGTAGATTTGCTTACCCAAAATCAAGAAAATAATTTTTACGACAATGAGTACATCTAAGTATGTGTTATCGTCTTCGCTCGGGAAAAAACTAATCATGAGCCTGACGGGGTTGTTTCTCTGTACATTCCTCATCATCCACTTGATCGGCAACTTGCAGCTGTTCTATGCGGATGATGGCAAGGCGTTCAATGAGTATGCACACCTTATGACCAGTTTTACACCCATCAAGGTTGTTTCCTACCTGCTGTATGCCTCCATCATTGCGCATGCGGTGTATGCCTTAGTCATTACGCTCCAAAACCGCAAGGCTCGGCCGATTTCATACGGCATGTACCGCGGTTCGGCCAATAGCCCATGGACATCGCGCAACATGGGGGTGTTGGGGACGATATTGCTTGTGTTTATTGTGACCCACATGAGTAATTTCTGGTGGAAATACCACAACGACCAAGTGCCTTACATCGAATACCGGACGGATTTGAACACCGGTACCACGACGAGTACGGATATGGTAGCGGGCGAGTTCAATGGGTTTGTCAAGTATGTAGAAAACGGTGTTGAGGTCGTACGGGCGAAAGACCTGTATAAGCAAGTGGGCTTTGCTTTCCAGAATTTGCCTTTGGTATTGTTATACCTTGTTGGTATGGCTGCCCTTTCGTTCCATCTGATCCATGGTTTCCGGAGCGCTTTTCAAACACTCGGGTTTGACCACAAACGGTATATTCCGATTGTACGGGCGTTGGGTATCTGGATTTTTGGGGTGCTAGTCCCGATTGGCTTCGCCTCCATGCCACTGTATTTTTATTTTTTTAAGTAAGCAATTACGGACGTTTTTTTAATAATCGTGCGTATAAAAACAGTTGACACAGTATGTTAGATTCAAAAGTACCCGCAGGGGCTTTAGCTGAGAAATGGTCGAAGCATAAGTTTAACCTCAAACTGGTAAACCCTGCCAATAAGCGAAAATATACCATCATTGTGGTAGGTACGGGCCTCGCTGGGGCTTCTGCTGCTGCATCCTTGGGTGAGTTGGGATATAACGTCAAGGCGTTCTGCTACCAGGATAGCCCGCGCAGGGCACACTCCATTGCCGCTCAGGGCGGAATCAACGCCGCTAAAAACTACCAAAACGATGGTGATAGTGTATACCGCCTGTTTTACGATACTATCAAGGGAGGCGATTACCGGGCCCGCGAAGCCAATGTTTACCGACTGGCTGAAGTATCCGTCAACATCATTGACCAATGTGTGGCTCAAGGGGTTCCTTTCGCCCGTGAATATGGCGGCTTGTTGGACAACCGTTCTTTCGGTGGAGCACAGGTCTCACGGACATTCTACGCCCGAGGGCAAACCGGACAGCAGTTGTTGTTGGGCGCATACTCTGCACTGAACCGCCAAATCAACAAAGGCACGGTAAAGATGTACAACCGGCACGAGATGCTGGATTTGGTGACCATTGACGGGCATGCACGGGGTATCATTACTCGTGATATGGTAACCGGAGACATTGAGTCGCACGAGGGGCATGCCGTATTATTGTGTACGGGAGGATACGGCAACGTGTTTTTCCTTTCCACAAACGCAATGGGATGTAACGTGACGGCAGCATGGCGGGCACATAAGCGGGGGGCGTTTTTTGCCAACCCGTGCTATACACAGATTCACCCGACTTGTATTCCTGTTACGGGCGACCACCAGTCGAAACTGACACTGATGTCCGAATCGCTACGCAACGATGGACGAGTGTGGGTGCCTAAGACCGTGGAGCTGGCCCAAAAGCTGCGCAAAGGCGAAATCAAGATTTCGGATATTAAGGAAGAAGACCGAGATTATTACTTGGAGCGTAAATATCCGTCTTTCGGTAACCTTGTGCCGCGCGACGTCGCCTCAAGGAATGCCAAGGAGGTGGTCGACCAAGGCCGGGGTGTAGGTGCTTCCGGTGTGGCCGTTTACCTCGATTTCGAGGACGCCATTAATCGTCTTGGTGAGGATGCAGTGCGTGCTAAGTACGGCAACCTCTTCGATATGTATTATCAGATAACGGACGAAAACCCATATAAACAGCCCATGCGGATTTATCCAGCGGTACACTATACGATGGGAGGCGTGTGGGTCGATTATAATCTGATGACGACGGTGCCTGGGCTATACGCGTTGGGCGAATGTAATTTCTCCGACCACGGAGCCAACCGCCTTGGTGCCTCAGCTCTTATGCAGGGTCTGGCAGATGGTTACTTTGTTATTCCCTATACCGTTGGCGATTACCTTGCTGGCTTGGGCTTCGACCCCGTTGACAAAAGCCATCCAAATTTTGAGAAAACGAGAAAGGAAGTGGAAGAGCGCGTACATAAGCTACTCTCGCTGAAAGGGACCAAAACTGTTGACGATATCCACAAGAAACTGGGACATATCATGTGGGAATATTGCGGCATGGCTCGTAATGCTGAAGGGCTCCAAAAAGCAAAAGGGTTGATTCGTGAGCTGCGTGAGGAGTTCTGGTCGGATGTAACGGTATTGGGCGAGAATGACGAGATGAACCAATCGTTGGAGAAAGCGGGACGTGTGGCGGATTTCCTAGAACTGGGCGAGTTGATGGTAGACGATGCTTACCACCGGGCCGAGTCGTGTGGCGGACACTTCCGTGAGGAGAGCCAGACCGAAGAGGGTGAGGCCAAGCGTGATGACGAAAACTTCCGCTACGTAGCGGCATGGGAATACAAAGGTGACGACCAAGCTCCCGTATTGCATAAGGAAATGCTCGAATTCGAAAACGTGGAATTGACACAAAGAAGCTATAAGTAATTTTAGATTTACGATTTTAGATTTATGATTTTAGATTTTCCCGGTAAGCCGGGCGCAGGTTGTAAAATCGTTGGTCTAAAATTCCAAATAATAATATCATGAGTGGAAACATGAACCTGACGCTGAAAGTATGGCGCCAAAAGAACAACAAAACAAGGGGTAAATTCGTGACGTATGCTGCGAATAATATTTCCCCGGACATGTCTTTCTTGGAAATGCTGGACGTGGTCAATGAGGGTCTGGTCAGGAAAGGCGAGGATCCCATCCATTTTGACCACGACTGCCGCGAGGGTATCTGCGGTATGTGTTCCTTGCATATCAATGGCCGGCCACATGGTCCGAAGGAACTGACCACCACATGCCAGTTGCACATGCGTAGTTTTCACGATGGGCAGACCGTTGTGATTGAACCATGGCGCGCGGCAGCGTTCCCCGTTATCAAGGACTTGGCCGTGGATAGGAGTTCGTTTGAACGCATACAACAAGCCGGAGGGTTTGTTAGCGTGAATACCGGCGGTGTGCCTGACGCCAACGCCATTCCGATCCCGAAGGTCGTGGCTGACGAAGCTTTCGAGTCGGCAACGTGTATCGGATGCGGCGCTTGTGTAGCAGCATGTAAAAACGCCTCGGCGATGTTGTTTGTTTCCGCCAAGGTATCCCAATTCGCATTGTTGCCACAAGGGCAAACTGAGCGGGCTAGTAGGGCGCAAGCCATGGTGGCGCAAATGGACGCCGAAGGCTTTGGTAGCTGTACCAATACCGGTGCATGTGAAGCGGAATGTCCTGTAGGTATCAGCGTGACTAATATTGCCCGCCTCAATCGGGAATATTTAGGAGCCAAGTTATTCAAGGAAGAAGAACCACATTAAAAACAGCCATGTTTCGATAGCCTCGCCCTAAAAACGCGGGGCTATCGTTTTTATAGCTAGTTTGCTTGCCTACCCACCTTCTTCAAGCCCCATATCCGACCTTCTGCCGTCCTTCTTCGGCCATTAAAGGGATTTTCTTACATTTACAACATTAAAACCCATTGATGGTGTGAGTACGGTTTTTAAAATACGGATCTTGCTGGTTATCCTGACACTCTGTTTCATCGGGACTGCCATTACCATCCATTTCACGTTTTCCGAACGCAACTTGTTGTTGCTCGAAGGGCAAACGCTTGAGAAGAACCTCCAGAAGAAAGAAGTGCTAATTCGGGAGTTTCTAGCTGATTCCACCCGGGTTTCTAGCCTTATCATGGCTGCGGATGATCCGGCATACGCGGAGCATGTCATTGAATCGTTCGTGAAGCGTCATAACATCGGCGTACTCGTTTATTCAAACAATGACTTGGATTTTTGGACGTGGGATCGCTTTGTACCCCAGACAGATGCTGGCATACGAACGGGTAGCACACTAATCGAAACGGACAACGGCTGGTATTTGTTTGTAAAAGATGTCCGGGGTACGTCGTCCATTGTGTTTCTGGTGCCCATCAAGGCCCAATACCAGATGAACAACACATATCTCCAGAATACCTTTGCAGAAGATTTGATCGAAACGGATAACTTGACCATCGCATCGTATGATGAGGAGCAAACTTATCCGATCCAAGCTACGGACAGCCAATACCTGTTTTCAGTCAAGCTCTCCGGTGGTCAATATTCGAGTTTCTACACCGGTTTGGAGCTGACGATGTGGATATTGGCTGGGTTCTGTGTCTTGGTGCTGGCTAATATCGTTTGCATTTGGATCGCAAATAAAGGCCGTGTATGGACTTCCGTGCTTCTTTTTGCTGTCTTGTTGGGTTTGAGCCGCTATGTAGAGCTATCTGCCGGATGGCTGTCGTCTCAGTTTTATATAGGGCTGTTTGACCCCCGATACTTCGCATCCAGTTTCTTTTTTCCACATCTGGGCGGGTTCATGATGAACGTCTTCGTGTTTAGTTGGTTAATGGCCTATGTGTATGCGTTTCGACATCAGTTGTCGCTAAGGCATTTTATCGGAAGGCCTGTTTGGTCCGTATTGCTCATGTTGGTTTTCGGAGCACTGATTTATATCGTATGTTTTGGGATCGCGACAGCCTTTGAAGGACTTGTAGGCAACTCGGATATCAATTTTGACTTGACCAATATCTTAGGACTCACAGCTTACAGTTGGTTGGGCATCCTGGCTTTGTGGTTTAGTTTGGTGAGCCTGGTGCTCTTGATTGACGTTTTCGTCGTTATCGCACGCAAATTGTATCCTGCCCACCGTCGACTTATCGGTGCTATTGGCGTGTGCATCCTTATCTTGTTGTTTGTTCAAATGACTTTGGGATCGCTAACACTCGTATTCCCATTTATCTGTACATTGGTTTTGCTGAGGGCTTGGTACCCCAGTTTCCAAGGTAAATCTGATTTTGCCGTATTGATCTCCACGCTCTTGCTCCTGGCCGGTATATCAGCGGTCAAGCACTCCGAAGTGCTGCGGGCCAAAACATTGGAAGAACAAAAAATAACCATCCAGAAGTTAGTCGCTTCAGAAGATGTCAATGCTGAAATTCTGTTTTTCGATCTGGAACGTGAGATTGCCCAAGACCCGCTGCTGATCTCCTACTTCGAGGACCCGGAAGCTTATGACAGCAATCATCTCGAAGAGCATCTGATGAAGACCTATTTGAGCGGATACCTGTCCAAATACGAGTTTCAGGCGGCGGAATATGATGTCGACCTCCAGCCCATCGGTAACAGCTCGGCAAGCCGACTAATGGAATACCGGGATAAGGTCATTTCCGGTGCAATAAAAGTGTCGGACAACCTCAATTTCTATCGGGCCAGGGGTAGCTTTGGCAGTTTTGAATATTTTGCCCAGTTGCCCATTATCCACGAAGAGGAGCAAAAAGGAGTACTGCTCATCGAGCTTAAAAACCGCTCTTTCATCCAACGGAAAGTGTTTCCGGATGTTTTAATGGACGGCCGCATCGAGCAGCAACAGTCCGACGCACTTTCCCAATATGCGTACGCCTTTTACCAAGACGGCCAACTTATCAGCCAGTTTGGTAAATACCTGTACCCCATGAGCGATGGGATGTATCCGGAGGACACCCGACGATATGTGCCCTTGGGCAATTATGGCGGATTCAGTCACTTGATGTATCGGCCTAATGATTCCACCATGGTCATGCTCAGCAAGCCCGAACTTAATTACTGGGTCCAAATAGCCTCACTATCATTCCTGTTTTTAGTCTTTTTGCTTCTTTCGATTACCGCGTTTGTCATCCAATGGGTCGTACTAACGTTGAATAGCCACGGCTTTAGCCTACGAAACCTACGCTGGAGCTGGTTGATTTTCAAAAATCGGATTCTCTATCGGACAAGAATTCAGACGTTTATGGTCGTGGCGGTGGTGCTGACGTTGATAATTGCGGGAGTTATTACGTATTTGAACATCAGCCGGCAGTTTCGCATACAATTAGAAGAGAGCGCGCTCCACTATGTGTCTGATGTGGCCAAGGGTATGGAGGCTCGTGGACTGATTGACCGTAGCGGCACGGTTGGTACCTTTACCGACGAAAGTTTCAACGTAATTGCCGAATCCATGGCACGCCATCTCAATCTCTATAATACTGATGGGGAGCTGATACTATCGACAGAGCCTCGTATTTTTGATTTGAAGATGATCTCACGCCAGATGGATGCGACGGCATACATACACTTGTCGAAATACGAGCAGACCGAATTTGGCATTGCCTCCCAATTGGGCGACCTCCATTATTTTACCGCTTATGCGCCCATTCGCAATGAAAATTACGATGCCATCGCATATCTGAGCTTGCCGGTATATGGCATACAAAAGGACTTTGACGAAAACGTAGGGATGCTACTCAATACCTTAATCAATATTTACGCGCTTGTTATCTTGATTCTTGGGCTTTTTGCAGTATTTGTAGCCAATAAAATAACTGCTCCACTTACGTTGGTGCAGCGCACGCTGGCCAAAACGACGATTGGGCGACACAACGAGCCTATTTTCTGGAAGCGCAACGATGAAATCGGCAACCTTATCCGAGAGTATAACCTGATGATTGTGGCGTTGGAGCAAAGCGCCAATAAAATCATGCAGGCTGAGCGGGAGTCTGCCTGGCGCGAGATGGCCAAGCAAGTGGCTCATGAGATCAAGAATCCATTGACACCGATGAAGCTAGGCGTACAATTGTTGGAACGGTCTTGGCGCGAAAATGATCCGAATTTTGACGAGAAATTTAAACGATTCAGCCAGTCGTTTATTGAGCAAATCGACAGCCTGTCTCACATCGCTTCGGAGTTTTCTACTTTTGCCAAAATGCCGGACACCAAATTGGAAAGCGTCAGTATCATGGATGTGCTGACCACCGTGGTAGATGTTTTCCAGAACAACAACGGCGTGAATATTTTGCTGGAAAGCAACCCACCTGATGATCAATTTATTGTTATGGGCGATCGTGACCAATTGCTGCGGAGCTTCAACAACTTGATCAAAAACTCCATCGAAGCCTGCGCAAGCAAGCGGCGGTGCCGCATCGCCATTGTGGTAAACCGCGAAGCCGATCAGTGTATAACTGTCATCGTGCGGGATAATGGGGAGGGCATAGCACCCGAGATACAGGATAAGCTTTTTCAGCCTAATTTTACGACCCGTAGCTCCGGAACAGGATTAGGCTTGGCCTTTGTAAAGCAAACGATAGAGGGGATGGGAGGCGATGTTCGTTATGAAACGGTAATCGGCAAGGGAACAACTTTCTACCTCAGTATTCCCCAGATACAGCATGTGGTGGATGCGCATACCACCTAAATGCCCGGCAACAGACGGTGCCAACACTACCGCAATACGATACTGCTACGGCCCATGGGGCCCTCATTTGAATACAGCAATATGGTGTACGTTCCCTTTTGGAAAGGTTTGTTGTCGCGCCATTCCAGATTATACAGTTTGCCGTCGTTAGAAAACTCTATTGATGTTTTGTAGGTGTATTGGAATCGGTTGCCCCCAGCTTCGAAAAACTGGTTTCCTTCAGGGGTGCGGAGGTTGCCGTTGGGGTCAATGACTCGCAGGTAAATGTCAACCATGGTCAACTCGGCAAGGGGGTTGTCCGCAATCGTAAAACTAATATCAAAGCGGTCGACGCGTCGTGTCCGCATCTCGGGTTCTTCCCGTCCGCGGCTTCGTTCCCGTACACCTACGATATTCATGTTGGAGACTCTAAGGGCTGAGGCCACCCGGAGTTGTTCAGACATGGTTATGTTTTCCTCTTCTAACGAGTCAGCACGGGTTTCCACCGTCAGGATAGTTTGTTGCAGGCGGTTTTGCTCCGCCACTAAGCGGGTGTTTTCCCGCTGCAATTCTTCTAGTTTGCCAGCATATTGGTATACCTCGCTGCGCAGCTCATCAATTTGCCGGCGAGCCTCGTCAAGCTCCTCCTGCGTTATTCCCTGCACATTCAGTTTTTCACGAAGGTTAGCAATTACCTGCTGAGCGCTGTCACGAGATGATAGTAGTGCACTATTTAATTCCAAGTTCTCAATGTTCAAGCGATTCAATTCGATTTCGATACGGTCGATTTCCGCTTGTAGGCCGATCTTCTCGTAAGTAATCTCGCTGACTTGCTCATTCGAGGTCTTATACTTAGCATAGAAGTAGATGTTCGTCGCTAATAATGCGGCGATGGCGACAACGAAAAAATAAATCTTTGTTGAGTCCCGACGCACAGTTTGCACTCGGGATTCATAACCTGATTCGGGCATCTCAGCAATCTAAAATATTTACATGGAAACTATATCAAAAATTGTTCCAACATGTTTTTGGATAGTAAAACAATCCGAGGAATCGATTGTATAGGGGTGTCATGATACGCATATTAGCAGATTTTAGTATGGCATAGTTTATTTCCTTATTTTTGTTGCACTAAGCCAAAGTATTGCTGTAATGGAAGGAATCTATTATGTCGATTTGTTGGGAACCATGGTGTTCGCTATTTCGGGTGCATTGGCCGCCATTCGGCATAACATTGACATCTTCGGGGTAGGCTTCACGGGGTTTGTAACTGCCATTGGTGGAGGTAGTCTACGCGACATCTTCCTTAATTTAAGGCCGATTTGGGTTGACGATGGCAACTATTTGATTGCTATCTTCGTTGGCGTAGCCATCGCACTACTATTTACCCGTGCACTTTACAACCTTTCGAAAACACTGACCCTGTTTGACGCATTAGGCATCGGGCTTTTTACCGTTGTTGGTGTCCAGAAATCGATTGATTACGAAAGTACTGCGCTGGCAACGATCATCTTGGGGATGTTTTCAGCAGTAATGGGTGGGGTTATCCGTGACACCCTGATGAACGAAACGCCTCTAATATTCCGGAAAGAAATTTACGCTTCGGCATGTTTTGCCGGGGCTATCTTGTTCGTGATACTTCACGAATTCAATGTGGACGGTAGCCTGAATGCTTGGTTAAGCGCGGCATTGGTCGTGGCTGTTCGGGTACTCTCAGTCAAATTCAAACTGTCTTTGCCGGTTGTTGGAGGATGAGGCCTAGCATGGTGTGAGACTGGAGCTAGCGGTGGCGGATTTTCCTCGCTGGGAATTTCATCTTGTAATCCACCTTGACTTGCCCCTTTGCGATAGCATCCAATTTGCTTTTTATCATTGCTTTTTTCAATGGGCTCAGTTTCTCGATAAAGAGCTTCCCTTCGATATGA
>CAZXSL010000034.1:0-19450 GCA_964643235.1 uncultured Sphingobacteriaceae bacterium | reverse complement strand
GGTACGGCTATTTATAGTCGAACAAATCTATCGGGCGTTCACCATTATCCGTGGCGAACCGTATCATCATGAGTAGGGGAGAGAAGGGTCTCTTTTATTCGTATCTTCGCCGCTCGATGAACAATACTATTACTAATATAAAGGATTCGCTATCCCGACGCTTTTCGCAGAGCAATCTAAATCTTAAAAACGAAATTTTTGCCGGACTCACCGTAGCAATGACTATGATTCCAGAATCCTTGTCGTTTGCTATATTGGCCGGTTTATCGCCATTAACAGGTCTCTATGCGGCGTTTTTGATGGGCTTGGTCACATCCATCCTGGGCGGCCGGCCTGGCATGGTCTCGGGTGGTGCAGGCGCTACGGTGGTCGTGTTGATGGCCTTGGCTGCCTCTCATGGCGTTGAATATTTGTTTGCAGCGGTCGTCATGGCAGGCATTCTACAGGCGATGGTCAGCGTGTTTAAGCTCGGTAAATTTGTTCGATTGATACCCCAGCCTGTCATGTACGGATTTCTTAATGGATTGGCAATTATTATTTTTATGGCACAAGTTGTGCAATTTAAGGAGCCGGATGGGGTGGATTGGATGTCGGGACCTTTATTGTACACGATGATTGGGCTGACAGCTTTGACATTGGCTATCGTATTGGTTTGGCCGCGGATTACCAAGTCTGTTCCGCCTTCTTTGGTCGCCATATTGGTTGTTTTTGGTGTGGTGTCGGTTTTTGGAATTGAAACAAAAGTAGTGAGGGATATTGCGAGTGTAAGTGGTTCGTTACCGTCTTTTCACATTCCTGCCGTACCCTTTAACTTTGAAATGCTGACGATAATTTTCCCGTACGCCCTGGTCATGGCGGGCGTCGGACTCATCGAGTCGTTGCTTACACTCAACATGGTTGATGAAATCACGAACACGAAAGGGAAGTCCAATCGGGAAGCCATAGCACAGGGTGTCGGTAATTTGGTCAACGGATTTTTCGGCGGTATGGGCGGTTGTGCGATGGTAGCACAGACCCTAGTCAATCTGAGTGCAGGCGCCCGCACTAGGCTCTCATCGTTTATCGGAGCCATAACGATTCTTGTCGTTATTTTGGCTGGTGCACCGTTTATCGAACGTATACCCATGGCTGCGCTAGTCGGTGTAATGATGATTGTGGCAGTAAGTACCTTTCAGTGGGTTAGTATACGAGCCATTACTCGTTTTCCACGTTCAGACATCTTCGTTGGCATCATGGTAGCTGCCGTAACCGTGGTATTCCATAACCTCGCATTGGCGGTCTTACTCGGCGTGGTTGTGTCGGCTTTAGTATTTGCATGGGACAATGCCAAGCGCATACGCGCAAGAAAACATATTGATGACCAAGGGGTAAAGCATTATGAAATATATGGTCCCCTGTTTTTTGGATCAACAACGGCGTTTTTAGAGAAATTTGATATTGAAAGTGATCCGGATGAAGTTATTATCGACTTCAAGGAAAGTCGTGTCGCAGATATGTCAGCTATTGACGCACTTAATAAAATTACCGAGCGTTATTCTCGAATGGGAAAACGAGTACAACTTAGGCACTTGAGCCCGGATTGCCAGCGCCTATTAAAAAATGCCGAAGCCATGATAGTGGTCAATGTGATCGACGATCCAACATATCAAGTTATGAGAGGTAAATAGGCTGTATATTAGCTTTTTATAGCTAATATGTAATGCTTTAATTTGAGTGGGAGGGGGCTATATAAACTTGACTAATATTAAACCAAACCATACGGAAAATAATCCTAAGATGATACTTGCGGCTATGTAAGTAAATGCAGATAATAGGTGACCTTGCTGGAGTAAGTTGACGTTTTCTGAAGCGAACGCTGAAAATGTCGTAAAACCACCACAAAATCCAGTAACCAATAAAAGTTTAAAATCTTGGTTGATCACGTGTTGACGGTCAATTATACCGATGAAAATACCAATGAGTAAGCAACCCAGGGTGTTGACAACAAAAGTTCCTAGAGGGAATTCCATAGGAAAAAATCGGCTAGCCAATACACCAATCAAATAACGGAGAATGCTTCCAAAAGCACCGCCGATACCCACTAAAATTATCGTTCGTAACATTGGTCTTATTTCATATTAAAATTAAGCAAATGTATCATTCTTGGAGTTATTATATTTCTACGCTTAATCAAGTTCATGGAGAAATGGGCAACCTGTAGGGAAGTATTAGAAAAACCAACTTAACATAACATAAATTATTAGACACATCATAACGTATAGTTTTAAAACGATTTTGGCTCTTCATGCTATATTTTTCTATCCTAGTTGAAATTCGCCTAAATTCCTCTAAAACCAAAGATCTAACTTTCCTTTCGCAATACCGCTAATGGTGGCTGCGTTGTTATGCCTCGGCTGTTTGCCAAACCAATCATTACTGTAAGGCCGATAACACTCCCAAAAACATAAAGTAAATTAAGTAGATCCGGCTCAAAACTAATGCTAAAGATGTACCGAGCTAAGGCCCATGCGCCTAATACAGCCAATAAAATGCCAGTCAGCGAGCCAATCAATCCGAGGAAAAAATACTCCAACGCAGTAATTGCAAATACCTGCCTGCGACTGGCCCCCATTGTACGCAACAGAACGCTCTCACGGATACGCTGATATTTACTGATCATAACCGAACCGATAAGTACGACAAAACCCGTCAAAATGCTGAAACTACCCATGAAACGGATGACAAAACCAATTTTATCTAAAATCTCGTCCAGCACCGACAGGATAAGTCCTAAATCAATAACCGAGACATTAGGAAACTGGGACACAAGTGCTTGCTGGAAACGGGCCGACACTGCGTCATCCGGCACACGGGTCATCATTACGTAAAATTGAGGTGCTTGGTCGATAACGCCCATCGGAAATACGAGTCTGAAATTTGTCTGTACCCGATTCCAATCCACCTCTCGGAGACTACCTACGACAGCCGGAATACGTACACCTTGGACATTGAAGCGTAGCGTATCACCTATCCCGATACGAATACGGCCCGCGTAGCCTTCTTCCAAAGAAACGCGCGGCAATTCTCCTTCCACGACCTCACCTATCCATTGGCCTGATGTGACCTTCTCTGAATCACTGAGCGTTTGGCGATAAGTGACACGTAGTTCGCCGCCCAATGCGCGCCTCGATACATCGAGCGTTGAATCAGCCTGTACGTCTGCAAGTGTATAGCCGTTAATCGCCTCCAATTGAACCGTTACGATGGGCACTTCGTCCAAAATAGGTAACCCTTGTGCACGAGTCAGCTTGTTAATGTGCTCCATCTGGTTGGTCTGGATATCGAAAACAACCATGTTGGGTTGTCCCTCGCCGGACGACAATGCTACGCGTGAGATTAACATACCCTGAACCAATACGAGCGTCGCAATAAATGCCGTTCCTAGTCCGATTGCGACCACCAGTACGGCCGTCTGGTTATTAGGACGAAACAAATTAGACAGACCTTGTCGCCACAGGTAATTCCACGACACCGGAAAAAAACGCCGAACGGCCCAAGTTACGAGTCGGGCTGCCAAATACAGGATCAGGAAGGAAACAACTAAAGCCAAGGTAAAATATACCGTTTGAAGCCAATCGCCTAATTGGAAATAAGCAAACAGAATGATGAATGCGGCGATGAATATATAAACGACTCCACTCAGCTTATCCCTGACCAACGTTTGCTCATCCAATGTCATACGTAGCGTATTGAGTGGCGAGATGTTACGAATGCCCACAAGAGGCAACAAGGCAAATAGAACGGATATCAGCACTCCTAATCCAACTCCCTGAACGATAGCGCGCCAGGAAATCGTGCTGCTGATGGTAACCGGCACGACGTCCTGCAGCACCCAAGGTAACAGCTGCTGGATTCCCGTGCCCAGCACTGCCCCTAGCACAGAGCCCAATAGACCCACGGCGAGCACCTGGGTTAAGTAAATGAGAAACGCTTGACGGGACGTAACACCCAAGCAGCGTAGAATAGCGATACTTAAGATTTTCTCCTTGATGTAGATGTGGATTGCACTGGATACACCCACACATCCCAATAACAAGGCTATAAACCCAACTAGGGAAAGAAATTTTTCCAAATCAGAAAAAGAACGTCCCGTTTCTTCCTTCCGCGAGGCAACGGTATCGACACTCAGCCGATTCGTTTCCAGCTGTTCGTCTAGCTGTTTGACCAATAAATCGGCATTGGCAGATTCGTTTAGGTGGAAATAATAGTAATAATTAACTCGGCTTCCGAGTTGGTTAAGTTCCGTTTCTGCCAGGTATTGCATAGGAATGAACACAGCCGGAGCCACCGTACTGGATATGCCTGACTGCCCAGGCGCACGCTCCAAAACACCTGCTATCTTGAAAGTGACCTCCCCTACCTTGACCGAATCTCCTACCTGTGCACCGAATTGCAGCATTACAGTTTTGTCAACAAGAGCTTCTTTGCCCTCACGAAACGCCCTACCGGCAGCCTTCGGTGTTGTTTCTAATTGGCCGTAATAAGGAAAATCGCCGCCTAACGCCCGAATTTCTACCAATCGACTACCTCCAGTGGCTGGAAAGACAACCATTGAGGCAAAACGTTGTTCATAGGACACTGCTTTGCTTAAATGCGTTACCGTATCCACCACATGCTGTGCGCCTTCATCCAACGTCCGATTCGTGTTGACGACTAAATCCGCGCCCAGTAGCGTGGCAGCTTGGCTGTCAATATCTTTTCGCAAATTGTCGCCTAAGGCATAGATGGCGACAAGGGCAGTAATTCCGATAACAATAGACGAAATAAACAACAACAGCCTAGCGCGGTTTCTCCGACTGTCCCGCCAGGCCATACGCAATATCCATCCGATGCTTGGATTCGTTGTTTTACCTTTCACTGGTTGATCAACTGACTCCATTATGCCTCCTCCCCTGCCGACGTGTCCGAAATTATTGTCCCGCTTTTCATACGGACGATTCGATTGGTTTTTGCTGCTAATTCCATGTCGTGCGTTACTAATACCAGTGTAGTACCTGCATCACGGTTCAACTCAAAAAGCAGGTTTTCGACTTTCACACCCGTTTCCGTGTCGAGGTTGCCCGTCGGTTCGTCGGCAAAGAGGATTTTCGGAGAATTGGAAAACGCTCGTGCAATAGAAACCCGCTGCTGCTCCCCTCCTGACAGTTGCAGCGGATAATGGTGGCCCCTTTCGGCCAATCCTACTTTACCTAACAAAGCTAACGCTGTTGCACGTGCTTTCCTGTCCCCACGAAGCTCCAGTGGCACCATTACGTTTTCCAGAGCCGTCAGTGCGGGAAGTAACTGGAAATTCTGGAACACAAAACCTACATATTGATTGCGTACGCTAGCCCGCGCGTCTTCGTCCAGATCATCCAAACGGATACCGTTGAGCACTACGTTACCACTACTCACTTGGTCCAGACCGGCACATAAGCCCAGCAATGTGGTTTTGCCACTGCCCGAGGGGCCCACGATAGCAATGGAAGAACCGTCAGAAACCTCTAGATCAATGTTACGCAATACTTGAAGCGACTGACCGCCACTTTTATAAATTTTATTAACGTCCTGAAGGGAAAGAATCGAAGGCATTTTCTCTATTTTATCGTTTTTCTTTGTTTGTACCAAGTTGCTCAGTAACCACTCACATCGCCATTAAGACGCACAAAAGGAGTCATTTGTTTCGACACTTTTTCGCACTGTGGCATTTGCAAACAACGAATGTAAGGTATTGATGGGAGAAATCAAGGAAGGAAAGGGCGAAAATCTTCTTATTTGTTGGTGCTTGGAGAACTTGGTGTAGCCCAGAGATTGGATGTTCGAGCTAATATCGTACCTAATCGGGAAGCTTCTATATTTCTCCCATACAGATGCCTTACTTCTTCCTCCATATTAATTAAGTTATTTTGGAGATATAATTAAGGGTTTATAGAGGGTTTATAGAGGTAAAGCCTCAGTAAACTGACTCTTTAACTACTACTTTATTTGGGTAAATTTACCACTATATGTAAATTTGGTGTTAATGAGCAATTAACCAACTGTACACCTCTATTAAACCTATCGTTATGGCTATATTAAAAAACGGTATCCATGGCCCATTTTCAGGCAGGGTGGGAAATATCGTCGGATACGAACTGAATGGCCAGAATATTATCCGGTCTTTGCCTGTTTATCCGAAAAAGAAGCGCAAACCAAGTGAATTGGCCCTACTAAACAGGGCGAGGATGGCAGCCGTCTCCCAATTCCTGCGCCCTTTGAAACGCATCATCGAGTTCGGTTACAAGAACGTTGCTCCCAAGGGAAGCCGTGTCGGCCCGTTCCAAACCGCACAGTCACACACGTTTAAAAATGCCCTCGAATACGGGGAAGGTAACATCCCATACGTCGACCCTGGAAAAGTATTGGTATTCCGAGGTAGTTTACCCCCTCCCCGCCATCTTGAAATGGTAGTGAAGGATAATGTCCTGAATTTTACCTGGGGTACGGATAAACCCAACCGGCCATACGGGTTATTGGTTGCTGCCGTATATATAGAAGGTGGACACGCTTATTTCGTCGATGGGTTGGCAAGTGCAGCGGATGGAAAGGCCCAGTGGGAACTTCCCAGCAATTGGGATAATAAATCGCCTGTCCACGTGTACGGGGGCTTTTATGACCTGATAGGCGACCAACTGTCCGATTCGGTATATGGGGGCCGTCTATAGCGGTCGGTGTTGGCGCTACCGAAAACCTACCGGCAGAAGGATCTATGGCTTGGGATAATACGCAATCGAGCCGCTTCATTCCATTCAGCAACTTGTCCGGCTCTCGGCGGATGACAAAACGGAAATCTGTCGTGCACCCGATGTTTATCCCCGGTATCGTTAACAAATGATTCGCCAATGTCCCTTCACTTACTGAAAAAACAAGCTAGGCAAAAACAACAATTCGGATAACCCGCAGCATCGCCTATATGCCGATGAAGGCCAATGGCTCGCTATCAACAAATTTGTCGGAGGATTCGCCCGCATACACCTGTTGGTTGTCCAACGACAGTTTTCGCACCGGCCCCGAAATATCGAAATCCAGTTTTTTCAAATCCACCCAAACCGTATTGGGGCTGAGTGCGTCCTCGAAGTAGTAGACCAGGTTTTTTTGGTCCGCGGCTATCCTCCATCTCGTTGTGGATAAATTGGGGAAACCTTCGGTGGAAATTCCGTACGGGACCGAGCAATTCCTGATAACACTGAAAATGCCAGCCAAAGCTATTCTCGTGTCGTCCGTTTGCGGGATGGCATCGATATAATAGGACGCGCGTACGAACCGGTCTGCGGCCCGGTTGGTTCCCGGAAGGAATATCCTGCCCGGAATCTCTTTCCAATACTCATTGATAGCCAATTGCTGCTCAAAAACAGGGTCGTTTGTCATCACGACATACGACGGATCGTGATGGATGACCAGTTTCCCATTGACGTACTCCAAAATAGCATTATCGCCGCTCGAGTCGGACAAAGAAAGGTGGACGGTCGTATATTTATCCGTGCCGGGGATGAAATCGGTAACGACGACGAACTCCTTTTTACTGAATTCCTGAATCGCTTCCTTCACGGTTGCGAAATTATCCAGGGCATATTGCGCCCATAAGGAAACGGCAAGTCCCTTGGTATCCCCGTCCTTTTCATACGGAGGGTATTTTGAATTGTTCAGCCACAGCATGTTGGCATTTAGGCCTTTTTCATTCATGCCGTCCGACACGGCAATGTCCCAGGAGCTGGCCGCTATACTTCCGTATTTCGACGTCCATTTAACCGTGTTTGCCCCTGTTAATCCCTCCCTTTCGATGCCTCTCGGAAATAGCCATAAATTAGCCGGTATTTCCATTGAAAAATCCATTGTACGGCCCGTGATAATCGTGCCATTTGGCCCTTTGTAAACCACACGGGTACAAGCATCAATCTCTTTGGTTGCCAATAGTGCACCTGCCGTTAAAACGATTAACAAGAGGCTTTTTTTCGTTATTAGATTCATGGTTTGATAGATTTAATGTTCGTTTTAATTGGATTCCGCGGCCATAACATAACAGCGAACAACCAAATATACGCAAACACACTAAAAGTCAATAGGGTTTGATAGAATATTTATAAGCCATTTCAACTCGAACCCTATTTTAACGGAATTTTTCAATTTCCTGATCTGGCCAGGACTTCAATTCCGCTCATCGGAGCTCGGCACGGCGCAAGGAACGAAAGTGGGATTATGGATTGAGCCTTTACGACCCCTTCACTTTATCCCCAAAAATCCGTATTTTTGCACGCCAAAACGTTACAGACGAAATTTATGAGCATAGCAAAAACATACAATCCAAAGCAAGCCGAAGACAAATGGTATGCCTATTGGCAGGAAAAAGGCTTCTTCCAGTCCACGCCGGACGAGCGCGAGCCGTACACCATCGTGATGCCACCACCAAACGTTACCGGAGTGCTACACATGGGGCATATGCTTAACAATACACTTCAAGACGTGCTAATCCGCCGGGCTCGTATGCAAGGCAAAAATGCCTGCTGGGTTCCAGGTACCGACCATGCATCCATCGCCACGGAGGCTAAAGTGGTGGCTATGCTCAAAGAAAAAGGTATTGAGAAAAAAGATATTACCCGCGATGAATTTCTGGTGCATGCTTGGGAATGGAAGGAAAAGTATGGCGGTATCATCCTGCAACAGCTCGAAAAGCTGGGAGCTTCCTGCGATTGGTCGCGAACGAAGTTTACCATGGATCCGGATCTCAGCGAGGCGGTCATCGACACGTTTATCAAACTATACCGACTGGGTTATATTTACCGTGGTGTACGTATGGTCAACTGGGACCCGGAGGGCAAAACAGCCCTCTCGGACGAAGAGGTCAACCGCAAGGAGGTCATGCAAAAACTCTATTACCTGAAATACGAGTTGGTCGATACCACCACGGATACGGGGCAAGATTATTTAGTCATCGCCACTACACGGCCTGAAACTATCATGGCGGATACGGCCATCTGTGTCAATCCGAATGATGAACGTTATCGTAATCTCATTGGTAAAAGAGCCCGTGTACCACTTATTAATCGCGAGGTAAACATCATTGGTGATGAGTATGTGGAAATGGATTTCGGTACGGGCTGCCTAAAGGTAACGCCAGCCCACGACCTGAACGATTACGAACTCGGACAAAAGCATAACCTGGAAGTCATCGACATCCTAAACGACGATGGCACACTAAACGAAAAGGCTCAAATCCTTGTTGGGGAAGACCGATTCGTAGCACGCAAAAAAATTGTCGTGCAGCTGAACGAGGCCGGTCATGTCGACAAAATAGAGGACTACAAATCGCAAGTAGGTTTTTCTGAACGTACCGATGCCGCCATCGAGCCCAAATTATCGATGCAATGGTTCTGTAAAATGGAGGAATTAGCCAAACCAGCTTTGGATTATGTCGTCAATGGCGAGGTCAACTTGATCCCGGATAAATTCATTGCTAGTTACAGGCATTGGATGGAGAACGTTAAGGATTGGTGTGTAAGTCGCCAATTGTGGTGGGGACAGCGAATTCCAGCTTGGTATAACAATAAAAATGAATGGGTTGTCGCAAAAACGGAAGATGAAGCAAGAAGTCTGTTCTTAGCGGATGAAAAATCTGCCGAAGGCATACGCCAGGAAGAGGACGTGCTCGACACCTGGTTTTCGTCCGCGTTATGGCCCATGTCGGTTTTTGATGGTGTTACCCATCCTGAGAATGCCGATTTCAAATATTACTACCCCACAAGCGATCTGGTTACCGCACCTGAAATCTTGTTTTTCTGGGTCGCCCGAATGATTATCTTCGGACATGAATATACCGGAAAACCACCGTTTAAAAACGTCTATTTGACCGGTATAGTGCGTGATAAGCAGGGGCGCAAGATGTCCAAATCACTCGGCAATTCGCCGGATCCTATTGAGCTGATGCAACAATACGGTACGGACGGCGTACGCGTGGGAATGCTCCTATCGTCCCCCGCTGGAAATGACCTGATGTTCGACGTTTCCTATTGCGAGCAAGGGCGGAATTTCGCTAACAAGATATGGAACGCTTTCCGGCTGGTAAAAGGGTGGGAAGTGACGGACGCTGAAGCGAGCAGCGAGCAGCAGGAAGCGGTTACCTGGTTTTACCATCGCTTTAATCAGGCCTTAGCCGAAATCGAAGATCATTTTACACAATATCGAATTTCAGATGCCCTGATGGCAACATACAAACTTGTGTGGGACGACTTCTGCTCCTGGTACCTCGAATTGATTAAGCCGGCTTACCAACAGCCAATCGCAGCCGGTATACATGAGCAAACCAAATCCTACTTTGAATCGGTGCTTAAACTCGTGCATCCGTTCATGCCGTTTATTACTGAGGAACTTTGGCATGACGAACTGTTTGGCCAACGAGATGAAAGGGACTGCTGTATCGTCGCACCTTACCCCGTATCGGAGGAGTACGACGAGCGTCAACTCCATGGATTTGCTTCATTGCAGCAGGTGGTTTCAGAAATACGGAATACCCGAAACATGAAGCAGATTTCGCCTAAAACAGCTTTGCCCCTAGCCATACAGCACCATTCGGATGTCGATTATCAACGATACGGAAGTTGTATCCAAAAAATGGCAAACATTTCAGAAATCAGCTTTGTAACCGAGAAGCAATCAGGAAGCAGGTTCCTTGTCGGCACGGACGAGTTTTATGTGCAGCTTGAAGACAACATCGATGTGGACGCTGAGCGTGAACGGCTGCAAAAGGAACTTGAATACTTCCAAGGGTTCCTGAAATCCGTAGACGCGAAGTTGGCAAACGAGCGTTTTGTCCAAAATGCCAAACCCGAAATTGTAGCAAACGAACGGAAGAAAAAAGCTGATGCCGAGGCCAAAATACACTTACTGGACGAAGCGCTGAAAAGCTTAGGCTAAAGAGCCTTTATATGGAGCATCTAGGTTATCGTTACATTCTGACACCTAGGCTGGCGTGAATGTTGTTGCTTTTGATTTTAAGAAACTTAAAAAAATTATAGCTCACAAATGAAAAAGTTATTTTTAGCAATATTAATAGCCATTTTTGGTGTTTTTATTATGGGGTGCCAATCCGGGCAGCAATCCGAACAAACGACTCAAACCGTAGATCCTAACGCTATTACCTGCGACGGAATCGGCCTCGTCAAACTAAACTATACATACGATGATTTGGTCCAAGCCGTAGGTGCGAACAACCTGAATCACGGCACGGAGTCGGTTAACGGAACCGATGTACAGGTAACTCGTGTGTACGAAGGAGAAGCTGAAGAAATTATTGTTTACTGGGCAGAAAGCACCGAACCGTACCTAACGATAACAAAGCTAGCCATTAACAACAGTTTCGGGCCGTACCAAACCTCCGAGGGGATTCGAGTCGGATCCACCTTGGACGACTTGCGTCAGGCAAATAACTTCATGCCCGTGACGATGAAGAACTTCTACAATTCCATCGATGGATTTGGGGAAATCGTTGGGTTTAACGGAGGTGATATCGAGACCGATTATCCATGCTTGGGTGGGGTATTAGATATCGTCAGACAACGGGGTGTCGATGTGGCAATTCTTGACGAGATTAAACCTCAACCGGAATTGCTGTCATCCCACAAGGTGTTCTCGGTTTTGGATGTGGAAGTCGTCGAGCTTTCGGTTAGCCGCTAAGGGATAAATTACAAATATGTACGCGTGCGTCGAAATAACGCCGTATAAAGCGTGATGTAACCTACATCGCGCTTTTTTTATACCATTAACTGCATGTTTTAGTCGATAAACCCCTGAATTACTATCGTTTTATTCTCCATTGGCGTATATTTGCAAGCGATAGCATAAAGCAGACCAAAATCTTGCTTTTGCGTTTTTGTAAACCTTTGGTTAACTTATTGGTTTTCTAAAGAAGCGATCAACAATTTATGGAGCTGGTGGGACGAATTCCCGCCATAACAGTGAAAAGCAGATTTGAAAAAAGCAGGTAGAATTGCCCTAAAGACACTTTTATGGATTATTGCAAGTATCACGGGCTTAGTGCTATTGCTGATTATCTTGATCCGCATTCCTACCGTGCAAAACTATGCCGTAACGAAAATCACGAATTTCATAGAAACCAAAATTGGGACACCGGTCGATATCGCCTATGTCAGCCTTGATTTTCCAAAAAAATTGGTGCTCGAAGGGGTCTACTTTGAAGACTTAAGCGGGGATACGTTGGTAGCCGGTGAGAAACTGAAAGTAGACATCAGCATGTTAAAATTGCTGAGAAATACGGTTGAAATCAGTGAGTTGAACCTTGAAGGTGTAACGGCCAAGATCAATCGGACACTTCCTGATAGCGCCTTTAATTTCGATTACATCATCACGGCCTTTGTTGGCGAACCGGAACCCAACCCGACGGACACGTCGACGGCGATGACCTTTGCCATTGACAAGGTGCTGCTCGATCGTATACGCTTTGTGTATCATGATGAGGTAATCGGTATGGGTGCCGATATCAATTTAGGACATCTTAACACCCGTATCAAGACTTTTGATCTTTCGGGAAATATGCATTTTGCAATTCCTAAGATTTCCATCGACGGATTGCACGCCACCATACGTCAATGGGCGACCCTTCAAGCCGGGGATATACCCTCGGTCGGCGATTTTGGCGTTATACCCGAAGCGGAAGCAGCCTCCCTCCTACCCGATTTGGATTTTGGTACGTTTGACCTGCGCAACGTTGTCTTTGCCTATACCGACGAATCATCGGCAATGGATACGAGATTTGAAATCGAACGGTTTGAAGCAGTCCTAAATGCACTCGATTTGAACGGCGAATTCGTGGATATTAAATCCCTGCTTTTGGATGGATCCGATTCACGTATTTACTTTGGCCAAACGACTGCATCGACATCAAATAATGCACCAACGGATGAAATCAACGGTGAACCGATAAACTGGCGTGTACATGCAGACGAAATCACCATCAGACAAACAGATTTCATATTTGAGGACGCAAACCAGCCCAACCTGGCCAAAGGGTTTGATTATGGTAATATCGGTATCACGAATTTGGAGGGTGAACTCATTAACCTGTTCTACGCTACGGATTCCATCAGCGGCCAACTTAACCATTTGTCGGCACGGGATCGGAGCGGATTCCAATTGAACGAATTACGCACTGAATTTACCTATACCAACCAAGGTGCCGAATTAGCCAATTTATACGTCCAAACCCCTCATACGCTGATTCGCGAACGTATTCGTGTTTCCTACCCATCCTTAGCTACCATTACCGACCAAATGGAACAAATCGTTTTGGACGCTAATCTGCGAAACAGTCACTTGGGTATGCCAGATGTGTTGTTATTTGTTCCAGATTTGGACACAATGGAAATCATGCAACCTTTGCTTGAAGCCGTGTTTCATGTGGATGGCCGAATAGTGGGCCAGCTTGGCAACTTGCGTATCCCATCACTAGAAATCACAACCCTAGACGATACCCGTATTGCCGCCCAAGCTAATATCCGAGGATTGCCCGATATCGATAACATGCATGTGGATCTTGACTTGGAAGAATTTCAGACTACCCGATGGGATGTGGAACGACTTATTCCCGCTAACATGCTGCCGGATAGTATTCAGGTGCCCGAGAACGTCCGGCTGGTAGGCACGTTCAACGGTGGTCTCAACTCCTTTACGACCGACATGCAACTACTGACCAGCGAGGGTAATGCAAGCTTAGATGCTACTTATCGGGCCGGACCGGATACCGTGTACAATGCCAATATCAGTATCATGGACATCGATGTTGGAAAAATATTAGGCGATACCACAATCGGTAAACTTTCTTTTGCCGCGCAAGCTCAGGGTGCCGGTTTTGATCCCAAGACAGCCATAGCCGATATCCAAGCAAAGCTGATATCTGCCCAATATCTTGGGTACGACTACCGAGATATTGATTTAGTTGTCCAGGCCGACAATGGTCATGTCGACTTATTTGCTAACAGTGATGATCCGAACTTAGACATCAGTTTGGAGGGCAAGGCTGACTTTTCAGGCGAATACCCTGCTGCCAACTTTGCATTGATGATCGATAGCATCAACTTGCAAAACCTCAATTTCATGGAAGATAATTTTCGTTATCACGGCCGTATTGTAGCAGATTTTGAGACAGCAGATGTCGACCATTTAAACGGCTCACTGCATATCCTCAACTCCTCCGTAGCCTATAACAGCGAACGCTACGCCTTAGACTCCGTATCCCTCATGGCGAGGGCTACGGATGAGCGTACCTTCCTGATGCTCCGCTCCGAGTTTCTTCGTGCACACATGGTGGGCAATTACCAACTCAGCCAGCTGTCTCCAGCCGTTCAGGATATCATTGCTGTTTACTACCAGCCAGACTCGGTAGCGACGGTATATGAATACGATCCCCAGCAGATGGACTTCAGTATGACCTTTACCAGAAGCCGATTCATCCAAGGTTTGGTGCCTGAGCTTACCAAAATGGAGGACATAACCCTCGACGGTTCCTTTACCAGTGACGATAAGATGCTCTTCATTAAGTTACTCGCTCCGGAAGTTGTGTATGGCGGTACGGAATTACACGGTATCAATGTTGATATTAACACGGTTGACAGTACCATGTACTATTCCTTTTTGGTGGAACAACTGAGTATGGGCAACACCGAACTGACCAACACCCTGCTCAGCGGAACGATCATCCAAAACATGATGGAAATGGGGTTATGGGTCAAGGATCAGGAAGACAAAGGTCGCTACCATTTGGGCATAGCTATGCAGGTAGAAGCAAACAACTTTGTGTTTAGAATTAAAGAGGATGGTTTGATGCTCAATTACGACCAATGGGACGTTATTCCGGACAATGCTATTCGATTTGGTACTGATGGCCTACTGGCACATAATTTCGTGTTGCGAAAAAACGGGCAGGAGATGCGTATTGAATCGCAAGATTCCATCCCCAACTCCCCTATCGATTTGACATTTAATGATTTCCGTATCGAGACTTTGACGGCTATGTTCGAGAGCGAACTACTGCGAATAAGTGGGGGAATTAATGGCCTAGCTACCGTTTCTCGCTTCGATACGTCGCCTGTGTTTGTCTCGGATTTGACAATTGCTGATTTCGTTTTCGGAAGCGATACAGTTGGTAATATCAGTATGCAAGTCAACAACGAACGCGAAAATATCTTTACCGCCAATATTGATATCGAAGGCAATGGAAATCGCGCAAATTTGCGTGGCGACTTTATTTCTCCCCCCAGACAACCTTCTTCGCTTGATTTCACATTGGATTTGTCTCCGTTAACCATGCAAACCTTGGAGGCGTTCAGTCTCGGGTATCTACGGAACACATCGGGCGACATCAGTGGCACCTTAAAAATTACCGGTACGGTCGATGAACCACGGATTAACGGCGACCTGATTTTTAACCAGTCGACACTCAATGTTACCATGTTAAATGCTACGTTCCACATCGACCAGCAACGCATCACATTTAATGATAGTGGTTTGCGATTCAATCGATTCGAGCTTAAAGATAGCCAAAGCAACATCGCACGCTTGAACGGAACGGTCTCCACCAAGACCTATACCGACTTTGATTTTGGACTGACCTTGACAGCTAATGATTTTCAAGTGCTTAACTCCACCTCCGAGGATAATGACATGTACTATGGTAAGTTGTTCGTTACTTCTAACATATCCATCCGTGGGGATATGGATAATCCCGTGGTCGAAGGAACGTTGAACGTCAACGACGACACGGATGTGACTTTCGTTTTGCCTAATGATGATCCAGGTATGGTCGAACGGGAAGGTATCGTACGATTTGTTGACAGGAGCGACACGACCTATTACAACGTATTCGGCCAATTGGATTCCTTAACGACAACGGAGTTAGGTGGTTTAGACGTATCCATTGATATCCGGACAGAAAACGAAGCAGATTTCACTATCGTGATAGACCCCGGTACGAAGGACGCTTTGCATATCCGAGGCGAAGCTCAGCTTAATGCTTCAATCGAACCAAGTGGACGTATCAATATGACCGGTACATACACTGTGGAAGAAGGTAGCTATTCGTTTTCCTTCGGTCCGGTTAGTCGCGAATTCCTCTTTAAACAAGGTAGCACGATCGTTTGGTCCGGCGACCCGCTCGACGCCCGCTTGGATATTACCGCCGTATACGAATTACGTGCACCAACACTGGAACTCGTACAGAACCAAGTGGGTTCGCAAAACCAGAACATCTATCGGCAGCGCATACCGTTTGATGTTAATCTTCGAATAACTGAGGACATGTTCTCGCCTAATTTGGCCTTTGACATTACACTCGATGCCAATAATGCCGTCGTATCACAGGATGTGGTGCAACAGGTAAATGGTGCGCTCGCCCAATTACGGGAACAAGAGTCGGACATGAACAAACAAGTATTTGCATTGATAATCCTGGGCCGTTTCATTGCGCCGAACCCATTCGAAAGCCTATCCGGAGGTGGTGGCGTTGAATCCATCGCACGTAACACCGTTAGCTCGCTTTTAAGTGAACAGCTTAACCGATTGGCTAGTGACTTGATTCAGGGTGTTGAGCTTGAGTTCGACCTTCAATCAACAGAAGACTACACGACTGGCACCATGCAAAACCGTACAGATTTGAATGTCGGCATATCGAAGATGTTGTTTGACGATCGGCTCAAAGTAACGGTTGGGTCTAATTTTGAATTGGAAGGAAAGCAACGTCCGGGAGAGCGGGCATCCAATATCGCGGGGGATATCGCCCTGGACTATCAATTGAGCCGCGATGGGCGATACACGCTACGTGTTTATCGTAAAAACCAATATCAGGTGACCTTGATGGGCCAGTTTGTCGAAACAGGACTGGGGTTTATCATCAATATGGATTATAACGAGTTCAAGGAAGTGTTTATGAGCGCCACGCGACTTCAGGATTATTATAACACCAGCTCGCGCCGCTTCCGCCGTCGGTTTGATGTGGATAGACTGGAGCGGGATAGCGCCTATCGTGACAGTGTCAGGCGGGTAATCCGTGACAGCATACGGCGCACAAATCCGGAGATACTGGAAGATAGGCAACCAAGTCAAGTAACGAACGGTACAGACTCACTAGGTTATCTCCGCCCAGTCGACGAGGGAAGTACGAGTCGATCTGATACGGCCAATCGTAGGCGTGATCCGATACGCAATGAACAAGATGAAAATAATTTGCCTGAAGGAAGGAGGAATGATGATGAGGAATAAGGTGCGAGTATACTTGGCGTGTATGACCTTGGTATTGGGCTTAGGTGCTTGCAGCAACATCAAATACCTGCCGGAAGGCGAGCACTTGTACGTGAAGGGCCAGGTCGAAATCGAATCCGACACCATTCCCGAACAATTCATCAAACCACTAGCCGCCAGTTTGGAGGAACTACTCAGGCCCGAACCCAACACGACCATATTGGGTTTGCGGCCGCAGCTATACGCATATAATATTGCTGGAGAGCCTCGGAGTGCGCGTGGGCTGCGGTCATGGCTTAAGTATACTGTAGGTGAAGAACCTGTATATTTAAGTGATGTCAACCGCGATTATAACGAAAAT
The DNA here is from genome assembly GCA_964643235.1 of uncultured Sphingobacteriaceae bacterium. Classification (GTDB taxonomy): domain Bacteria; phylum Bacteroidota; class Bacteroidia; order Sphingobacteriales; family Sphingobacteriaceae; genus CAYRGQ01. Next base: position 1,791 of record CAZXSL010000034.1, on the reverse strand, counting down.
CTTTTGCGGAACCGTTTAGAAAACTTGGGCTTTTTCAATGCGGAAGTAAGGTCAGATACGACCATCCGAAAGCGGAAAGCCACCATTACTTACATGGCAGAACCAAAGATTATCTACCGGGTCAATTCAGTAGCCTTTGACGTGGACTCCACAGAATTGGGCAAAGCTATTAAGGAAACACAAAAAAATACGCTGCTCGTAGAAGGCCGCAGATATAGCTTGGACCAAATCATCGCTGAGAGGGTACGGATTGACGATGAGCTGAAAAACAAAGGCTTCTATTATTTCAATCCCGATTATATCCTGGTTGAAGTGGATAGCACCTTAGGCAATCATCAGGTCGATCTCTTTGTAATGGTAAAAAAGGAAACGCCCGAACGTGCTCGTACGGCCTATCGAATTAACAACATATTTATTTATCCGGATTATAAACAGGACGCCCGCGGGGGGTATCCCCGTACGACGACTAGGCGCGCCACCTCCTATGACGGCGGCCGCTTATATTTTGTCGATCCGAACCGGGCATTTCGACATTTCTCCATTGCACGTGCAATGTTTTTCAGCAAAGGCGATTTGTATACCCGACGCAACCACAACCGGGCACTAAATAACCTGGTCGGGATGAATACGTTCAGTTTCGTACGAAACGATTTCGTGGAGGTGGATTCTGCTGGCATAAAGAAACTAGACGTTTATTACTACCTGACGCCCATGCCAAAACAGGGTATACGAGTAGAACTGCTAGGCAAAACAGCCGACGTTTACAACGGGTTTGAGGTCAATACAAACTGGACCCGTCGTAATTTTTTTAGGAGTGGCGAACTATTCAACCTATCCGTGTATGGCGGGTTTGAGACCCAAACGGGAGGCAATGTTAACCTCAATTCGAGTTTCTATCGATACGGTGTAGAGGCAAGCTTGACTTTTCCGAGGTTAATCGCCCCGTTCGATTGGCGACCAACTCGAAATTTCGTACCCAAAACGTTTTTCCGAACAGGCTATGAATTTCTCAATAGACGACAAGCTTACAGTCTCAATTCCATGAGTTTTTCTTTCGGATATCTATGGAAAGAAGACATTGAGAAGGAACACGAACTTGATCTGGCCGAAGTCATCTACGTACAGCCACGAAACGTCACCGAATGGTATCAGTCTCAAGTCGATTCCCTGCCATACTTGCGGCACGCTATTGACCCTACGTTTACCTTTGGACCCAAATATATGTTCACGTATACCAACACGATGCAGCAACATCTTAAGCACACCTTGTATTACAAGGGCGGATTGGACTTATCGGCCAATGTATATGGGTTGATACGTGGTGCGAATTACAAAGAGGGCAAGGTGTACCAGATTTTTAATGCTAATTTTTCACAATACGTGAAAATTGACAGTGATTTTCGGTATTACATGAAGTTGGGTACTAATTCGGTATTGGCCTCTCGTATCATGGCGGGATATGGTTATTATTATGGTAATTCCAGTATGTTACCGTACGTAAAGCAGTTTTTTGCAGGTGGCCCGAATGGGCTCCGATCGTTCCGTGCTCGTGCCATCGGCCCCGGATCGTATGTGCCTGAAAACCTAGGAAACGAGAATTTTTTCGCAGATCAAACCGGGGATATCCAGTTGGAAATGAACGTCGAATATCGCGCCAAATTAGCGAGCATTATCAATTGGGCGGTTTTTTTAGATGCGGGTAACGTTTGGCTTCAAAATTCGACACCAGACAAACTCGGTGGCCATTTTACCCGAAATTTTTATAACGAGATTGGAGTTGGTGCCGGATTC
>CAZXSL010000033.1:0-19639 GCA_964643235.1 uncultured Sphingobacteriaceae bacterium | reverse complement strand
TCACGTTATCATAACCTCTCTCTGATGCCAAAATGCCCGCAGCAGCCTTTACATATTCGGTCTGCAGGTTTTGGCGAACGAGGTTGACATCCGTACCCAAGTCGGCATCAAAAACATAACCAGTCAAATCGTCCATCATATCGGCCACGGAGTAGGTATTCCCGTACATCGCGCTGTTGCTCACTCGAGACAAGGTCGTCGGATGCAGAATATGAGCCAATGCGTTCATCTGCATTCCCAAATAGGTCGTTTGCACCTTAAAGTCTTCCGTACCGCTCATGAAATTAAAGCCCCGGCGTTGTTGTTGTAAATACGGGTACAACTCGGTGTCTGCAGCAAACGCATCGGGTGCAAACACATAGGTATTCAACAAGGCTAATGCCCGTTTTTGATCTGCTTCAGATACGGGGGTAAACGGCTGCACGTCACTTCCCTGGCCGACAAAACTACGATCTACGTATACTCCGCCCACATAGCGGCTTAGCGCGTTTGCCACATCGGCACGCTGCGCATTGACCTGCAAATAACGCTGGCGGAGTTCGTGGTAACTTTGGTTAGGCTTGCTAAACCGCTCCTTCAGCCTAGGAATTAATGCATTGACCAACTGGAAACGGCGTTCCCCATAGGTGAACATATCGTTGGAGTTATCATTGATATTGACACGGGGATCGATTGCCTTGCCCGGCGCGCGCATGTCATCTGCATCGTTGCCAAACGTCAGGTGCGGATGCGTGCTGCGGCTGAGTATACGCTGTAAGCCTTTTTCTTCCTCTGCTTCAGAAAGCGGCGTATAACCATATTCAATAGCCCAGATATCGTAAGGTCCTACCTTGGTCGTGTAGTAATCGCCTTGCTGACTACGATCCAGGCTGACGTTGATGCTGGGGTAATCCATAACCGAGCCCTGTGCGCCCAGTTTACGAGTAATGGACTTGTCGTTCAGCTCGTCTGGACTGAGCATCTGGCTAGCTTTCATATTATGGTTTAGCCCCAAGGTATGGCCCATTTCGTGCAAAATCAAGTAGTAAAGGAACTGTTTGTGCATTTCCTTTACTTCAGCCTCTCGCTGTGCTGGTGCCAAGCTGGCGTCCAGAGCCTCGATTGAAGCAAGCCCAACTTGGTATTGTGCCGTCAGCGTTTGAGCCAACATGCACGTTGCCACATGATTTTTATGGAACCCGGGATACGACTTCATATCCTGATGGGAAACTAATTGGTCGGTATGCTCCCACGGCAACTCTAGCTGTGCCGCTCCAACGCCGTTATACAATTCATCCATGGCACTGACTCCTGCACCGGTCCGCCATTCAACGGTAATATCCGCTCCCAGAATCTGTCCGGTCAGTGGGTTGAAGAAACTGGGGCCAATAGCACCGTAAGTGGGGTATGGCGATGATACCCAACGGATAACATTATAGGCGATATCCGCTGGATCCCAGGTGGCGTCATCTGGCATCTGCTTCATGACGACAGCATTCTTGAAACCAGCTGCTTCAAAAGCTTCGTTCCATTTTTCGCCCGCTTCCTTGACGATTTGGCGATATTCAACAGGCGTAGTGTTCTCAATCCAGAATACAATAGGCTCAACAGGTTCGCTGAGCTTGGCATTCGGATTTTTTTTCTCCAAGTGCCAACGGCTGATGAAATCGCGATACGGTGTTGCCGAGGTTGATGTTAGATCGTTGACTTCGGCACCGAAATACCCCACACGTGGGTCATCGCGACGTGGGCGGAAATCGTTATCCGGCACTTCCAAGAACGAGTGCTGCATCGCTACGGACACGTAACGGGCATCGGTAATATCCTTACCGCCTGAATTGAGCGGAGCAGGGTTATCATAGGCCAAGCTGACCACAACATCCGTATTACCTTCAAACGAACGTATGGTTTCATATTTTGACTTACCGGCATTCAGATTGCCCAAGCTAAACATCGCTCCAGGAGGCGTGCCCGGCCGGGCGACGGGTTTTACCGGGTCGAGCTTATCGCTCAGGAACAAACCATCGACCGAAATCAAAAAGCCGCTCTCATCTTCCGCCGCTACCTTTTCAGCGAAAAAGATCGCTTCCGCCACATCGACATTCGCCGCATTGCTTACCGCATTGTCCGGGTCATAATAGAACCCGGTGTTCTGCTGGGCAAACTCGATGCGATCGTTGGTCTTTTTTATAGTAAATAACCATGTGGTCCGGATCATGTTTTGGTTGAGGTAGAGCGATGTAGGACCCCGCATGGAAAAACTCTGGTAGATATACGGGTTGTCAATTTGATCCTTGCGGATGTACATCTGGAGGCTGCCGCTCGCCGTGTCTTGATACAGCACAAAAAGCCCATCGATTTTCTCACTGGATTTTACCTTATCGGTGACAGTCGGCTTTTTCGGCCCGTCATCTTCCTTCTTATTCTTGGTTGTATCCGCAGCAGCTACCTTGAGGGTATCTGCCACCTGCGTGCTGTCGATTTTCGGTTTCAGGCTGTCAACAAAAAAACTAGTGTGCTTGTCCTCGATCATGCCCGATACCGAACTGACCCATAATACCAGCGCGGAAAGCGCCATCAATTTATTCATCTTTATATTTTTTGTGAATTGATTTGTGATTTACGACTCCTTATTCTAACCCGTTGTTCTACCCATCATAAAAAGATCTTCATTTTTTTGAAGACAGCCCCCCGATCTTATTGATTTTATCCTCATTGATTTTAAGAGTGGCGACAACTATAATATGTTACATAATGACGCACTTTTTTTGCTGGCGTTGCATGCCGGGTACCGTAATTATGATAAGGAACAGACACCAAGCCTATTGCTACGGAAACACATGGAAAGCTGTAAGCCTACAACATACCTATTCATGCCGCTCACGACATCACACGTCAACATATTTCTTTATTTTTCCTACATTTGGGAAATACACTTTTATACAAACTAGATATACATAACCATCATGAAAACAATTAAAGGTCCCGGTATTTTTTTAGCTCAATTTCTCGGCGACGAAGCCCCATTCAACAGCTTACCTGCTATCTGCAAGTGGGTAAAATCCTTGGGGTTTGAAGGGGTACAAATCCCGACATGGGACAGCCGCCTGATCGATCTGAAACAAGCCGCTGAAAGCAAAGATTATGCAGATGAGATCAAAGGCACTGTTGAGGAAGCAGGCCTGACCATCAGTGAGCTATCTACTCATTTACAAGGCCAATTGGTAGCCGTGCACCCGGCATACGACCGCTTGTTTGACGGTTTTGCGCCTGCAGAATACCACCAAAATCCGGTGGCCCGCCAGAAGTGGGCCGTACAACAATTGAAATATGCAGCCAAGGCATCGCGCAACTTAGGGTTGAATGCCCATGCTACATTCAGCGGCGCATTGCTATGGCCTACCGTCTACCCCTGGCCCCAACGGGCGGCCGGCTTGGTTGAAGACGGATTTACCGAACTGGCCAACCGCTGGAAACCGATATTGGACACATTCGACGAAAACGGCGTGGATGTATGCTACGAGATACATCCCGGCGAAGACCTACACGACGGCATCAGCTACGAGATGTTCTTGGAGAAATTGGACGGACATGCACGTGCCTGTATCCTCTACGATCCCTCCCACTTTTTGCTCCAATGCTTGGATTATCTGTCGTTTATCGACATTTACCACGAACGCATTAAAATGTTCCACGTCAAAGACGCCGAATTCAATCCTTCCGGACGCCAAGGTGTATACGGTGGCTACCAAGATTGGGTAAACCGCGCGGGTAGGTTCCGCTCACTGGGTGACGGTCAGGTTGACTTCAAAGGTATCTTCTCCAAACTGAGCACATACGATTTTGACGGATGGGCGGTCATGGAGTGGGAATGTGCCATAAAGCATCCCGAGGCGGGAGCGCGCGAAGGTGCGCCGTTCATCAAGCAACACATCATTGAGGTTACGGACAAAGCCTTTGACGATTTTGCAGCCTCAGGTGTGGACAAAGCACTCAACAGGGAGCTGTTAGGCTTATCGTAACGGTTCCTCATCCTGACAGGACACTTGTGATTAAACCTTTTTGCCTGCCTAATTGTCTAATATTAGGTAGGCAAAAAGTAAAACGTTATGAAAAAGGTAATCGCATGCTTTATTATCTTAGCATCAGTAATAGCAATAGGCAAAGCACAGGGACAGGAAACCGTGCACCTGCCTAAGCTCGAAGTCAAAAACCGGGACAACGAGGTATTCAGCAAGGGCGATTCGGCCTTGGTAGTCCATATTGACACGCTCGTTATGGGGAACCGTTCGAGCATCCGCTTTGTAGGAAAAAAAGACGTGAAATTAATGGTCAAACATGCCTTTATCGGCAGCCGGGCGTCTATTTTCGGCAACGACGGAAAAAATAACGGCACCAATTTCGATATCGATATCCGGCTTGAGGAATTGGGCTCGCTGTTCGTACTGGCCGGTGGCATGGATGCCAATAACGGATTCCGCACCCACCCTAATGGTAATGGTGGCAACGTAACTTTCCATTATGCCCAAGACGGCATCGTACCGCAGACGGAGAACAGACGAAAAGAGCATTATTTGGCAATCGACACGCGGGCAGGTGGCTACCGCAACAATCCTCAATCTGAGATACGAAGCATCTACGGACGGATTAACCCTTCGATTGTCGGACGCCCCCTAAGTGGGCTTCCGCAAGGAACGATCTATTCAGGTTCGCCGGGAAAAGATGGGAAGACGGTTATCGCTGCGCAGGAAAACTGATTGTGGCTTTGTCAAAAGACTCGTTGGATACGCCGCCCTATTTCCCGACCCGCTTAGCCCCTTGATTTCTGTTCGCATTGCGCGATAGCCATGCCCAGTGTTGGGTATTGGAATTCAAATCCTGACTGCTGGATTTTTTCTGCTGATGCCCGGGTACTATGTAAAAGGAGCTCACTCATTTGTCCCATTACCGTTTTTAGTATAAAAGCCGGAATAGGTGGCAGCCAAACTGATTTTCCAAAAAACGAAGCTATTTCCTTGGTAAACCCTGCATTGGTAACCTGCTCCGGAGCAACCAGGTTGTATGCACCCGAAACGGCTGTGTTTTCAATAGCATGGATATACGCCCGCACGGCATCGTCGACGTGAATCCAAGGCAAATATTGATGACCATTCCCAAATACTGCGCCCAATCCGGCGCGAACTGGATTACGGATTCTGCCATACACTCCCCCATCGGCGGCAAGTACCACGCCACTCCGTAGGCAGGCTGTCCGCAAGCCCAGTTTCCGTCCTTCGTGCACGGCCTTTTCCCAATCCACACAGGTCTTTCCTAAAAAGCCGTCATCGGCACGTTGATCTTCTGTCAACAACTCATCACCTCTATCGCCGTAATAACCCGTTGCGGAAGCCGATATGACCACCTGTATGTCGTTTGGTTTAATATCCATCTGCCGGTACAAAAGAGCTATCGAATCGATGCGGCTGCCAGCAAGGGCCTGCTTCCGTCGTTTGCTCCACGGTAAGGCTCCAATATTCTCTCCTGCCAAGTGAATGATATACCGTACTCCTTCCAGACACGAGGCATCAAGCTGCCCACGGACCACATCCCATTTGAAATAGCGTACGTAGGCGGTATCCGTTACGTCGTCTGAACGGGTTAGCACGTGGACCGCATACCCTCTACCCACCAATTCGTCAATAAGGTACCGCCCGACCAACCCCCGTCCACCGGTAATTAAAACACACTTATCCATACTTAGAGTTGATAATCGGCCACTTGCTTGGATTTCCGATCGCTATCCATCCCCAAAGCCTGCCGAACGGCATCCTCGAAGGGCAGCATAGCAATGGAGTAATGCGCTTCCATCCGACCATATCTGCATATCAAATCCCGTCCGATATTGGCTTTCAACGCGTCGACCAGATCATGCTCTAACCGGTATAAATACCGATAAACCCACGACGTAACCCGTAAGCTATTTAATGGCAATCCAATGGTGGGTCGCGGGCTTTGAACCACCTTCAGGTAGCGCTCAAACATCGAGCGGTATGTCATCACTTCGCGGCCGCCGATATCCAAAATTTGCCCGTATGCATACGGGTCAAGCATGATGCCATGTAGCAACCGACAAACGTCTGACAAGGCCACGGGTTGGCAGTTGTTCGTTTCAAATTCTTTGGAAAACATCAGGAGTGGTTTGCGCTCCAATCGTAAAAACACACGCATAAGCGATGATCCCTTGCCAATGATATTGCTAACACGGACGATCGTATATGTAATACCCGATTTGAACAGATGTCGGCGAATAATGTCTAGCCGTTCATCATCCAACAACTTAGTTACATATATAACATGCTTACATTCAGTTTCTTTCAACATACCCAGAAAGCGGTCAAGTGCAAGCATATCCATACTAATTCGTAATTCCGAATCGGCAACTGGCGACTGGCTGAAGAAAAATGCCACACTGGTATCTGAGGGTACCGGGCTTTTCTTCCCATCTTTAAATAGATTTGCCTCAACCGTGTTGATGCCATACTTGCCATCCAACACTTTGCTGACATGATGCCGATTACGGACCACGCACGTTACGCGGTAATCGTAGGCTGCTAAATGGATAGCGACGTCCTGCGCTAAGTAATTGTTAAGGCCCGTTATCAAAACATTCATGGTCTACACCCCCCTCAATTAGTTACGGCAACAAAATTAACTTTATTATAACATTAGTACAGATTTCCGGCCAATAAGTTTATCGAAAACACAAAAATTATTCATTTAGCTATCCAATAAACGAAGTGTGCCTCTAATGCTATTCATATTTCCTTAACATTTGTGGATTTAGTGTCAATATTTGGCTCCATAAGGGTTTCAAAGCCCTTTTAATGTATTAATAATCTATATTTGTACAATTTAGCAACACACGATTTTACTATGCGTATATGACGGGAAGAACTATTCTGGTTTGGTTTAGAAATGACTTGCGCATCCACGACAACGAAGTTTTACTGCGTGCCATTGAACAGGGTGGAAACGTTATCCCTGTGTATTGTTTTGATCCACGACTCTTCGGCGAAGGCCCGTTTGGCACAAAAAAGACCGGGGTAATACGTGCCTCATTCATTATCGAGAATGTCAAGGCCTTACGGGAATCGCTCAAACATCTGGGCAGCACCCTCATTACGGCCTGTGGCAAACCCGAAGATCTACTGCCCGAGCTAACCCGCCGATACGGGGTCGACGAGGTATACCATCATCGGGAGGTCGCCTACGAAGAGACCCAAGTGTCTACTTGGGTGGAAGAGGCGCTGTGGAGACAGCAACTTAACCTGAAACATTTCATCGGGCACACGTTATATCACAAGGAAGACCTTCCTTTTCCCATCAAGGATATCCCGGACGCCTTTGCAACGTTCAAGCGCAAAGCCGAGCGCGAAAGCAGCATACGGCCTACCTTGCCCAGCCCGGAGCATGTTCCGTCGCCCCCAAATCTTGAAGAAACGGAAATCCCAACGCTTGAGCAGCTAGGATATACCCCCGAAGAAATAGCGCTTGTCCCTAATTTGGAATTCAAGGGTGGCGAGCAGATCGCTTTGAAAATAATGGACGAGTTTTTAAACCACCCCGATGGAAAACAGGCCTATAATTTATCCCCGTACATCGCGATTGGCGCGTTGTCACCTAATCTCTTTTTCCACGAAATAAAAGCTGCCGAAACCCGTATAGGAAAGAAAGAAACCGAATCAAACGTATTGAAATTGATGTGGCGCGATTATTACCGCTTCATGTTTAAAAAACACGGCAACCGATTCTTCCAGCTTTATGGAATGGCGGGTAGCTTACCCTATCCGGCTAAGGAAGACCAAACGCTTTTCGACCGCTGGAAATCGGGGAATACCGGCCAATCTTTAATCGACTATGGCATGAAACAATTGAACACAAGTGGATTTATCCCCGATGAGCTGCGTATCGTGCTGGCGGCGTACTTAGTGCAGGAGCTTCAGGTTTCATGGCTAATGGGGGCTGCTTGGTTTGAAGAAAAGCTAGTAGACTACAATCCAGCAAGTAACTACGGTAACTGGGCGCACATCGCTGGCGTGGGGAGCAGCCAACGAGAAAACAAGCCGGTCGACATCCAGCGACTCATCCAACGTCTTGAACTTTCTTTCCCGTCCGTAGCGGAGTAATGGCTAGGTAATTAAAAAGGCTATAGAAAACCGACAAATTATTTTCTGGACACCGGATTTGGCTACAAATTTGTGGTATTATGCTATGGCATGCAGTAATAATTTATAACTTTGTATACCTTATTGTATAAACAAATAAATGAGCAACTTTTCGTATATAAACAACGCGGACCCAGCCTACATTGATTCGCTGTACCAAGCGTATAAGGAGGACAATGAGTCGGTCGATTTCGGCTGGCAAAAATTCTTTGAAGGATTTGATTTCGGGCAAAATGGCACCCCCGGGGATTCTCCGGCAACCACCCCAGACCACGTATTGAAAGAAATCAACGTCCTCAACATGATTAACGGGTACCGCGACCGCGGGCACTTGTTTACAGAGACCAACCCCGTGCGCCAGCGTCGGAAGTATTTCCCAGGTAAAGAACTAGCTACCTTTGGGTTGTCCGAAGATGACATGGACACCGTTTTCAATGCCGGCGTGGAAGTTGGACTAGGCCCTGCGACCCTAAGGGATATCAGGCAGTTGGTGGAAGACACCTATTGCAAATCAATCGGTGCGGAATTCTTCTTCGTACGCCATCCCGAAAAGGTCAAATGGCTGACAACACGGATGGAAAGCGAACGCAATACGCCCAACTTCTCATTGGAAAAGAAAAAGCGGATTCTGCAAAAACTGAACGAAGCTGTTGTATTCGAGAGCTTCCTCGGAACGAAATTCCTCGGCCAAAAGCGTTTCTCGCTCGAAGGAGCCGAAAGCCTTATTCCGGCACTCGACTCGGTCATTAATCGTGGAGCCGAACTGGGCGTGGAGGAGTTCGTTATCGGAATGGCTCACCGTGGCCGTTTGAATGTGCTGACCAATATTATGGGCAAATCCTATGAGAGCGTATTTTCCGAATTTGAAGGAAAAACCTACAGCGACGACCCCCAACAAGATTTTGGTGGCGACGTGAAATACCATTTAGGATTCTCAACGGATATCACAACCCATGGAGGTAAGGAAGTACATCTGAGCTTAGTACCAAATCCCTCACACCTTGAAGCCGTCGACCCGGTCGTCGAAGGGATTGTGAGGTCAAAAATAGACATGAAATACGGTAGTGATCCGAGCCGAATAGCTCCTATCCTTATCCATGGTGATGCAGCAGTTGCAGCACAAGGAATCGTATACGAAGTCATCCAGATGTCGAAACTGGAAGGGTTCAAAACCGGTGGAACCATTCACATCGTGGTCAATAACCAAGTAGGTTTCACCACAAACTTCCGGGATGGACGCTCCTCCACATATTGTACGGATATCGCCAAAGTAACCTTGTCGCCAGTATTCCATGTCAATGGCGATGATGTAGAGGCGCTGGTATATGCTATTAACTTGGCGGTGGAATACCGCCAACGTTACCATACGGATGTTTTCATCGACCTACTTTGTTATCGCCGTTATGGACACAATGAGGCCGATGAACCCAAGTTTACCCAGCCGCTACTTTATAAAGCTATTGAAAAGCACCCCAACCCTCGGGAGATCTACAACGCGAAATTATTGGAAAACGGCAGTGTTGATGCCAACTTGGCTAAGGAAATGGAGAAGGATTTTCGGGGCTTGTTGCAAAAGCGGCTGGATGAATCCAAGGAAGAGGAAAGTATCGACCAGGAAAACCCCATGTTTTCGGGTGCTTGGTCCGGCATCCGTCGGGCCAAATACGAAGATATTTTCGTGCCGGCTAAGACGGGAGTTTCACAAGCTACCTTCCTACAACTGGCCAAGGAAATCAGCACTTTACCTAAGGACAAGAAGTTTTTCCGAAAAACGGTTCGTCTATTTGAAGAGCGGCTGAAAATGGTAGAGAAGAAATCTTTCGACTGGGCCATGGCTGAACTGATGGCATACGCTACCTTACTTAATGAAGGGAAGCGCGTTCGGATTAGCGGGCAGGATGTGGAACGAGGAACGTTCTCGCACCGCCACGCCATCATTACACTGGAAGACTCCGAGGAAGAATACATCCCCCTGCGCAAGATTAATGGCGGGCAGTTGTTCAACATTTACAACTCTCACCTGTCGGAATACGGCGTACTCGGGTTCGAATACGGCTATGCATTGGCCAACCCCCATGCGTTGACCATTTGGGAAGCCCAATTTGGGGACTTCTTCAACGGTGCACAGATCATCATCGACCAATATCTTTCAAGCGCCGAAACAAAGTGGCGTAGGTCTAACGGACTGGTGTTACTTTTACCCCATGGTTTTGAAGGCCAGGGTCCAGAACACTCTTCGGCTCGTATTGAGCGGTTCTTGGAGTTGTGTGCGGAAAACAATATGCAAGTAGTTAACTGTACCAACCCTGCCAACTACTTCCACGTCCTGCGCAGGCAATTGAAACGGGAATACCGAAAACCGCTAATAGTATTTACGCCGAAGAGCTTACTCCGCCATCCAAAGGTCGTGAGTGACGTAAGTGAGTTTTCGACCAAAACAACTTTCCAGGAGGTTATCGACGACAGCTACGTGAAGTCTGCCGACGTAAAACGTGTCCTCTTCTGCTCAGGCAAGGTCTACTACGACTTGCTTGAAAAACAACAAGCTGATGCACGTAAGGATGTCGCAATCGTACGAGTAGAACAGTTGTATCCCATCCCTATGGACAAGCTACGTGCGATCCGCAACAAATACAAAAATGCGACGAAAATGTATTGGGTACAAGAGGAGCCTGAAAACATGGGTGCATGGCCGTACATTTGCCGCAAGCTCCGGAATCGGAACGTAACGTTAGACATCATTTCAAGAAAGGAAAGCAGCAGTACGGCTACAGGATACCAGAAGCAACATATTGCTCAGCAGCTGGCCTTGGTAAGTCGGGCTTTCGAGGTCTCTTCGGCAGGCGCTGAAGTCAGCAAAAAAGTTAAGAAAAACGTTACTGTAGCAACAAAAGTAGACTAAACAACAACACAAAGCACGCAACACAACAAAAGATGAGCATAGAAATCAAAGTCCCAACTGTAGGTGAATCCATCGCTGAAGTCACACTTTCACAATGGTTGAAAGAAGATGGCGATTACGTCGAAATGGACGAAAACATTGCTGAACTGGAGTCCGACAAAGCAACATTCGAGCTGCCTGCCGAAAAGGCCGGTATCCTTCGTATCGTTGCCCAGGAAGGCGACACATTAGAGATTGGGGCATTGGTTGCCACTATCGAGGAAGGCGAAGCCCCCGCAGCTGCTAAGGAAACCGCACCGGACGCGGCCGAAAGCGGCACGAAAGCAGACACACCGAAAGCAGCGGAACCTGTTGCCGCAAAGCAGGATAGCTACGCAGCCGGCACGGCGTCGCCCGCCGCCGCTAAAATCCTACGTGAGAAGGGTATCGACCCCACGGCGGTTGATGGGACGGGCAAAGATGGCCGTATTACCAAAGCCGACGCCGAAAACGCCGAAGTAAAGAAAACCGAAAAAGCTGTCCCGGCCACTCCGGCAAACGTCGAACAACCGGCAGCCAAAGGCGAACGTAATGAGCGGCGCGAAAAAATGACGTCGCTACGCAAGACCATATCTCGACGCTTGGTAACGGTCAAAAACGAAACTGCCATGCTGACCACTTTCAACGAGGTCAACATGAAACCCATTATGGACTTGCGCGCCAAATACAAGGAGATGTTCAAGGAGAAACACGGTGTGGGGCTAGGTTTCATGTCATTCTTTGCCAAGGCCGTATGTACGGCCCTGAAGGAATGGCCTACGGTTAATGCACGCATCGATGAGCATGAAATCGTGTATAGCGATTTCGTGGATATCTCCATTGCCGTGTCGGCACCTAAAGGCCTGGTCGTGCCGGTTATCCGCAATGCAGACTCCCTGGCCCTCCACGAAATCGAGAAGGAAGTGATTAACCTAGCTACCAAAGCCCGGGACAACAAACTGACCCTTGAGGAAATGACGGGCGGAACGTTTACGATTACCAACGGTGGCGTGTTTGGCTCGATGATGTCAACGCCGATTATCAATGCACCACAATCCGCTATTTTGGGTATGCACAACATTATCGAGCGTCCTGTCGCTGAAAACGGACAGGTTATCATTCGTCCGATGATGTACGTCGCTCTATCCTATGACCACCGGATTATCGATGGCCGCGAATCAGTGAGCTTCCTCGTCCGCGTCAAGCAATTGCTAGAAGATCCAGCTAGGTTGCTGCTCGAAGTATAAGCGGTATCTAAAAAAGGACCAGAACGGGGCTGCCAAAAGCAAAGCAGCCCCGTTTTTTTATCCGTCACGGTATGGATGCATTGTGTTGCTTCGATTCATTGGTTTATTTACCTTTGGAACATGAAGAGACTATTGGGAAAAACACATCAATACCTCTATTTCGGAGTAGTATTTATCTGTTTTTTCCTTTTTTATCCGTTTCTCGCATACTGGAGCTGGTCTCCGAAACGGCATTTCAAGAAAATAGCCCAGTGTCGAAAACTGATCGGTTTGCTGAGTTCATCACTGGTCGGCTTCTTTTACCGGTTTGAGATGGAAGAGTCCATCGATTGGTCCAAACCCTACATCATCTGCCCTAACCATACCTCCTATCTGGACATTACGGCTATGGTATTACTATGCCCTCCAAACTTTTCATTCATGGGTAAGGTAGAATTGTTAGGCAACCCGGTAACGGGGCTATTTTTCAAGACAATCGATATTCCGGTAGACCGAAATAGCAAAGTATCTTCTTTTAAAGCATTTAAGCGTGCACAGGAGCGATTAGCCAAAGGGCACAGCGTCGTCATCTTCCCTGAAGGCTTCATTGGCGAGGAATATCCGCCACGGCTGTATGACTTTAAGAATGGCCCGTTTAAACTGGCAATCGAGATGGGCGTGCCCATCATTCCTGTAGTCATCCATGATGCATGGAAGCTCTACTGGGATGAGGCCAAACAATTTGGCAGCCGACCTGGGATAACCCGTATATCCGTCCTAAAACCCGTTGACACCCAATCTTTGGGAACCGATGACGCGGACACATTGCGTGATGTAGTACATGCAAAGATGAAAAAACGATGGAACGAGACCGGTGGCCTGTAACAATCCAAGCTTACTTTCGTCTTATACATAAAACATTGTAATATGCCCACTTCCTCACTTATACAGATTACGGACATTGGCCGAAAATACGTTATAGGCGCAGAAACCATCCATGCGCTGAAGTCGGTCACGCTGACAATCGACAAGGGGGAGTTCGTTGCTTTAATGGGGCCCTCGGGATCGGGAAAGTCTACGTTGATGAATATTTTGGGTTGCCTGGATACACCAACCCGTGGCGAATACATCCTCAATGGCATTAACGTGAGCGAAATGACGGACGACGAACTCGCCGAAGTACGTAACAAGGAGATTGGGTTCGTGTTTCAGACTTTTAACTTACTGCCCCGCGCAACGTCGCTGGACAATGTGGCCCTGCCTTTGGTATATGCCGGAATCAGCAAACAAGCCCGCACTGACCGGGCCCAGGCAGCATTGGAAAGTGTCGGGTTGGGTAATCGTGTCGATCACAAGCCCAACGAATTATCAGGTGGGCAACGTCAACGTGTTGCCGTCGCTCGTGCATTGATTAATAACCCCTCCATTATACTTGCCGACGAGCCTACAGGCAACCTTGACACCAAAACATCCATTGAAATCATGGGACTGATCGAGGAAATCCATTCCAAGGGCAACACGATTATCCTCGTCACCCACGAAGAGGATATCGCACAACACGCACACCGTATCGTTCGCATGCGGGACGGCCTGATCGAGGATGACTACCTAAACCCCGATGTGAAAAGTGTTTCGCCTCGCCTCGCCGCACTGCGCGAAAAAGGAAGCGACTTCGAGAATATCTAACGATTGCCGGTACCTACCCATTGGCACCCATGTACTGAAACAACCAAAAACATCTACATTTCTTATCCGCCAAACACCAAAATTAGTGGGTCCATTGGGTACTGACAGCAGCTGAAGATCCTACTTTAACGATAACTACGGGCTTTTAAAACACCTTAACCAACAATTTAATAAGCTGCATATCAGATAATTACGTCTGATAAAAAAAATGATCTAAATAATTTTCTAAAACATAAAGGAAATGTTATATTTTTGCCGAAAATTGAGAACAAGATATATAATTAAAATAGTTTAAGGTATGTATTGGACATTAGAGTTAGCATCCCATTTGGAAGACGCGCCATGGCCAGCCACAAAAGACGAGTTGATCGATTATGGTATCCGTTCGGGGGCCCCTGTAGAGGTCATCGAAAACCTGCAGGCCCTGGAGGATGATGGCGAACCTTATGAAAACATCGAAGAGATCTGGCCGGATTATCCGACAAAAGATGACTTCTTCTTTAACGAAGACGAATATTAAAATGCACTCGCCCCGTACGCTGAGTTCGGGGCGTTTTACTTTCCAGTACCCCCTTATAAACCACACTGCTTATTGGGTCTTATAGACAAAATCGTTAAGTAATTTGATTGGACTACATTATGCCCAAACACCAAATTAGTAATCGGTCGATCAACCAAGTTATGCTAATCGCTATCATTATCTTGGTCTGCTTGTTGATTTTCCGTAACCTGTCCTACTACCTACCTGGGTTTCTAGGCGCGATCACACTATATATTATTTTCCGGGATTTGTATTTCAAACTGACGGAACAGAAAAAATGGAACAGGGTATTAACAAGCCTGATGTTTATTTTACTGTCTATCGTGTTTATCGTTATGCCATTATGGGCACTGGTAAGCTATCTCTCGCCAAGGATTTCTTCCCTTTTGGGGAACACACCAGAGATTGTCGCTAAGTTTAACGAAGTCAAAGTGTACATACAGGATAAGCCTGTGCTCCAGCATATCGATTTGTCAGACGAGGCCCTTCTCCAATTCCTCCAAAACTTGACTCGGTACCTGCCGAGTATTATCAACTCCGTAGCGGAGGTCTTCATCAACATATTTGTGGCGTTCTTTGTTTTGTACTTCATGCAGGTCCATGCAAAAAAAATGGAGTCAACGCTCCAAAGCTTATTTCCTTTTTCTGAAAAAAGCAAAGACGAGATATGGGATGACGTCAATTTGATGGTGCGAACCAACGCCATCGGCATCCCCATTTTAGGTGTTTTTCAAGGTATTGTTGCCATAATAGGCTACTATATTTTCGGGGTTTCCAATCCTATATTGTGGGGCATCGTTACCGGAATTGCAACCATCATCCCCGTTTTTGGCACGATGGCCGTTTACTTACCCATCTGTATCGTTGCTTTTGCTACCGGCCCGGTCACGAATGCCGTCTGGCTAACCTTATACTGCTTCTTCCTCGTGGGAGGGATTGATAATATATTACGATTTACCCTACTAAAAACGTTGGGCAATGTCCCTCCCCTTATTACGGTATTCGGGGTATTGTTCGGACTAAACTTATTCGGGATGCTGGGCCTGATTTTCGGTCCGCTGATCATCTCCTCGGTAGGTGTATTGTTCAAGGTATACAAAAACGAATACGGATGGCAGGGAAAACACGCCCATTCGTCCCGGGCAGATTGACAGGCGTTTTACTAAGCTCAGGGTTTATCTCCACAGCCCGCGGCGCTTTCTTCGGGCATCCTGTTCAAGTTTGGCAAATAAATCGGCATGGACCACATTAGGTGGAACGGTCATTGCCGTAGCGTATCCATTACGGATTAGATCCGCATTGACAAAAGTTCCGTCGGGCAGGTATACATAGGCTAATGTCCGCCGGTAACGATCCGTTTTGCCGACATCATACACAAGGAATATATGCCTATTGGCAAGTAGCTGCGTTAGATAGACCTTCGACTCCTCACCGTAATGTCCGATTTCCCGATTGGCTGACCGGCGGGTCTCCGGTGCATCCACCCCTATCAGCCTCACGGTCTCCCCTTTTTCTGAACCGTCATCTACCACGAACGTGTCGCCGTCGATAATGCGGACGACAACGGCAGGCACATGATCACTCGGCAGTAGGGAAACGGGCCTGGCCATACATCCACTTAGGGATAACCACAAAACAGCAATATAGAGCCTAATCATGCTGCAAAGAAAGCAATCTTTGCGCAGATTGGAACCGAAAGCTGAAAAACCCGACTAAATAAGTGGTTTTTTTTCTTTATCTATTGACATTTCAAAAAACTTGCGTACATTTGGCTCATCAAAATTTGGAAACAGTGGTGTTAAACAATGCATTTTGGTTTTTTGGTTTCTTTTATTTTAACAATAAGAGCCGGGACTAATATGCATTAGAAACTAAAACGAATATAATGTAGAAAGAATCCCGGCAAGAGCAGCCGGGATTTTTTTTTGACAATACACATCAAACATGAGCATAAAAGTAGCTATCCAGGGGACCAAAGCCTCCTTCCACGAAGAAGCAGCATTCAGATTTTTCGGGGACGACATCGAAACCATCGAGTGTGAATCCTTTAAAAAGACTTGTGAACTGCTGAAGCAGGGAAAGTCAGACTATATAGTCATGGCCATCGAAAACTCCATTGCCGGCAGTTTACTCCCCAACTACACGCTGCTACGCGATTATCGGTTCCCCATAATCGGCGAAGTTTACCTCAACATCCAATTGCACCTGATGGCTTTGCCTGGCACTAAATTCAGCGATATTCGCTTTGCTGAATCACACCCCATAGCCATTCGCCAATGCGATGATTTCCTTGAAGAAAACCCACAAATCAAAGTAAGCGAAGGTATGGACACAGCCTCCTGCGCCCAAAAAATCAAGGAACAGGGGCTGAAAGATACGGCTGCAATCGCCAATCAACTTGCAGCGAAATTACATGGCTTGGAAATTCTGGAACGCCGCATCGAATCAAACAAGAAAAACTACACGCGATTCCTGATCCTTGCTAAACAGCCCGTCGAACGGCCTGAAGTGAACAAGGCTTCCCTCTCCTTTCAAACAGGAAACGGCGTAGGTGAGTTAGCTAAAGTACTGACTACCTTTGCCGAACAAAACATCAACTTGAGCAAAATACAATCCATGCCCGTCCTCGGACGGCCTAATGAGTATGAGTTCTACGTCGATATCGAGTGGAAAAAAACAGCCGAATACGATACCGCAATTCGCAAAGTACTGAAACGCACCATCAATTTTAATATCATGGGCGAATACGTAAAAAACGAACAGATATAGTGTAATCAAGTATACAATTAGCAACACCATAAAATCACTACAAAATGAAACAAACATTAGACATTGTCCCCTTGAAATCCTGGTTAGACACGGGCGACAAACCGTTCATCATTGCTGGTCCGTGCAGCGCGGAAACCGAAGAACAATTGG
This sequence comes from uncultured Sphingobacteriaceae bacterium, assembly GCA_964643235.1. Taxonomy (GTDB): domain Bacteria; phylum Bacteroidota; class Bacteroidia; order Sphingobacteriales; family Sphingobacteriaceae; genus CAYRGQ01. Next base: position 2,164 of record CAZXSL010000033.1, on the reverse strand, counting down.
TATCTACCGCACACTTGCTTGCCAATACGGGCAAAGTATCGGCACTACGAGCTGGTATTTGGAAACCTCGTACCCGTCCGGGCGAGTTTGAAGGTATTGGTAGTATCGGACTACAGTGGTTGAAACGTGCAAAGGAAGAAACCGGTTTGCCGGTAACCACTGAAGTAGCGACTGCCAAGCACGTGGAAGAAGCACTCAATGCCGGTGTGGATATCCTTTGGGTGGGTGCGCGCTCCACGGCTAATCCGTTTACCGTTCAGGAAATTGCCGATGCACTTCAAGGCGTCGATATCCCGGTACTGGTTAAGAATCCCGTAAACCCCGACCTTTCGCTCTGGCTCGGCGCATTGGAACGCATTAATCGGGCGGGTATCAAGAAATTAGGTGCTATACACCGCGGCTTCTCCTCGTACGAAAAAACCGCTTTCCGCAATGAGCCGATGTGGGATTTGGCTATCCAATTGAAGACATTGGTGCCTGAATTACCCGTCATTAACGACCCAAGCCACATCTGCGGCAACCGGGAATTGATTCCCTACATTGTCCAAAAAGCCTTTGATATGGATATGCAGGGCTTGATCGTCGAATCACACATCGACCCGTCGGTAGCATGGACAGACGCTAAGCAGCAGGTAACACCGGAAGCCTTAGCCACAATACTCGACTCCGTATCGTTCAGAAAACCTGAGTCAAACGACCCTATTTTTGAGGATAAACTCGCCGAACTACGCCAAGACATCGATAAACTGGACGATCAAATTATCCAAAAAATTGCCGACCGGATGAAGATTGTAGAAAAAATCGGGGAATACAAACGAGACAACAACGTTACCATCCTGCAAGTCAGCCGCTGGGATGAAATCATCCAGAAGCGCTCAAACTTAGCTAAAGCATTGGCATTGGATGTTGATTTTTCGATCAAGATGCTGGAATTGATCCACAACGAGTCAATTCGCAAGCAAAACGAAATTATGAACACCAAACCGGTAGCAGAGGCATAATGGTGGCAGATAATTTAACACTCTCCCGTACCAACCGTACTGTGAACGGCACTGTACGACTGACCGGATCCAAAAGCGAAAGCAACAGAGCTCTAATTATCCGTGCCCTGCATGGCGATAACGTTCGTATCGAAAACCTTTCTGAGGCAGCAGATACTGAAACCCTAATGCAAGCATTGGAGTCCGTATCCAAATCGGTACCGGGAGAAAAACCTGTAGTGATTGATATTGGCCCGGCAGGAACCGCTATGCGGTTTCTGTCGGCCTACTTGTCGGTAACACCAGGGCAATACACCCTGACGGGTAGCAAGCGGATGCAAGAACGCCCAATCGGCGTACTCGTCGACGCATTGTCCAGGCTCGGTGCTCGAATTACGTACACCGCCCATGACGGCTACCCTCCGATATCCATCACAGGAGGATTCGACCAAAAAACCAGCACGGTATCGATCCGTGGTGATGTCAGCAGCCAATACTTGTCCGCATTGTTACTCATTGCAGCATCATTGCCCGAAGGGCTGGAATTAACGATCGACGGAGAGCTGACTTCACGTCCTTACGTGACCATGACGCTCAATATGCTAGCCGAAGCGGGCATCAAACACACATGGACAGACAACCGCATCCGAATCAACCAACAAACCGCCAAAACCAGCACGTTATATGTCGAACCGGATTGGAGCGCAGCCTCATACTGGTATAGCATCGTGGCACTTGGCGATACGGGAAGCCACGTGTTCTTGCCAGGCCTGAAAGCGACGAGCCTCCAAGGCGATATGGCCATCGCTCATATCATGCAGCATCTCGGCGTGTCTACCGTATTTGAGCCTGATGGTATACGATTAACCAAAACGGATGGCCAATCCGATCTAACACATTTCGATTTTACCGAATGTCCGGATTTGGCACAAACGGTCGTGGTATGTGCCGCTGCCTTGCAACGCGATTTGTCATTTTCGGGCTTGCATACCCTGCGCATCAAGGAAACCGACCGCATTGCCGCATTACAAAATGAATTGGCTAAGATCAACGTACAGTTATTGGAAGGAGAAAACGATGTGTTCCAATTACGCACGGCGGGCTTATCCGCTCCCAATAAACTCGTAATTGACACCTATGAAGATCATCGGATGGCTATGGCTTTCGCTCCGCTCGCCCTCGTA
>CAZXSL010000032.1:0-19859 GCA_964643235.1 uncultured Sphingobacteriaceae bacterium | reverse complement strand
AGCGTAAAAAAATAGCTAATGGGGGAATAACACCCCTACTAACAAAAAGAGGCTGCCTTGGTGAGGCAGCCTCTTTTTGTTAAATCATCTCCGCTGTGGTATTTCCCGGTTGATTTCTTCGATATCCACATCGTCTTTGTAATCCCCGAGCAGATGCTGACTGAAGTAATCGCCCATTTTCCAGAAAAAATACTCGGTCATGTTGCCAAAACCATGTCGTTGCCCTGGCAGGAGCACAAAATCAAAACGCTTGTTAGCCTTAATCAAAGCCTCGGCCATGCGTATGGTGTTTGCCGGATGTACGTTGTTGTCAATATCCCCCGTTACCAAAAGCAAACGTCCCTTTAGGTTTTTAGCCAGTTGGGTATTTCGTTCGATATTGTACGTAAATGTGGTATCGCCGGCGGGTGTCACACGCTCGGTCACGCCATGGTGCCGCTCGCTCCACCACCGGTTGTAGATATTGTTTTCGTGGTTGCCGGCACCGGAGACAGCTACTTTGAAAAAGTCGGGATAAACTAGCATGGCTGCCGTGGACATAAACCCACCCCCCGAGTGGCCGGTAATACCCACGCGGGAGATATCAATATACGGATGTCTGTCTGCCAGTTGCTCGGCTGCGGCTTTCTTATCTGCCAAGCCGTAATCACGTAAATTGCCATACCCGTAGTTGTGATACCATTTGGATCGCGCGGGGTGCCCACCGCGGTTACCTACCGTAACGACCACAAATCCGAACTGTGCCAAACGATCAATTCGATCCATACTACGTCCAAACGATTTATTAACTGCTTCGGTCTGTGGGCCAGGATATACGTATTGCACCATCGGGTATGTGCGCGTCGAATCGAAATCAAACGGCTTGTACATCACCCCGTATAGGTCCGTAATACCGTCATCGGCCTTAACGACGAAAGGCTCGGGAAACTGATAACCTGCTTCAAACAGCTTGGATAGATCAGCTGTTTCCAAATCCATGATTTTCTGCCCTCGGTTATCGTACAATGCCGTTGCTGGCACGGTATTGACCCTGGAGTAATTATTCACAAAAAAGCGCTTGCTTTCGCTCATCCACGCTTGGTGATCGAAGTCGCCCGGATTAAGCAACTGCAAACCGCTGCCGTCTACATTGACACGGTATAGGTGCAGGTAATAGGGATCTTCACCCTCTTCGCGTCCGTTGGCCGCAAAATACAGCGTATTGCCATCCAAGCCTACGGCATTTGCGGCATAATATTCTCCAGAAGTGATTTGGTTGAGGAGATTACCGTCCATATCGTATCGGTAATAGTGTCCCCAGCCGTCGCGTTGCGACCAGTGTACAAACGTATTGTTCCCCTCGATTAGTTCGGGGCGACGCAGGTCCAAATAGGTGTTAGATCGTTCTTCAACAAGGATATCCACCTCTCCATTTACAGATATTCTACCAATATCGATTCGTTTCAGGTCGCGACTTGACCGTCCAAACATGAACCAATCGTCGCCTCCCTGCCATGTATTGATTCGGATACTGCCCGGAGTATTGTTTACCGGCTGTCGAGCCGACCAAACCGTCAGGGTTTGATTCTTAAAGGCCGAAACATCGATTATCTTCGGCGTTTTAGTTGCGATATCAAATATGTATAACTCTTGTTCCGTGCTATCACTTTCGCCAGGCATCTGGTACTTATAGGTCTCCAAGGTCGGGCGCTTGCCTCCTACGTTGTTTATAACCCACAATTCGTTGAGGTGGCGACTGTCTTTGCGAACCAAGACAAAGTGCTTTCCATCAGGCGACCAGGTTATCGGTGCACGCTTCCGCTTTTCTTTTTCTTCTTCGTCTTTTTTATCGTCCCCAGTGGTTGTACTATACTCACTTCCACCCCAAGCATAATACTGGACACCATCGGTCGTAATTTGGTGTTCTACGATAGTGCTGTCTTTTTCATCTTGAACCGCTTTTTCATAATTCTCGCGATCCATCCAATACAGGTTGTAATTTTTTGCATAGATAACGGTGTTGGTATCTGGCGAGAAGGACGCCCAAGAAAGGGGGTTCTTGGGTTTTAGGGAATCTGCCAATTCGACCAATTGCTCAGACCGTAGATCGTATTCTAAATAAAACACCTTTTTCTTCAGAGAATCACTCTTATTGGTGCTTTTCTCCCGTTCTTCCGCACTTTTTAATGTATCTCGGGTACTGTTAGTTTCAAACCGGATTTTCTGCTCATCGTCCGAAAAACGCAGGTTTCGGATATCCATATTTTGGGCATCAAAAGGGTCTTTGACGATACGTGTCAGCATAGCGGCCATCTTCGCATGGTCGAATAATACCGTTTTGCGTTTAGCTGCCGGATCAACGATATACCATTTTTTTCCTTCGGATGTTTCATAGGTATACCAGAATCGATCGGATTGTTTCAGCCATTGTGGGTTGACCTCGGTTGAAAAAATCATTTTTTTCAGCTTTTCGGGCGAAAACCGAGCTGCTAATTGATAATTGGCTTTGGGTTGTGCCACGCCGTCCTGGGCTTTGGCACTGCTAGCGACCAAGACGGCCACTAGCAGGATGTAAAATCTATTCATAAGCTATTGCGTGTTAATCTGTAGCTAACCTAACAGCGAAAAGGTTAACCTATATAACCTGCGAAGCTATGACTTTTGGTGCATTACATTCCCTAGACATTGTAATTTTTCAGCTAACAAGCCAAAAACGATAAGATTTGGGTAATATCCTGAAAGAACCGCACCTCCGGGCAGCCGAAATCCAGCCTGTTTGCGTGCTGAATCCATGTTGACGCTAATCAACAATTACAAAGATTAAGCAACGAAAACTTATCAGATGAATCAATAATCTACCCGAAATCAGTAAATTTTGAACGTAGGAACGAAAGCCCCTTGACCGCGATCGATTCTTGCGACGGTTCTACATCGCGCCATATTGATGCTGCTTTGGCCACGACTTTCACGTCTGGCGTAAAGGATTCGATGACCAAGCTTCCGGAATAGCCAATAGCCTTCAAGGCTCCGGAGATACCGTCCCAATCAAGGTGGTCGCCTCCCGGTGCACCCCTATCACAGCCACAAGCATGTACATGGAGCAAATGCTTACCTGCGGTGGCAATTGCCGCCGCTTGGTTTTTTTCTTCGATATTCATGTGGTACGTGTCCAATAAGATACCGACAGCCGGATGGTCGACTGCTTCCACCAGCGTCACAGCTTGTGCACTGGTATTGACGAAGTCGGTTTCGTAGCGATTGAGCGGCTCAATGGCAAGCTTGACTCCGAGAGAGTCAGCGCGCTGCGCAAGTGTTTTCAAGTGCCCCGCTACGGTGTCAAATTGTTTTTTATAAACGTCTTTCGGAGTTGATTCGGCGCGCCCTACGACAGAATACAGCGGCCCGACCAACACCGGACAACCTAAATCGGCCATGATTTCCATCGTCCCATTGATGTAATCAAGGGCATTTTGCTGCTCTTCGTCCGTACCTCGGAGATCCCGACCTGGCCCCATTGCGGCACAAATCGACAAACAAGGCAGTTCCAAATCATCCAATACTGGCCTGAGTTTTTTCCCATCCACATGCGACGTATCTTCAAGTGCTATCTCCACACCATCGATACCCCATGCCTTGAACTGCTCCAAAACAGCGATGCTATCAGTCGTGAATGGCGAAGCAACCAAAAATGTATTGACACCTATTTTCAACATATCTCTCTTTTTAATTGACGACCCAAACGGATCGATATCAGTAAGTACTCGTTAATTTTCTGTCAAATTATAATCTGCGGGCCGTTTTCCTTTGATAAAGCTATCAAACCCGAACATTGTCGGCTCATAAGGCGAGACGTAATCCACATTGGCGCGGGCAGGTATCTCGCTTTCGAGGCCAACGCCCCACAAACATGCGTTCACGAACAAGCGACGCAAGTCTTCGTTCAGAAAATCCACGGATGCCCCCATCGTTGAGGTAAACGCCTTACCGGGTTGGCCACCCGGCACTTGGTAGCTGCGGGTCCACACGATCGGTAATGGTTCTTTTTCAGCATTATCGGGTGCGTCAGCTGTCATCCCGCTAGTTGAAACACCATACAGTAAAACGTCAACGCCAGCCAAGTCCCCCACCGTATACACGTCTGTTGGCCCCCAAACATTTTCCACACCATTCAAGATCGGGCTGTCACGGCGTTCGCCGATATAAGCTGCGCGCGTTCCTTCTTCGCCATGGATACCGTGGTGGCTTACCCATGTCTCGCCGAGCACGACCTTGCCAAAGCCACCTTCCCAACCGGGAACCGAGCTCCGAAAATCATACATGGCATAAGGATCATCGCTATTGCGGGAGTAATGGAATGCGTGGGTGGCTGTACGCAAACCGACCACCGGCTTGCCGGCTTTCAGGTATTCATCGACATACCGCATCTGCTCGGGCGGGAGCTCACGAAATCGGGTAGCGATAACCATGAGGTCGGCAGTTTCCAGATGGGCTAAGCCCGGGATATTAACTTGTTCGTTGGCATCGATTTCGCCCGTAAGCGAGTCAATGGAAAACAATACCGTTGTTGTGAAACCAAAGTTTCGTGACAAAATCTGTGCAAGCATGGGCAAGGATTCCTCCGATCGGTATTCTTCATCCCCGCTAATCAGCACCACATGCTTGCCATTTGCAGGCCCCTCACTACCTTGATAGGTAACCCAAGGACCATCCGTGGCAACGGGACTGTCAGTCGCCGAACAGCCGGAAAACAACAGTGTTAAAATCAACACTAAAGGGAGGGTAAGCACAGCGTTTGTCGTTTTCATAATCTTTTAATATAGATAATAAGGGCTACACCTCCTTTATTTCAAGGAGGAAGGCCAAGTCTGGTACCACACGTTTTAATTGCAAACGTCCTTCTATGAATTGAATGTTATTCCGGAGCTACGTCCTTGTTAGTAGTAGCACCCCTTTGCCAAAAGAAGAAAATGGTAAACAGGACGATCAGGATAAGTGGGAAATACAATATATTACTCATGGTAGCCTGACCAGTAGCGAGTTCCAAGGCGTTGCCAGTCAACCCAGCTGCCATATTTTCACTCCGTGCGGAATCGATCCAGTTTCCAATCAGCGGCTGGAATATAGCGGACGACAACATACCTACGCCACCAATGATGGACATGCCTAATGCACCACTTTTCGGTACTCGCAGGGCCACAGCACCAACCATAGTCGGCCAGAAATAACAGATACCCATGGCAAAGATGATGGTAGCCACATAAGCCATCGGCCCGGTAACCGTGCTAAACATATACACACCGATTGCTGTCAGAATAGCCCCTCCTATCAAAATACCGGTTTGTCCGAAAGCTTTTACAACAGGCTCGGCAAAATACCGGCCTACCGCCATCAGTCCGCTCGTCAATGCCAATATCAGCATCGGCTGCGCACCGCTAGCACTCATGATAACTTCTACCCATTGGTTAGGTCCAAATTCCGAAATCGCCGTCAGCACCATACAGATAATAAGGAAAATAAACACAGGGTTTGCCATTCCTTTTATGTTGCTGGCGATGGAAGCTGCCGCAGCAACCGGCCTCGGGAATTCCTTACCGAAGAACAGGACGGCATAAATTACTGTAGGTATCATGGTAATCCACATTTGAGCTTCCCAGCCGAAGCCCATTTTCGTCATTCCTTGGGAGATTAATGCCCCCAGTAAAATACCACCCGGGAACCACATGTGGAATCGGTTAAGCATTTTGTCCACCTTAATGCCGGTATACATATCGGCAATCATCGGGTTACACGCGGCCTCTGTACAGCCATTTCCGAAGCCGATGAATAGAGTGGAGATTAATAGCATTTCGTAACTGCCTGCAAAGATCGTCATCAAAATACCTATAGTATGAGTAACAAACGCAATCCGCATGATGTTTTTCGGGCCGACCGCATGGTAGAATATCCCCCCTAACACCATCGAAATGGGAAAACCAAAAAAGAACATGGAGTTGATTACCCCCAATTGTGTTGCCGTTAGATCGAATTGGTCGCCTACTTGGGTAAGGATACCAGCACGTATACTAAATGTGAAGGCAGTCGTGATGAGGGCAAAGCATGAACCGTTAAACAAAGCCGCTCTGTTGATGTTTTTCGTCATATTAATTAATAGGTTTTACAATTTGGTTTTATTAAAATTAGCCATGTTGACGTTAAAACGGCATCCTACCCCACCTTTCCTTGTCTGCCCTCGATCATTCGCCCGTTCTTCGTCGTGTCGATAATTTAGTTATTAATTGGAGTAGGAATTACCAAAGATACAAAGTAATTCAAAAACACCTAATTAATTTCGATATCACCACACTCGATCCTGCAACACCGACTCACAAAGATATCCAACCGCCTGAAAGCAGCGTCCTGAACTATCCTGATTTCAGTTTGACCACTTGCGATTGTCAAGCTAAGAACAACACCTTAAAACGTACTTGAAACAAAAACAACGATAAGCAAGCATCCACTTGATTAGGACAGAGCGGGATAGTTAGGCAAAAAACATTCGCTAAAATTGATGCGATTTGATTGGAAGCAAACAAACCAATTCGACCAATTTAAACGAAATTAAACGAAAACAAATTATGATAACCAACATTCTTTACCAGCGCATTTAATTGTTCCGCAAAAACACTATCATTGCCTTACCAATTATTTTCGGGCAGGATGTACATTTTTCGCAACAGAAAAGAAAGCAACTTTAGCTCCATTATAGAGTTTAAATCATTTTCATAGAGTTTTATACGTTAATATCGTCTTCAAGATGAAAAAAAAGGCATTAAAAACACGTATTGTTAGCGCACTTTCATTCCTTGGCTTGGCGGCCATACTGATAACCAGCTATCAATGTAGCCCAACCCGAGAACGGCTAACCATCCAGGATAGCACACGCATCGTGCTCATCGGCAACAACCTTGGCTCCCGGATGATGGAGTACGGTTACTTCGAAACGGAAATGCATCTCCGTTATCCTGACCAGCAACTGTACATCCGCAACATGTGCGACGGTGGTAACACCCCAGGCTTCAGGCCCCATTCGGGCCGTTCTTCGCCATGGGCATTCCCCGGGGCCGAACGTTTCCACCCGGACCTGCTCCATGACCCGCATACTGAAGGTCATTGGGAGACTCCCGATGAATGGCTCACGCGCCACAAACCCGATATCTTGATCGCGTTTTTTGGGTTCGTCGAATCATTTGGCGGCGAAGAGGGATTGACACGCTACGCCCAAGAGTTGGATGCTTTCATCGAGCATACCAAAGCGCAACATTACAATGGCCATGCAGCTCCTACCATGGTGTTGGTCTCGCCAATAGCCTTTGAGGATCTTTCCCATCGATATGACTTACCTGACGGCAAGCAAGAAAACGAAAACCTTTCTCTCTACACACAGGTAATGGAGGACGTATCCAACCGGCACGGCGTTCTTTTCGTCGATGCATTTGCGCCGACAAAAAAATGGTATGGACGCGGTAACGAAGAGCTGACCATCGATGAGCCCTATGTGCTGGTCACCCCGACCTACGGAGGTCGCAACTCAATGACGAAGGGTACCAACGGTTTTCCAAACTGCTCGCCGACGAAATTTTCGGCAAAGCAAAAGCCGTGGCTAGCCAACACCGCGAGCTCATCCACGATGCTGTGATGGAAAAAAACTGGGTATGGAAACAGGACATCAAAATGCCGAACGGAGTCCAAGCATTCGGTCGCCGCTACAATCCTTTCGGTCCGGATAACTACCCGGCTGAGATTGCCAAAATCAGGGATATGACCGACATCCGCGACAGAGCTATCTGTCAAGCGGCAAAAGGAGAGAAAATGGATCTCGCCAGCGCGGACGCCCAAACCCTGGATCTGCCCGAAGTAGAAACCAACTACCAACCGAGGGGAACAGACGGCATACCGGCTTACCGCTATGGTGATGATGCCTTGGATAAACTGAAAACCGCACCCGGCTATAAAATCGAACTATTCGCTTCCGAGACCGAGTTCCCCGATTTGAAAAAACCGGTGCAGATGACATTTGACAACAAAGGACGGCTTTGGATAGCCACCATGCCTTCCTATCCGCACTGGAAGCCGGGTGACCCAAAACCCGATGATAAAATCATCATCCTGGAAGATACCGACGGAGACGGCAAAGCCGACAAGCAAACCGTGTTTGCCGATAAGCTGCACCTTCCTATGGGCTTCGAGATCACGACTGAGGGGGTATACGTATCACAAGGGACAGACCTAGTCCTTCTGGTAGACACCGACGGTGACGACAAAGCCGACAAACGAGAAATCTTACTCAGCGGGTTTGACGACCACGATACCCACCATGCCCACCATGCCTACACGTCAGATCCATCCGGGTCCATATATATGGGACAAGGGGTGTTCCTTTTGAGCGATATCGAAACATCATATGGCCCGGTACGTGGCACCAACGGCGGCTTTTTCCGATATGACCCCGTCAAAAGAAAATTGGAATACACCGCACAGTTATCCATCCCGAACCCTTGGGGAATCGCCTTTGACGATTGGGGACAAAATTTCTATGCGGAAACATCGGGTCCCAACGTCAGTTGGATGATGCCTGGCTCCATCAAGCCTGTTTACGGCGTAGCATCGCCAAAATCGAGAAACCTTATCGAAGATAAGCACAAAGTACGCCCTACATCCGGGTTGGAATTTGTATCTAGCCGCCATTTCCCTGACGAGGTACAAGGTGATATGCTCATCAATAACACCATCGGGTTTCTGGGCACCAAACAACATGTCTTAACGGACGATGGCACCGGCTACTCCAGCCACCACCGCCATGACCTACTTTGGTCAGACGACACGAATTTCCGTCCGGTGGATTTGGAATTTGCTCCTGATGGCTCCCTGTACATCATCGATTGGCACAACATCTTAATCGGACACATGCAACACAACCAGCGGGATCCACTTCGCGACCATACCCACGGTCGGGTTTATCGCATCACGTATCCCTCGCGCCCATTGGTCGAGCCAGCCGAGATAGATGGGGCAAGCATTAACACATTGCTCGATAACCTCAAACTTCCAGAATACCGGTCTCGCCATCGGACCCGCAACGAATTGAGGGGTCGGGATGCTGCGGAAGTATCGACAGCTTTAGAATCATGGATAGCTGCTCTGGATAAAACGGATCCCCGATACGAGCACCATCTCTTAGAGGGCTTGTGGGTAAGCTGGGGAATCAACCACGTGGATCAGGGTTTGCTGCGCCAGTTGTTACAAGCCGAAGATTATCGTGTCCGCGCGGCAGCTGTCCGGGTGCTACGATACACCGCAGACCAGGTATCGGATCAACTCAGCCTGTTACAGGAAGCCGCTGCGGATGAGCACGGTCGCGTCCGTCTTGAAGCTCTTGTGGCCGCATCTTGGCTACCTAGCGAACAAACTTTATCCGTCTTGGAGATTGTAGGCCAAAAAGATGTGGATGACTGGATGGAAGACGCTTACCAAACGGTTTTAGCACGGGTCACGGGTAACCGGAGGGTTCCCGAAGAAACCGAAACAGCCGTTGTCGCCACGCATTTGAAGGGGGCTGAACTGGAACAATATAAACAGGGACAGCTGATTTATAACCAAGAAGGGTTTTGCGTAACCTGCCATCAAGCCGATGGCAAAGGCTTAGACGCTTCAGGATTTCCACCAATCGCTGGTACACGCTGGATATTGGATGACGACGAGCGGCTGATAAAATTAACCCTGAAAGGTTTGCAAGGTCCAATCGAAGTCCTTGGTAAGTCCTATCCCGGGCAAGTGCCCATGACACCATTTGGAGGTTTGCTAAATGACGAGGAGGTTGCCGCCGTATTGACATACGTCAAAAACTCATTCGGAAACAAAGGCGAACCCATTAAAGCAAGCCAGGTAAAAGCCATACGGGATGCAACAGTAGATAAGAAAAACCTGTATACGGTCGAAGAATTGCTTGCGGAACACCCGTTGAAAGAATAACATCGTGGAATATTTTCCTTAGGAGATATTGGGATAGCTCCTTTTTATTTTACGTATAAATATAATATATTTGTCGTATAACATCTAAGGAAAGGAGGAATCATGGACACCAAGATCACATTATCTTTCGATGAGCAAGTCATCCAACAAGCAAAAGCGTTCGCTTCCCAACACAACATCAGTTTGTCAAGGTTGACGGAGATGATCTACCGACAAATGACTTCCGGAGGCTACAAAAGCCTGGATGACTTGCCCATTTCGGATTGGGTTGATATGGTCGCTGAAAATCGTGCCGAATACGTACGCACACCCACCCGCAAACAGTTGAAATCCGAGTTTTTCGATTCGAAAAAATGAAGATTTTCGTTGATGCTAACGTACTGGTGGCCGTGCTGAACCGCCAATACCCATTGTTTCCCTATGCAGCCCGGGTATTGAGCCTCTCAGACAGGCCAGACGTCCATGTTTATACGTCGCCCATTTGCTTGGCTATTGCCTTTTATTTTGCGGAGAAAAAAAGTGGACAAAACCAAGCAAAACACAAAATCGCCATCCTGACAGAAAAGCTCTGCGTGGCCTCGACGGACGAAGAAACCGTCCGCCTTGCCACAAAAAACCCGGCGGTACATGACTTTGAAGATGGACTGCAATACTATGCCGCCCTCCAAGCAGGTTGTGATACCATCATCACGGAGGACGTTTCGGACTTCTATTTTTCCGAAATACGGGTACACAATTGTGAAACGTTTATTACCGGTTCGCTGTTTAAGCGCTAGACACCCTAACGAGTTAGCCTAACGTGTATGACCTTAACCAAACAGCCACAATGCCACAGCCAATGTGACCAGTATATTGAAGAACTGAGCCACCAGAAATGCAATAAATGGCTTGATACTGTTATTGCCGAGTAGCTCCTTGAAATTGGTTTCCAAGCCGATACTTGTAAACGCCAACGCAAACCATAAACCTTGGATACTCTTGATACCTCCTTTTACCTGCGCCACGGTCTCAGGCTGCAACGCAAAAGAGAACAACAACGAGGCTGCGATAAATCCAATAACAAACTTGGGAAAACGTTCCCAAATCACTCCGAGACCCGGTTTTTCGACGTATTCGCCAGTCGGGGTTCCCCTGTAGGTCCAGTAAATGGATATGGCGAGCGCTGCAATGCCTAACAAGACGTTTTGTGAAAACTTGACAATCGTACTGATTTCCAATGCCCGCTCCCCGACCAAACTTCCTGAAGCCACCACGGCACCCGTCGTATCAATACTACCACCTAGCCAAGCACCCGTTACTTCTTCTGAAAAGCCAAACAATTTGGCGAGATAGGGCATGCCTATCATCATGGGGATGGCAGTTATCAAGACCATCGACACGACATACGACAATTTCTTCGAATCGCCCTTGATGGCACCAGAGGTTGCAATTGCCGCAGACACTCCACAAATAGACACCGCACTCGATATCATCATCGTCAATTCCTCATCAACCTTAAGTTTTCGACAAAGCCAAAACGCAAAATACCAAACAGAAAGTACGACAATAAGCGACTGTAGCAACCCCAAGGAGCCGGCTTTGAGAATATCCGAGAAAATCACGTTGGTACCTAATAACACCAATCCTATTTTAACCAGCAATTCGGCATTTAAGGATTGACGAAACCAATCCGGTAAGCGAACCAAATTACCGACCAACAGACCGATCAACAAGCTAAAGATAACGGCCTCCAGCCCTAAATCATTTAAAAACTTATTTCCTGCCAGCAGTAGTGCACCGATAGTGAGCAAGAAAACAAAAGGAAAACCAAGCAACTGGTCTCTAACCGGTTTACCGGTTACAGCGGCTCCTACGACGACCAACGCGTAAGCAAACGCAAATTGGAAAAAGATGTTTTGTAGGTTTTGTCCAGTCAACAACTCGCCAAATGCCGAACCACTTCCCCAACCGTATTTTGGCATGGGGATAGACAAGCCCATTATGGCCAGCAAAATAATGATGAAACCGAGTAGCACGACTGCCCAGTCTTCCGTTAGTTTCCACGTCGATGTTGACATATATCCGGTTTTATTTCAAAATATATCTTTCAAAGCTTGCTTAGCGGCATTGTATCCGCCCATACCGTGCACCCCGCCACCGGGTGGGGTAGATGCGGAGCAAATATAAATACCTTTTGCTGAAGTTCGGTATGGAGAAAATCGAAGAGTAGGTCGGTTAACCAATTGTGTAATATTGATGATCCCCCCGTTGATGTCGCCACCGATGTAGTTTGGATTATACACTTCCATTTCCGTAGCGCTAAACGTGTGGGTATCGAGGATGATATCACGGAATCCAGGAGCAAAACGCTCCACCTGCGCAGTTATCGCTTCGGTCATATCCAAGTCCGACCCATGCGGCACATGGCAATACCCCCACCCCGTGTGTTGCCCATCCGGCGCTCTCGTCGAATCGAATATGCTTTGTTGGGCAAAAAGTACAAAAGGTTTTTCGGCGGCTTTCCCTTTCCAAACTTGATGTTCGCTTTCGGCAATTTCTTCAAAAGCACCTCCCAAATGGACGGTACCCGCCTTTCGAGCCTCCGTCGCCAAAAAAGGCACAGGCTCGCGCAATGCCCAATCGATCTTGAACACCCCCATGCCATACCGATGCTTTCGCAATTGCCAACGATACAAGGGCGACAGGCGGTCGCCACAGATAGCCAGCAACTGCCGAGGCGATACATCAAACAATACGGCCTTGGCTGCAGGCAATTCTCCCAAGCGCTTTACCTCCACACCCGTCCTGATCACCCCACCTAGTGATTCAAAGTACCCTGCCATTGCATCGGCGATACCCTGTGACCCACCTCGAGGGATGGGCCAACCGCTACGATGACCGGCAATACCCAAAACGATCCCTATAGCTGCCGAGGTCCGTGCCTCAAGCGGAATCATACTGTGTGCTACCATACCTGCCCAGAGGCCACGGGCAGCCCGATCGCGAAAACGACGAGCAATTTGCTTGCCCGACTGTAAGGAACTCACCCCAAACCTAGCCAATGCGAGCGGGTGCCTGGGCCAGCGGATCAAAGGGCCTAAGATATGATGTTCGATTAGCGGCCAACGCCGTAGCAAGGGTTCCATCAGCGAGCGGTAGGCAGCCCCATCCTGCCCCAAGCCATTAGCCGTTTCGTCCACGGACCGGTATAATGCACCGGCCGTACCATCGTCAAACGGATGGGCCGCTAAGACGTCGGGATGGATGTATTCCAAGCCAAATTCGTGAAGTGGCAGTTCCCGGAAGAAAGGAGATGCAATTCCCAAAGGATGGATAGCCGAACACACGTCGTGTCTGAATCCGGGCCGTGTCAGTTCGGCTGTACGCATGCCCCCTCCAATCGTGGTTTTGGCTTCGAGAAGCAAAACACTCAAGCCTTGTCGTTGCAGCGTAATAGCCGCAGCCAAGCCGTTGGGCCCCGTTCCCACGACGACGGCATCGTATGACTGATGTAAAGACATGCTATGCAATTATACATTATAATTACGAAAGGTAGATGTGCCGGGCGAAAAAGGATATATCTTCAAAAAATCCCCGTCGAAAAAATGGGACAAAAAAAAACGGAGACCCGCCTCGTTCGAATTGGAATCTCCGCTTTAACCTTAACTGCGGCCATAGCCACTGTCAAGAATCAAGTTTTCACTATACCTTGAATCGTATTGCTTCCGGCTTGCGCTCTTAGTGAACAGCTGTTTTCTCAAACAGCCACCTTCTGCTTTACTATGCTTTTGCAGTCCTGCCTTACCCCATAGGGCTTGGGCATTCTGCGCATACGCCTGTATCAGGCTCTGGGTGTTGAATTGGAATGCTTCGGCACACAACTTACAGGAAGCTGTACTGCTTTAATGAATCATTTCCTTGACTGGTTGGATAAGCCTTGCGGCTCCCAGCATCAACTGGCCTATTTGCAGCTACCCCGAGTTTCCTTCCGTATGGTTGTTCCCTCGTTTGGATGGGTTTGCTACTATCAGGACAAATTCAAAGAACGTTCGTACTTGATATGACCAAGGTAGTAACAAAAGAGCCTGATTACAAGAAAAATATACATTCTTTTATCAACAATTTTACCAACATCACGTTCCTTTCATAATAACGGTATAACACAACTGAAGCGAGATCTTGAGCCGTTTTCCACATTTCCACATCTTATTTCTCCACATTAGAAACCAAAACCAACGTTTTCTTTCTCGTAGTTTTCGGCGTAAAACGTCTGACATTCTGTTATTTTCAGGAACAAGCTGAATAAATAAACGCGGAAAAACCAACAGCACGACAAGACAAACACACTTAATTTTTAATACATGAATTTACCGGGGTGTGAATTATACGTAGATAAACCACATTTTCTTTTTTCCTTGCTTAATTCGCAAATCCGGCCGGGCGGGTACGAACAGACGATGGTTTGCGAGCAAGTCATGCTTTTGACCTGCATCCAAGAACCATGACTATTAGAACTGTATTCGTAACTAACGCAAAAACTTGTACTTTTATCCCTCCAAGCTGAAAGCGAGTCTATGGAACAAACAAAACCGACAACGGCATCACATAAAATTTTTGTTTTGGACACTTCCGTGCTCCTTTACGACCATAACGCCTTGGACAATTTCCAGGAACATGACGTGGCCGTTCCCGTACAGGTTCTCGAGGAAATCGATAACCTTAAAGATGGGAACGAAACACGCAACCTGGAAGCCCGGCTTTTCATCCGGCAGATGGACAATCTCTCACGTCATCGGCTTATCAGCGAATGGGTACCACTCAAGGGGCGCAATCGAGGCAAGTTCAAGGTCCTTTTGGACGGTATCCCCAAAGATCGTGATGCAACACACGTCTATGGCAATGATAAGGTAGACCACCAAATCATCAATTCGGCCTTGAAACTGGCGGAAGACCACCCGGAAAAAAAGATTGTTCTGGTATCGAAAGATATTTGCCTACGCTTGAAGGCCAAAGCTATGGAACTCAATGCTGAGGATTACGAAACCGGCAAAATCAAAGATGTCGACGCCTTGTATACCGGCAAAACGACACTGACGGATTTCCCGATCTCCCTTTTCGAGCAACTCCGAAATGGCAAGCCGCTGGAAATGGACGTACTTTCCTTGCCCCAAACGGCGAGCAACCATTTCTACCTCATCAAAAACAAACGTAAAATAGTCAATGCGTTTTACTCCAAGAAAAATAAGCAGTTACAGCCTATTTCCACGGACCCGATCTTGAAGATCAAGCCGCGTAACCCGGAACAGGCCTTTGCTATGCACGCCCTACTTGACCCAGACATCCGCTTGGTCAGCATCCAAGGCCAAGCCGGCACAGGGAAGACCTTACTTGCACTCGCCTGCGCTATCCAGCAGCGCCGGGAGTTTAGGCAGATTTACATTACCAGACCGGTAATCCCACTAAGCAATAAGGAGATAGGATTCCTACCGGGTAGTGCAAAAGCCAAGATCGACCCTTTTTTAGCCCCCATCTGGGACAACTTGAAATTTATCAAGGATCAACATGCAGGCGATAGTAAAATGCTAGAAAAAATAGACGAGCTTATTACCACAGACAAAATTGCCATCACGCCGTTGGCCTTTATCCGTGGGCGCTCGCTTACCAAGATATTTTTTATCATCGACGAAGCCCAAAACCTAACCCCACACGAAGTGAAGACTATTATTTCTCGAGCAGGGGAGCACACCAAAATCGTATTTACGGGTGATATCCACCAAATCGACACGCCATACCTCGATGCAGAGAGCAACGGGCTGTCATACTTAATCGACAACGTAAAAAACCACCCGCTATACGCACACATTACCCTACAAAAAGGGGAGCGCAGCGAACTCGCAAACCTGGCGAACGATTTGTTATAAATAAAAGGGGAGCCCATAATATTCATTATCTTTGCAAGACAGTAACGAGATTGACACGCTGATAAACCATCCGATCATGAACAAAGAGAGCAAAAGACAGCAACGATTCGCAGGGGTAATCCAACAAGACTTGGCCGAGCTTTTCCAACGGGAGGGTAATGCCTGGGCACCGGGAGCATTCGTGACGGTTACCCGCGTGCGTGTGACACCCGATCTGGCAATCGCACGGGTTTTTCTGAGTTTCCTCAACATCAAAAATGCAAAAGCTGATATCGCTTCCATAAAATCCCATGCCAATGCAATCCGTTATAAGCTCGGCACGCGTATCCGGCATGACGCACGGGTCGTACCCCATTTGGAGTTTTTTATTGATGACACCAACGAGTATGTCGAGCATATGGACAAGCTGTTCGACGAAATCAGTAAAGAGCCTCGGCAAGACGAGGACTAAACACGAGCACGCCACATGAGTAAGGGGTTCAGCAGACTCTTGGGTGTACTGGATATCATCAGCTTGATATTGCTGGTCATTCAATTTGTATCGATTTACCCCATGCTGCTAACCGAAGGACGCGCCGAATCCCCCCAAACTAATCCACTTTGGCTCAATCCCTATATCCTGATCCCGCAGTTTGCATTGATACCCTTACTGGCTCTCTCTGCCTCAGGCCATTTCCAGCGCAAAACGTACGGGCTTATTGTGTATTACATCCAGTTTCCGTTGCGCTTTCCCGCATTGGTTTTCACCATCGGGTTTGTAACCTATTTGGACATGTGGTTTCCCTTACAAGATATCAGCCGGTACACCCTAGCTATTGCGGTTTTCGGCGAACTCCTGCGTTTGACCTATAGCGTACAAACCCATATCCGCATCCATCGATCCCGTCAGTCAGTCTTATGATTTTCAGATTAAACATGGATGATGATCGATTCCCCGACCCCGCCTTGGCGGAGGAAGACGGACTACTGGCCGTGGGTGGTGACCTACGCCCCAGCCGACTGGTAGAGGCCTACCGCAACGGGATTTTCCCCTGGCACCAACAGCAAGGTGTTTTTTTCTGGTATGCCCCCCACGATCGATTCGTTTTGTTTCCCGACGAATTGAAAATCAGCAAGAGTATGCGGAAAGTTATGCGTTCTGGGCAGTTTTCCGTAACCCACAACCAGGCGTTCGGGCAAGTCATCCAAGCTTGTGCCGAATATCCACGTAGGGGACAAGACGGCACATGGATTGATAACGATATGCAAGCTGCATATATCGAGCTACACGAAGCGGGCCATGCCCATTCGTTCGAAGCATGGCAAGACGGCCAGCTTGCCGGCGGATTGTACGGCGTAGCTGTAGGCGATGTATTTTGTGGGGAAAGCATGTTTAGCCTTGTACCCAATGCGTCCAAAGCAGCACTGATTACACTTAGCCAAATGGACACCTACCACCTAATCGACTGCCAAATCTACTCGGACCACCTGGCATCGATGGGCGCGCGTATGATATCACAAGACGAATACCTTTCCTACCTACCGTAATACGACACCCTAATGCGAAAAAGAAACCATGCCGCCGTCGATCTCAACAAGATTACGGCATCCAGAGAGGCGTGCGGTTAACTCAAAGCTGTTTGCGAAATTAGCCATCACTTCTTCCACCCCACGACGTCCGGCAATCGCTAATCCATAAGCGTAGGGCCGACCGATGAGGACGGCATCGGCACCTAAGGCGATAGCCTTGAACACATCGCTCCCGCTTCGTATCCCACTATCCAAGATTAATGGAAAAGACACTGGTACCTGCGCCCGGATCTCGCGCAATGCCGTAAGGCTTGCCACCGCACCATCAACCTGTCGCCCGCCGTGGTTGGATACCACCACACCATCAGCACCGCTGTCCATCGCCTTGAGCACGTCGTCTGCGCGTGTCAAGCCCTTGATGATGATAGGAAGTTTCGTACGTTCCCTTAACCAGCGCACATTGTCCCAGCTTAGTGCCGGATTCGTATACGTATTGACAAAAAGTCGTACGGCTTCCAGGGGTTGCTCGGCAAATAAATTTTTCCATAATCCGCCCGGATAATTACGTTTCAAGCGCATAATGTTACTAATTGTTGTCAGGTTTATCGAAGGCTTACCCACGGCCGGATCCACTTTACCCCAGCCCTCTTCCAGCATCCGCAGAAACACCTTGTCTGACGTATATTGAGCGATACCCAGCCCTTTGAGGAAGGGCAGATGCCCGAGTGCCAAGTCACGGCTGCGCCAACCCAATAGGGTCGTATCCACAGTAACTACGATGGCTTGGCAGCCACATGCTTCGGCACGCCTGACAAAAGACAGGACGAGCTCATCCGATTTGCTCCAATACAGTTGAAACCACCTCGGCGCATCACCCATACGGCTCGCACATTCCTCCATGGGCGCGCCTGCTTGGTTAGAAAATACAAAGGGTACACCGGTACTTCGACATGCTTCGGCTACCATGCAGTCTGCGTGCGGATGGATCAAATCCAGTGCGCCAATGGGTGCCAAAAGCATTGGGAGAGGCAGCGACGTCCCAAATAAAGTGGAAGAAAAGTCACAAGACTCATTATTATGCATCATGCTGGGCCGGATTTCCACCGCCCGGAATGCCTGCAAGTTTGCCGCTGTGGTCAACTCGTCGCCGGCACTGCCATCAATATAATCCCATGCCGCTTGTGACAACTTATCTCGGGCAGCTATGCGAAGTTGGGCTTCTTGGAATGGCACACGTGGCCGTTTGCCGGCCATACCCTGGGTATAAATACGGCGTTGACGTTCTAATGCGTGTAATAGACCCATAACGATCGGATTATGATTGGTTCATGCAAGTTAACGTATTTTCCCCGAATTACCTGACCTCGTTCCATCGCTACCCCTAAGCTCCACTAGCCAGGCGATTCGCGGATAATGGTCACGAATCCTTTAAAATGCTGCCAGCGTCCGGTGTGCGTAAGCACTTCCAGCACATAATAATAGGTACCTTCGCTTAAGGTTCCCCCATCCCAATCGTTTCGGTAATTATTGGATTTGTAAATTTCATTACCCCAACGGTTGAAAATCACCAATCGGTGTTGTGGGTAGAGGTCGATACCGCGGATAACGAAAAGGTCGTTAACACCATCGCCATTCGGTGTAAACACATTGGGTATGGTGAGTTCGACAATTTCAACGGCGGCAGAGGCTTCGTTGTTTGCCGGGTTGCTATCCTCCTCCGCGCTACCTACCTGGGCCCACTGCGTGGAGAGGCCTTGGTGCTGGGCAGACACGAGTACGCTCAATGCGGACGACTGCCCGGGCTCCATGGTGCCGTAATCCCACAGCAAGGTATGCGTTGTCGGGTCATAGGTCACAACACCTTCATAATAACCGGTAAGCCTTTGGTATGCAACCTGCGGTGGCAACGTGATGGCGGTGGTTACGCCCGAGGCGGTGTGTTCACTATCATTATGGATGAACAGTTGGTAAGTAAATTCCGTACCGAGCAGCACGGTCGGCTGGTCGGGTTCGTTTCGGATACGCATATCCACCTGCACAGGTGGTAGATCGTCGTCTACGATTACTTGTACCGGGTCGGACATATCCGAATCACAATCATGTCCCAGAGCGATGACGGTATAGGTACCTGCGTCGGACACGCTTAGGCGCTGGTCGTGGAATCCGTTGATCGGTTCGCCATCTTGGAACCACAAATAGGATAAAGCATACTGTGCATCGGCTCGCAATACGACGGTGCTACCGCGGGCAATTTCCACGGTCTGCCCCTGCCCCGTGGCATAGAGCCAAGGGATGATGAGCAACACTGCAGTAAAGATGTTCCTGATAAGGCGCATCTGCTTATTATTTATGATTCCTATTTACCGAGAGTCCACCAACGGTGTAGGTATGCCGTCCTACAAGGGACGGCATAACTTCCCGGTGGCTGGGGTTCCTTGCTCAACGAGACTATTTTGAGTTTAG
>CAZXSL010000031.1:2082-20217 GCA_964643235.1 uncultured Sphingobacteriaceae bacterium | reverse complement strand
CCTTCCGAGGCGATGGTAACCCCGTCGTTGGTTTCGATTTGTTTGACCCGGTTAATCTTCATGAGGATGAGGTCAGTCATCGATTCGATGCGCATATCGCGCCAGGCCTCGCCGTAGTCGTGGTTCTTGGCATACATCAGCGCTTTGGTCTCTTCCACGGCTTTCGTGTATTGCTCCAATACCGTTTCTGGTGCTAGGTTAATCTCAGCATCGGTGCCCAAATCCAGTTGCAGCATTCCGATAACACAATAATTCACGATAGCGATGTATTCGTCCACCACGCTATCGCCTACCTTGGATACCTTGGTTTCTTCCAACGTACGGATACGTTTAGCCTTGATAAACAGTTGATCCGTTACCGAGGGGAGGCGCATGATACGCCACGAAGTACCGTAGTCCGTGGATTTTTTGATAAAGAGGTCTTGGCAGCGTTTGATGACGCGATCGTATTGTGCGGATGTATCCATGTAGCGATAAAAACGACGTTTTGTTAAAATATTCCGGTAAATATAAGCAGAAATCGCCACGAACGGTAAACTGGGGACGAAAGTTACCTTGTGCAGATATTAGAGTATATGAGATACAGGCTTTCGTCAAGGTGGGAAAATGGAAAATTATTGGGATTTTTGACGGATTATGATCAAGTTTGAATGAAAGTAAAGGAAACGATGGCTTCAGGACAATTACGAAGGGTAAAAGTAACCCGATATGTGACGCCGCTACGCGAGGGCGGATCGTTGCCGGCTATTGTAGAAGCCGACGACGGGTTTCTCTACGTATTGAAATTTCGTGGGGCAGGGCAGGGCATCAAGGCACTGATTGCCGAACTTATCGGAGGGGAGATGGCACGCGTGCTCGGGCTACGTGTTCCGGAGTTGGTTTTTGCTGATCTGGATGAGGCGTTTGGTCGTACTGAGCCAGATGAAGAAATCCAAGACTTGCTCAAGTTTAGCACGGGGCTTAATCTAGGGTTGCACTACCTGAGCGGAGCAATTACCTTTGATGTTACGGTCAATTCCATCGATGGGAAGCAAGCATCGCAGGTCCTATGGTTAGACGCCCTGCTGATGAACGTGGATCGTACCGTTAGGAACCCCAACATGTTGGTGTGGAATAAGGAACTTTGGCTGATCGACCATGGTGCAGCTCTGTATTTCCACCACAACTGGACACAATGGCGGGAACAAATTGCGAAGCCTTTTGTGCAAATCAAGGATCACGTACTATTACGTAAGGCAACCATATTGGAGGAAGTAGACGACGAAGCCAAGCAGTTGCTGACCCCCGAACATGTCCGATCGATTGTCGAAGAAATACCGACGGAATGGATCGAACAAGCGTTCGAGGGAGAGGACACCATGACCATAAGAGCCATGTATATCGAGTTTTTGACGGAGCGTATGGCCCAATCCTCCGTATTTATAAATGCTGCCCAAAATGCCCAGAATGGACTTGTTTGAATATGCGGTCATTCGATTCGTCCCCCGGGTAGAACGTGGGGAGTACATCAATATCGGTGTGGTATTGTATTGCCGAGCGCAACGGTTCCTAGATGTACGTAGGCTGCACGATATGGGCCGTTGCCAGCTCCTTTTCGGAGGAGTCGATTTGGACGAACTCCACCTTCACATCCGGGCGTTCGAGCAGATCGCAAAGGGAATGCCCGAGGGCGGTTCGCTCGCCGAACTCATTCCCGCCGAACGGTTCCGGTGGCTGACGGCCAAACGTAGCACCATCGTCCAAACATCGCCCGTACATCCAGGACTAACGGCCGATGCTTCGGCAACACTTGACAAACTCTATGATAAGTTAGTAAAATGAACATAAACAACGATAACGGCACCCGACCTCCGGAAAAGATGGGTGCGGATTTTTTTAAATATTTGCACCAACGACAAAACAAGATCGCGGCTGTACCATCGAATGACAAAATAGCCGGTTGGGCATTGGGGTTGTTGGATTTGCTGTTCCCTGAGAGGAGACCTCTGAACAATAATACGGTAGCCGAAATTGACGAGTTATTCCAAACATCGGCAGCTGCCCTTCTCGATTTGTTGGAGCAGACAAAGGCCTGCGACCAAACGGATAATCAGGCGATAACGACAACTTTTTTTGAAAGCCTTCCCTTCATCTATCGCTTGTTGCGTACGGACTCAAAAGCAATTTGTGATGGAGACCCCGCAGCCCAAAGCGAGTTTGAGGTCATCCGTACTTATCCGGGGTTCTTTGCCATCTCCTTGTATCGCATTGCCCATGCGCTCCTACGACTAGGTGTTCCGGTGCTCCCACGCGTGTTGACCGAGTGTGCTCATTCGCGGACAGGCATCGATATCCATCCTGGCGCAACGATTGGTGAGTATTTCTGTATTGACCACGGTACGGGTGTTGTCATCGGCGAAACCACTCATATTGGTAAACATGTGAAAGTATACCAAGGGGTGACACTGGGTGCGTTGAGCGTAGACAAAAACGAAACAAACCGCAAACGACACCCCACTATCGGAGATCGGGTGGTTATTTATGCCGGGGCAACAATATTGGGAGGTGATACGGTAATCGGCGATGATAGCGTCGTTGGTGGTAACGTCTGGCTGACGTCTAGTATTCCCCCTCATTCAACGGCTTACCACCAGCCAACTGTCAAGATTGTAGAAACTAAAAACGGAGATTAAGCCATGGCCGGAATCATAGATTGCATTGGAAATACACCTTTGGTTGAATTGACTCGTATCAACCCGAATCCCAACGTGCGGTTATACACCAAGTTAGAGGGGGATAACCCCGGAGGTAGTGTCAAGGACCGGGCAGCGTACAGCATGATTCAAAATGCGATGGATAGGGGTGATATCAAACCCGGAACCAAGCTTATCGAAGCCACAAGCGGCAACACAGGCATTGCATTAGCGATGATGGCGAGTATTTATGGATTGGAAATTGAGTTGGTCATGCCTGCTAATTCGACGCGTGAGCGGACGCTGACCATGGAGGCTTTTGGTGCGAAAGTCACCTTGTTGGAGTCGATAGAAGTGTGTCGGGATTATGCCGAGGAGAAGGGCCAGCGTGATGACTATTACCTGCTCAACCAATTTGCCAATGAAGATAACCTACTCGCGCATTACCGGACGACCGGACCAGAAATATGGCGCGATACCGAGGGCAAGATTACGCATTTTGTAAGTGCAATGGGTACCACTGGCAGCATCATGGGCACATCGAAATACCTAAAGGAAAGAAACGAATCCGTACAAATCGTGGGATGCCAACCAACGGAAGGGTCTTCGATACCTGGAATCCGGAGGTGGCCAGAGGCTTACCTGCCCAAAATATTCGATCCGTCAAGGGTCGATCGGATTATGGATGTGTCGCAAGAAGAAGCGACAGGCTATGCACGTCGCTTGGCCCGCGAGGAAGGTATATTCGTTGGGATGAGCACGGGAGGTGCTTGCGCAGCAGCGATACGCCTTGCCCAAGAATTGGACGAAGGCTTAATCGTCTTTATTGCCTGCGATCGTGGCGATCGCTACCTGTCGAGCGATTTGTTTGGATAGGGGTAGGTGTTGCGGCTAGGATCGGTACCTGTGCCGAACAAGGTGTCCGCTTTACGAGCCAAATTTGTTTTTCAACGCAGCCAGTTTCGAGGCCATGTCATGCTCTTTCGGGCGTCGATTGTCTTCCGTACGCCGTTTGCCTTGGGCTTTCTTTTTGGCGGGTTTCGTCGCCGTCGGCTGTTCGGATTTCATGGATAGCCCTATACGGTTTCGTTTTTCGTCGATTTCCGTTACCGTTACTTCCACCCGTTGCTGTACTTTGACGATTTCGTTCGGATCCTTGACGAAGCGATTTGCCAATTGGCTCAGGTGTACCAAGCCATCCTGATGTACGCCAATGTCCACAAAAGCTCCAAAAGCGGTAATGTTAGTGACGACTCCCGGTAATTTCATACCGATACGCAAATCGGCTATGCTGTTAACACCTTCGGTAAAACTGAATGCCTCGAATTGTTCCCGCGGGTCGCGACCAGGTTTGGCCAGCTCGGCTACAATATCTTTGAGGGTTGGCAATCCGACCTCGTCGTTGACATAACGTTTTAAATCTATTTTCTTTCGCAAGGTCTCGTCGGCCAGCAAATCGCCGATGCCATGCCCCAGATCTCGGGCTATTTGCTCTACTAAAGCATATCGTTCTGGATGTACCGCGCTTGCATCTAATGGGTTGTCTGCATTGCGGATACGGAGGAATCCTGCTGCTTGTTCAAAAGCTTTTTCGCCCAGCCGGGGAACATTTTTGAGGGATTCCCGGTTTTTGAAAGGGCCATGGGTGTCGCGGTAATTAACGATTTGCTGGGCCGTGGCAGGCCCTAATCCCGATACGTACGCCAATAACTGCCTGGATGCAGTATTGAGCTCAACGCCTACTGCATTCACGCAACTGACGACAGTGTCGTCCAATGCCGATTGCAATTTTGTTTGGTCTACATCGTGCTGATATTGGCCCACACCAATCGATTTTGGATCTATTTTGACTAGTTCGGCAAGTGGATCCATCAATCGGCGGCCTATAGACACTGCCCCACGTACGGTAACGTCATGGTCCGGGAATTCCTGCCGGGCGACATCCGATGCGGAATAGACCGAAGCACCACTTTCGTTTACCATAACGACCAACACACCCTCTAGTTTGAGGGCATTGACAAATTGCTCGGTTTCCCGCCCAGCAGTACCGTTACCTATAGCGATAGCTTCCACCTCATGCTTCCGTACTAATTCGTGGATGATGGTTTTCGCTTCTTCGGCTTTAGCTACACTGGATGCATGTATAAACAGCGTCGTGTTTTCTAACAACCTGCCTTGTGCATCGAGGACGACCGTCTTACAGCCCGTCCGGAAGCCCGGGTCAATGGCCATGATGCGTTTCTGCCCTAGTGGGGCGGCGAGGAGCAACTGCCTCGCGTTCTCGGCAAAGACCCGAATGGCCTCCTCGTCTGCACGCTGTCTAGTCAATACGCGTACTTCGGTTTCCATTGCTGGTCGTAGGAGACGTTTATAGCCGTCCAACAGCGCCATACGCACTTGGGTGGCTGCTTCGCCTGCACCATGTACGTACGCATGGTCAAGCTGAGGCAGGATATCGGATTCTTCTACCACGATATCCAGGTAAAGCAGTTCCTCTTTCTCGCCCCTGCGCATGGCGAGGATACGGTGTGAAGGAGCTGATTTTAAGGGTTCGGACCAGTCGAAGTAGTCCTTATATTTAAGTGCTTGTTCTTCTTTGTCAGGTACCACACGCGAAGCGAATTTCCCCTTTTCCATAAATACTTGGCGTGTTTTGGCACGCACTTCGGCATCCTCGGCGATGGTCTCGGCAATGATGTCCCGGGCCCCCGCTAGGGCGTCGTCCGCCGTGTTTATTCCCAGTTCGGAGTTGAGGTATTTGGTAGCTTCATTGGAAATATCCGTCCCATCTTGCAGGAGTATGAGTTTTGCCAGTGGTTCCAATCCTTTGTCCCGAGCCACGCTGGCGCGGGTCTTTCGTTTAGGTTTGTAGGGCAGGTAGATATCTTCCAGGCGCGCCATGGTTTCCGCTTCCCGTACTGCGGTTTCCAGTTCGGGGGTGAGTTTTTCCTGATCGGCCAGCGATTTGAGGATGACTTCCTTGCGTTTTTCCAGATCTTTCAGTTGGATAGACCGGTCCCTGATCTGTGCAATTTGGACTTCATCCAAACCGCCCGTCATCTCTTTGCGGTATCGGGAAATGAATGGGATGGTTGCGCCCTCGTCAAGCAGGGCCAATGTACTGCGGACCTGCTTGTCATGCAAGGCAAGTTCGTTGGCGATAATATTTTCCAGGGTCATATACAAATGGGGTGCGGTGGGGAAAACCGCGATATGGAAAGACTATATTTTTACTGTTTTTTCAAATTTGAAGTGGATTGCCCTGCCTAATTAGGCTGTTTTGTCCTCGCTTACGGGTTCGGAGTCGGATACTTCTGGTGTATCGTCAGCCTGTCCGCCAGCTTGGCTATCCGATGCGTTCGAGGTGCCAGCAGCGGACTGATTAGCGTTGGGATGCGTACCGTTGTAGTACACGTCCTGGTTGCCGTAATAGTCGGGCTCGCTACTTGGATTGTGCTGATATGTGCCTTCCGGAGCAGTAAACGTTGGCGTTTTTTGTTCCGGCTTTTTCTCTTCAGGGTTCTTCTCCTCCAATTTTTTTGTTGTCGTGGCAGTCGGATAATCCTTCTCTTCGACGATAACATCCTTCACTTCCAAATCCTTCTCGAAATTATTGATTTGGTCGCTAATATCACGTTTTATGGTCTCGGAAGCATCTTTGAACTCCCGAATCCCACGACCCAGTCCACGCGCCAGCTCGGGTAGCTTTTTGCCTCCGAACAATAAAAGTGCGGCTCCGATGATTAACATCATTTCCGGGGTCCCGATATTCAAAAATGCGAATACTGTACTCAACATAGCTACTGCTCCTCTTTTTTCCAAAAGCTAAGGTAGGGTATAATTTTCTCAAATCCATATTTTGGAGAAAAAAGCAAGACAAAATCTATCGTCTAATGGACGGCGGATTTTGCGATACAAGCTGCTTGGTGTTGCTATACCCTTTGGTATTCATTGCCTCTATTACTTGTACAACGTATTAAATAATAACTTGAATGTGCCGTGAGCTTGTGCACGATACGTAATTTCCGGCCCGAACGCATAGAACTTACCCTGTCCCATGGGGGCTACAAAAGCCGTTACCCCGTCTTGGAGGTAGGATGCTCCCCATGCCCAACCACTGCGCAAGGGGTTTTCTTTACCAAACCAGGCTAAGGCTTCCACGCCAGCAGCTACGGCACCCGGCTGCAACCGGAATACCGGGCTGTTGTTGAACATCACGTCTGCTTCCTTATTCATGCCGGCATTCGCCGAATGATTTGTATTGACATGCATACGAAGGACACTACCGGGGACGAAATACTTTTCGCCGGGCAGGCGTACGGTTTGGCCGTCTATTATTTCCGTCAGGGCATCCGATACAGGTAGCTGTAAATGGTAGGCCAGACTTGTACTAGCTCCTACCGTCACGACGGAACCTCCGTTTTCGATAAATCTCCGAAGAGCGGAGACGGTTTGGTTGGTATTGAGTGAACCTGCCATGTGGCGATACTCTTGTGGTAGATCATCAATACTGGGGCTGCGTTGCGACCAGCCGGAGGAGTTGCCTTCCGGATTGTAGGCCGGTATGCCTGGACCGATAAATAGTATAACGTCATATTTATCGTTCAAGTTGCCCTGGTTAATCTCTGCAGGGAAAACCAATTGGTAATCATAACCATATTGTTCCATGATCCAACGTGCCCAGCCCGAGGGCATGGACCCGCCATAGCGGTCATATAGGGCAACGCGGCTCGGAGTAATGGGTGTGATATTGGAAGGGCGGGACCGCGCGGGTACGGCCACGAAACCATGCTGTACATTTAATGCGCGGAGTATAGCTAACCCACGAGCAGATACGTAAAACGAACCGGCAGGCATACCCTGGATCTCGCTAACGGTACGAAATACATCAACCCCAGCTTTCAACAAGGCATTGGCGGCGACATACGAATCGTTGATGCTAGCACTAAGCAAATATCCGCTCGAGGAGTTCGCTATTTCTGGAGCCGGCATGGGTTGTTGCTCGCCGTGGGGCAATCGAGTAAATGGTCCGTCAAAATCGTCTAGGATTCGGTCAAATTCGATACCCATCTGGTAAGCCAAGGTCCACCCGGCCACGTCGTAAGGGCGGGTGGGGGGTGCACCTGGATAAAGGAAGTCGTTGGGATAATCTTGGGGCTCAAACATATCGAGGATATGCGGTCGGAATGCCTGGTCAGTTTTGACCACGTACGAACCGGCGGGATACAGTTTGCCGTCTACCGAAAAATCGGTAGTTGCTTGGTGGATGAAAATACCTGACTTGGCTAAAGCATTGATGAATTTAGTGGCTGTAGCAAAGTCCTGCTGGTTAGCAGGAATGATGTATCCCCGGGCATCGCGAAGTGCGGGATCCCTGAACACGTCTTCGTAGTAACGATATGGGATGCGGTTTCGGCTTCCAGCGAAAGCGGATTCTTGTTGTCCCTCGATTTTGCCTTCGGCAAGGTCGTTTTGGTAGCTTTCCTCCAGTCGGTCAATGGTGCGGGGGGTCAATATCCACGAATCTTGACTTCCTTTTTCGATGGAGTTTTTGCCCATCCGGTAAATATTGAACAAGACCTGATCGCGGTGGCGGGCCGCATAATCCAATACGGCATAGTTCATAGACAGCGAGTAGTCGATCGACTGTTTGAAGTGCCAGGTTTGTTGGGGCATGATAGGGTTGGGCGTATTGCCCGACGGCAGCATCCGGTTAGGGACTACTGGGATATTGGCTGGTGTGGGGCCACCGATGATTTCGGTCAGTAAGCCTACGATATTGTGGAAATAGGTCGTGGTACGCAGCCCTCCGTTATACCATGTGCTGAACGGTGAGCCCCGCAGTCGGGTAAACCCGGGTTTGCCTTCTGTATTCAAGCGGTTGATCATACTGGCACCGACTGCGTCTATACCTGTCATCAGTAAAGGGTCGATGGCATAATTAAACGGGTCGACGTAGGGCGGCCCGGCAACGACAGCTCCGGCGGGTGCAGTTTGGTGATGATTATACATGATTTGGGGCATCCACTCCACGAACAACTGCCGACTCATATTCTCGCTTTCCTTCATGTTCGTGATGTAGAAATCCCGGTTGTTGTCATGTCCGATATATTTTTGGTATAGCACGGGAATATCCATGCGGCGTTTAGTCGAATCCTCGTGTCGCATGTACCAGTTGCCGGTCAGTTCGTGCCCATCCGGATTGGCATGTACCAGCAGGATAATGGTGTTATCCAAGATGAATTGGGTCTCGTCGTCCGTGCGGCTTGCTAATTGGTAAGCCATCTCGATCAGTGCATGTGTGCCCACCATTTCCGTGGAATGTAATGCCCCGTCGATCCACACCACTGCCTTTCCCTGTTGGGCGAGTTGTTTAGCCTCTGCTTCATCCAAATCCTCCGCTAAGGCCAATTTGAGGGATATGCTACGGTATTTTTCCAATTGGGCTAGGTTTTCCGGAGACGAGACAACCAGCATATACTGCCGGCGTCCTTCCTCCGTTTCGCCAATGTCTACAAGCTGGATTCGTTCCGATGCAGCCAGGCGCTTGAAGTATGCTTCCGTATCCGTATAGTTGGTCAGGCGGTAGTCCTGTCCGATGTAAAATCCGAAATGCTCATGCGGCGAGGGTACTTGCTGGGCGTGGACAGGACCCATGTAAGAGATAACCAGAAAAATGGAGAGTATGCGAAATATGGTCTTCATGGATATGTTGTTTGTTGTTGTGCTTATGGAGTGGAGTATAACGCGTTAAAAAGCCATTTGAAGGTGCCGTGCGATTGGGCGCGGAACGTGATTTCGGGGCCAAAGGCATAGAATGTACCCGTCCCTACCGGTGATACATATGCCGCAATTCCGTTTTTGAGGTATTCGGCACCCCAAATCCAGCCGCTTTTCAGCGGATCCTCCTCGCCATACCAAGCCAACTTTTTAATGCCTAATGCGCTAGCTGCGTCATCTATCGCAAATAAGGGGCTGTTACTGGACATGATGTTGACTTCAGCAGGCATCCCGAAGGCAATGGGGTCGTCAGTTTGCGCATGGATGGTATGTACGCTTCCCGGTGCATAGAATTTTTCACCTGATAAAGGAACCGTATTTCCTTCGTCATCCTGTTCGGTCAATGCGTTTCGTACCGGTAAGCCCAAATGGTAGCCTAAAGATGTTGCGTTGCCCACGGTTAGGACCGTGCCACCACGTTGTAGGAAGTCCCGGACAGCAGGCAGTGACTTATCAAGCGTGAAATTCCCGAGCATGTGACGGAACTCTTCGGGGATGTCTGCTGGGTTACCTGCTGGTCGCATTCCTCCGCGCGAACCAAAAGGAGGTACTCCCGGGCCGATAAATAGGAGAATATCGTATTGCTCATGTAAATTGCCCGCATCGATTTCCTGTGGATATACCACAGATACCTGATCGTAGTGGTATTGTTCCAGCAACCAGCGTACCCAGCCTGATGGCATGGAGCCACCGTAGTAATCAAACAAACCAATGCGTCGGGGCTTAATAGCTGTCGCGTGTTGAGGTTTGCTGTTTGCTGCTTTCGGATATACACCGAGTGAATCCGCCGCTTTTTGCAACACATCAAACCCTTCGGCTCCTACGTAAAAGGTGCCCGCTGGCACGCCGTCGGCAGTTTGGCTGGTACGGTAAACGGGAATTCCCGCCGTCAGCAGTTTATTGACTACTAGGAATGAATTATTAACCTCGGTGTCTAAGAGATAGCCGTGTTGCGACGGATCGACTCGCATGGAGGGGGGTGTTTGCAAGACACCCAGCGGCAGGGCTTCAAACGGTCCGTCAAAGCCATCGATGATGCGATCTACTTCGATGCCAAACTGGAACGATAAGGTCCAGCCTGCAGCATCATAAGGACGTACCGGTGGGCCACCCGGGTATTGAAAGTCGTTGGGGTGGTCCTGTGGTTCAAGCATATCCATCACGTGCGGGCGGAATGCTTGTGCTGCACGTACGATGTACGAACCCTTGGGGTAATGCTTCCCGTCGACGGAAAAATCTGCGGTAGCTTGGTGGATTTGAATACCCGATTTGATTAACGTGTTAACGAAGTGGACGGCACGTGCAAAATCCGTTTGGTCGGCCGAAATGATAAATCCCCGAGGGTCGCGACGCGTCGGATCCTCGAATACCTGCTTGAAATAAGTAATAGGCATGCCCCCTCTTCCCGCTGATTGGGGGCGTCCGTCAGTAGTTTTTGCTTCTTGGTCAGCGGCATAATCCGCTTTAATTTGGTTGATATAGCTGGGGCGATGGGTCCAGTAATCGCGATTGCCTCGTTCGATGGAATTGCGTCCCATTTTGTACATGTTGTAGAGCAGTTGGTCGCCATACCGGCTAGCATAATCGAGGATGGCGTAATTGAGCGATACGGAATAATCTATCGATGTCTGGAAGTTCCATGCCGTTGGTGCCGTTGGGTACGGTGTCGCGTTATCGGGGATCAGGCGGTCTGGGACCAGTGGTACGTTTGAAGGGGTTGGGTCGCCGATGATTTCGGTCAGGATACCGATGCTGTTGTGATAGTACGGCGTGGTACGCAGACCACCATTCCACCACGTGGAAAACACCGAACCGCTCAAACGGG
The DNA here is from genome assembly GCA_964643235.1 of uncultured Sphingobacteriaceae bacterium. Taxonomy (GTDB): domain Bacteria; phylum Bacteroidota; class Bacteroidia; order Sphingobacteriales; family Sphingobacteriaceae; genus CAYRGQ01. The sequence continues at coordinate 8,940 of CAZXSL010000031.1, read as the reverse complement.
TATAGCCTGGCCGGTCTTCTTGGTTGAGGCGGTTGATCATGGCGGCAGCTACACCGTCTATTCCTGTAATCAGTAGTGGGTCGATAACGTGGTTGAAGGGATCGCGGTAGGGTGGTCCTGCCACCACGGCACCGGCCGGCGCGGTTTGATGGTGGTTATAAATAATCTGCGGGTTCCACTCGATGTACTGCAATCGCGAAATCGTCGTGCTCTCCTTCAGGTTATTCATATAAAAATCCCGGTTGTTGTCGTGCCCCACGTACTTGTGGTACATGGTTGGTATACTTTTGTTACGCTTGGTCACATCTTCATCTTTCATATACCAGTTTGAGACCAACTCTTGTCCGTCGGGGTTGCAATGGAATAGTAGGATGATGACGTCATCCAGTATACGTTTGGTTTCGGCGTCGTTGCGGCTTAGTAGGAGGTAATAAGTTTCGATAAGCTGGTGCATAGCTACCGTTTCGGTAGAGTGTAGTCCGCCGTCTATCCACACGACAGGCTTACCCGTTTCGGATAAGAGGCGGGCTTCTGTCTCATCCATTTCTGCACGGGCTATCTTTTGGGATATTTCCTTGTAGTTGTTGATGTTTCGAAGGTTTTCCGGCGATGAAATGATCAGTAGGTATTGATCCCTGCCCTCGGAGGTTTCGCCTGCCCACTCCATGATGACCCGATCGGACACCGCTGCCAGTTTTTTGAAATACGCCTCAGTTTGCGTGTAGTTAGCCAGGTGGTAATCATCCCCGATCTGAAAGCCGAAGTGCTCCTTAGGGCTTGGAATATGCTGGGCTTTTGTGCTTGTTCCCAGAAAGAGGGAAATAACGAGGAGGATAATGCTTGTTCTACTCATCATGGGTAATTGTGCTGATATGATAATTTTGGTTAGTGGATAAAACGGAATACTCGCTACGTTATCCATAACGTAACAGTAGATTCCGGCCTATCGCGATGTTTTCTGTGAACGAATATAGAGACAAACCACGGAATAGACGAAATTGTATTAAAAACGATACCAAGTCCACAGTAGGGAACCTCCACTCAACAAATGGCTTGTGATATCCCGATGGATTGCCTAAATTTGGTCACCTATTTATATTGAGGAATCCGAAACATGATATTAGTTGCAGATAGCGGGTCATCAAAATCCGATTGGAGGTTAGCGCTGCCTGACAGTAAACCTTTGGCCTTTTCCACCAAGGGCTTGAACCCTTTTTTTGTCAGCGAGAAAGAAATTGCACGAGTTATTCAAGATGTCCCGGAGGTTATTCCTTACGCGGAGGAAATCAGTGAGGTCTATTTTTTTGGATCGGGATGCTCAAGTCCCGATCGACGGGAGATGGTTTCCAATGCACTTTCGCAATTGTTTGTCAATGCATTCATTTCCATCGAAAATGATCTGCTGGGCTCGGCTTATGCCACCTGCGGCAACCGTAAGGGCTATATCGCAACGTTGGGTACAGGCTCTGATGTGAGTTTCTTTGATGGGGAAGACGTCTTGCCTAGCAAGCAGGGTATTGGTTATGTTTTGGGCGATGAGGGCTCGGGTGCATGGTTCGGCAAACACCTCGTAACCCAATACCTATATGGTACCATGCCGAAGGACTTGGCTAAGGATTTTGGCGAAAAATACCGGATTAGTAAGGAGGTTGTCATCAAGCACGTCTACCAACGACCCACACCCAATGTCTATCTCGCGTCTTTCGTGCCTTTCATGGCCGATCATATCGAGCACCCTCACGTTACCGATTTGTTGAAAAAAGGCTTCCGGGAGTATATCCGGACTAATATTACTACGTTAGATGACCACAAAGAGTATGTTTGTCATTTTGTAGGGTCAATTGCCTTTCATTTCCAAGAACAACTGCGGCCAGCTTGCGCACATTATGGCATTGAAGTTGGTACCATACTCAAAAGCCCAATCGATGAGCTTTTTAAATTTATTTTTGAACGCGAAAAGAAGTATGAAATATCCATGTAAAGGAGATATAACATCCGGGTTTTCGTCTAAATTAGTTGATAATGGCACTATTTATTGTTTTATTCAGCATGCTGTTCCAAGATAGGGACGTGCATGATTTCCAAATCACGACCATCGATGGAGATAGGGTGGATTTGGCACAATTTAAAGGAAAGAAATTGCTGCTGGTCAATACGGCTTCGGAATGTGGTTTTACCAAGCAATATGCCGGTTTACAATCCTTATCAGAACAATACGGCGACAAAGTCGTTGTTATTGGTTTTCCCGCCAATAACTTTGGAGGGCAAGAACCCGGTAGCCACGAAGAAATTCAAGACTTTTGTGAGAAAAATTTTGGGGTAACGTTTTTGCTTGCCGAAAAAACCAGCGTTAAAGGCGACGACATATCGGCGTTATTCCAATACCTGACCACGGTCGATAACGCCAGTTTTACCGGGGATATCAATTGGAATTTCGAGAAATTTCTCATTGACGAGGACGGTAAGCTAACGCATCGCTTTCGTTCCAAAGTGGAGCCTATGAGTGATGAAATTGTCTCTTTGCTCTAGTTTCAGGCAGTTTTAGGAAGATACGGTTATGGCGACCGAAGTCCGAGTGTTGGGATGCGGCGATGCGTTTGCATCTGGTGGGCATTTGCATGCCTGTTTCTACTTGAAAAACGAGGATACAGGTGTCTTGGTTGATTGTGGCGCCACGGTACTCACAAGCCTGAAACGATACAACGTATCCCTCGACGACATTGACACGATCTTGATCTCCCATTTCCACGGGGATCATTACGGTGGTCTCCCTTATTTTTTGCTGGAATCTGGTGTGCGGAAACGGAGCAAGCCACTGACCATTGTAACTCCTCCAGGTGGTGAACAACGCGTTATGGAGCTTTTGGAGTTGCTGTATCCCGAAACTGATGCGTGGAAAGCCTTGGATTTGCGTTTTGACCATTATGCGGAAGACACGCTGCCCCTGGACATACCCGGCGCGCGGGTAATGGCGTATCCTGTAGTCCATTCAGCCGCCTCAAAACCGCATGGACTTCGAATCGAAATTGGCGGGAAAATCGTAGGGTATTCCGGAGACACCGGATGGACCCCCACACTGGGGGAAATCGCGCAGCATGCCGATTTATTTATCTGCGAATGTAATTTCTATGATCTGAAACTGGATGGCCACCTCGATTACTTGACCCTACTCGAACACGATGGGCTGCTGTCGTATCGCCGAATTCTGCTGACTCATCTGGGCGAGGGGATGTTAGCTCGGTTAGATGAGCTCAGGCACCCCTATGCAAGGGAAGGGATGGAAGTAGTTTTGTAAAAAAAAGCCCGAACGGATTTGCTCGGGCTTTTTTGTAATTCGGTTATTGACTATTGAGTCGCAGCTTCCAAAGAGTCGATAACTTCTTGACCCAATGAGTCAAGTGAATCTTGGGCAGCTTCTACTTCGCTCTCGATGATGGCCTCCAACGAGTCAACATCAGCGTCGTTTTCTGAAGTAGGAGTAGAGTTACATGCTGCAAAACCTACGGTAATGAACAAGCCTAAAAAACCGAATTTGAATAAATTTTTCATTGTTAATTTTCTTTTTTGGTTAAAACAATATTTGTTTACTAATGCTTAATACGTATTGTAGCCAAAGGTAACCCGTTAGGAACGTTAAAAAAACCATATTTTATATAATATTCTGTTTTCCAGTTGTTTGATTTTTGTTTTATATGGCGTGGAGGTAGTTTTTCCAAACATTTGGTTTCGGTTATCCTTTCTTTTATTCATTTTTTAGGTAGATTGGCTTGGGAAATAAGCCTTCAATAACGTATCTTGCCCACTATGATAAACCTTGAATTTAACCAAAATGAAGACCTGAATAAGCAAGCGCTTTTTACACTCAAAAAAAAGTTGCACAAGGTCTATGCCGGTGGTGGCCCTCAAGCTGCCGAAAAACATCAAGCTAAAGGGAAGATGTTGGTCCGAGAGCGTGTATCCTATTTGTTGGATGAGGATCGGCCATGGTTGGAGATTGGGACTTTGGCGGCAGATGGGATGTACGATGCACAGGGTGGTTGCCCGTCGGCGGGTGTTGTTGCCGGCATTGGCTATGTATCAGGAAGGCAGTGTGTCGTTGTGGCGAACGATGCGACGGTCAAAGCGGGGGCTTGGTTTCCGATGACGGCCAAGAAGAACTTGCGTGCGCAGGAGATTGCCATGGAAAACCGTTTACCCATCATTTATTTGGTTGACTCGGCCGGCGTCTATTTGCCTATGCAGGATGAGATTTTTCCGGACAAGGAGCATTTCGGTCGTATTTTCCGTAATAACGCCCGTATGAGCAGCGAAGGAATCGTACAGATTTCGGCCATTATGGGTGCTTGTGTGGCAGGCGGAGCATACTTGCCTATTATGAGTGATGAAGCCATGATTGTAGACGGGACAGGTTCCGTGTTTTTGGCTGGTTCCTACTTGGTCAAGTCGGCAATCGGCGAAACGGTAGACAACGAAACGTTGGGTGGAGCTACGACTCATTCTGAAATTAGCGGTGTGACGGATTACAAACACCCCGACGACAAGTCCTGTTTGGACTCCATCCGCAACATCATGAGCATGTTGGGCAAACCGTTGGATGCAGGATTTGATCGCATCAAACCGGTCCCGCCTAAACTGGATGAAACCGATATTTATGGTATTTTGCCCTCATCGCGAGAGAAGCCCTATGACATGAAGGAGATCATCCTGCGCTTGGTCGATGGGTCGGAATTTGAGGAATACAAGGAACTATATGGGCAGAGTATCATTTGCGGGCTAGGTCGAGTTGATGGCTGGGCGGTTGGGTTCGTGGCCAACCAACGCAAAGTGGTCAAAAACAAGAAAGGCGAAATGCAATTTGGTGGTGTTATTTATTCCGATTCGGCAGATAAGGCCACACGATTCATCATGAATTGCAACCAGAAGAAAATCCCGTTGGTGTTTCTCCAAGACGTTACGGGCTTTATGGTAGGCAGCCGTTCTGAGCATGGAGGCATCATTAAGGATGGTGCAAAGATGGTTAATGCAGTAGCTAATTCGGTCGTGCCCAAATTCACCATCGTGGTGGGCAATTCGTATGGTGCCGGCAATTATGCTATGTGCGGAAAAGCATACGATCCAAGGCTGATATTCGCTTGGCCATCGGCAAAAATAGCGGTTATGGGGGGGGCGCAAGCTGCCAAAACCTTGTTGCAGATACAAACTGCCTCGATGAAAGCTAAAGGAGGGACGATAGAGAAAGCGGAGGAGGAAAAACTGCTTGCGGAGATTACCGAACGCTACGAAACGCAGACGACGCCGTATTATGCGGCAGCACGCCTTTGGGTCGACGGGATTATCGATCCGCTCCAAACCCGGCAGGTCATCTCGTTGGGTATCGAGGCGGCGAATCAAGCACCCATCGAGAAACCGTTTAACGTGGGAGTCATACAGACCTGACGCCTTCTACCGTACACACGTGTATAAATAGATTCATGTGTGATAATTTAAAGTTGGGGACACCACGTATGAAGCCCCAGCTTATTCCAACCTCTTTAAGCCGTGCTAGGCTGAATTAGCAATGGATTAGTTCTCTATGGCGGTGCGATGTACGCCTCATTTCACGCTTTTGTTGAAATGCAAAATACCTACTAGTGAGTATTTCAAGCCTCTGAAACCTGTATTAAATTTGTGACGATAGTAATTACAAGGCGGTTGTTACCGTCTTGGGGTCATGTTGGGTCGGCCGTAATTTAATGAGTCGCACGCCATCATGTTTTTTTAATTAAGTGTTGTCAAACGATACCTAAACGAATATGGAAGATGTACAACTAGCAAGGGACAAGGTTGTTCCAACGCTGTTGGACCCGATTAGACCGTTGTTTGGTTGTGGTGTGAGTTTTCTGCATTTCTTCCTTCTCGAATTTTATCTGAAAACCCCTATGCGGCGCCTTGTTTTTCGCAGTAGACATACCGATGTGCGAAGTGGAGGCACTTCATACGGGAAAATGAAAGATGTTGTTGGTCTCAGGTAGGAATTTTGGTCGCCAGAAAGAAAGGATAAACCTAAAGATAATGCAGCTAGTTATTTTTTGATGTTTCAGCAAGCCACTAGTATGACAAGGTATTACAGCGGGCTAACAAAGCCATGCCAAAAATTGAATAGCCAAACGTTCGATTAACAAACCGGAAAATTAGAATACCCATACACAGTAAGGTGCCGTCGGTATAGCTGAGCGGTCAGAATAGAATAAACGATAACTAAAGTAGCACCATGAGGAAAATCATTCTATTCGTTTTTTTATGGAGCAATATGTCCATTGCACTAGGACAGCGGACTTCCGTAAAAACACACCCCACGGGAAGCGGCCCTGTGCTGTCAGGGGTCTCAATTGTTCACACTCATATTGGACTTGATCCGACTAAAGTGAGGTTTGAGAAGCGTATGCCTACCTATAATGTTGTCAACCTCAAGTTTAGTTTGAATGGCAATGTCAGTTTGTACCGGTATAAGGGCCAGACCTACCAGACCTACTATCCAAGTAGTGGAAATCTGAACGATTGTCCCGGAGCGATGCTTGACAATGCAAAGGGACCTAATATGGGATTGAGTGTGAAGGTAACCATTGTAATCCGCGTCAAAGGCAAGACCTATACTCAAACGACTACCACCATCGCTACGGCAGGCGTTTACCATTTCAGGTTTACGTTGGACGAATACGTGCAAGAACAATTTGTGGATGCTAAAAATATCGTCAGTATTACAGTAGAGCCTGTGCCCATAAGCTATTTTGAAAACCAAATAGACCGTATGGAGCAGTGCAAGGAGCGTAAAGAAAAGGAGAAAAAAGCCAAAGAGCGTGAAGCGGCCGAAGCCGAAGA
>CAZXSL010000031.1:0-2072 GCA_964643235.1 uncultured Sphingobacteriaceae bacterium | reverse complement strand
AGAACTTCAAGAGAAAGAAGTTGAGGGACAGCAGACCACCCCAAAAGACGATGACTTCTGGGCTGGTGGCGAGGAGAAGAAGCTAACGCTTGGTGATTCGGATACCAAAGTGACGACAAAAAAAGCAAGTAATGACTTTTGGAGCGGAGGCGATATAAAGGCTACTAACGATGTTAGTGCGTCCCAAACCACCAGCGAAGTTAAATATCGTATTCGTAGGGAAGACGGTTATTCATGGGTAGAAAGCGAAAGCGGAGATATATTAATCCCCAAAACAAGCTATAACATCAGTTCGTATCGGGATGGTCTTGCGTATGTCACGATACGGGTCGGTACAGACTATGATGATGAACTGGGGAGGATAACGCTTTCTGAAAGCTTCTACCTTGATTCAAAAGGGCAAAAACTCCCTCCCATACGTAAAACGATTAACTTTCCGCCAAGAGCTGTGCTTTTCACTTATAACTATGGTGATACGGCTGAAGATAAAGAAAGGGCAGTAAAGGACTATCACAGGAGGAGGGATAGAGCTGAAGAACGGGTCATGGCAAAATACAGAGCTCTAGGGTATGATTATTAACTCCATCGATATCATCAAATTTTTAAGCATACAACTCATGAAAAAGGCAACATTAATTTTCATCGTCGTGTTTTTATTGGGCTTCCAGCATACCTACGCCCAGTCGGCGGCAGATCGAGCTAAGGCCTATTATTTTGAAGCGGTCAATTCTTTTGAACAACGGAATTACCAAAAAACATTGGACTACTGCAAGGAGGTGGAAGAAATATTAGGCAATTCCAATGCGCGGGTGGAGGTACTTCGGGTAAAAAGCCATTTCGAGTTGGGTAATATTGATCAGGCCAAACAAGCACTAGACCGCTTTTCTTCCTATGAAGCCGAAGAGGCGCTCAGTAGGGAGATTGCACCTTACATCGTTAAAATCGAAGATTCAGAGAATGAACGGAAGCGTAAAGAAGCGGAAGCAATTCAACAGGCAGAGCGAGAAGCCCGGCAGGCGGAGATGCAGGCCCAAAAGGAAGCGGCCGAAAAACAGGAAAAACAACAGCGTATGGAGCGCCTAATTGCTCAATTAACTGCCAGGATCGAGGAAGATAAGTTGGACGAGGCGACAAGCCTATTATCGCAAGCAAAACAGCTGAATGGTCAAGGTACGGAGTATAACGAGCAACTTGCTTATTTATCAAGTCATTTAGACGATCTCAAAGAAGAGAAATCTCTCTACCAGGGTGCAGTAGCCGGTAGGGTCGCTTCGATGAACGCCTACCTGCAAAAATTTGCCGATTACCCCAATGCATCCAAAGTTGCCCAAATGCGTCAAGAAAAAGAGGATGCGGCATACACGGTCGCCATTTCATCGGATAATTCGGTGGATTATAAGCGGTTTTTATCCGATTTTTCCCATAGTGAGCGCGTTGGGGAAGTCAGGCAGCGCTTGGCAGTTGCCGAGGAGCGGGAGGCTTATGAGGTGTTTTCAAACAGGAGGACACTGGCCAATGCCCAGGCTTACCTTTCTGAATACCGGAACGGGCAATATCAAACTCTGGTTGTAATCCAGTTGGAGGAAAGCCTATTCGCTACCGGAGAGCAAGCATTCCTACAAGGTGATTATGAGCAAGCGAGGACAAATTATCTTCAGTACAAGGAAATTTTTTCGGATGGAGAACATATCCGAACAGTGGAGAAAAATTTGCAGAAAAGCGAAAGCAAAATTGCTACCCAACAACGGATCGCCAGCAGGAGGAGGCTTTCGTATACGATGCTGACCTACGGTACGAATGGTGCAATTGGTTTCGACTTTGGAGCAGTCAATGTGGGTTATAAGCCTGGCTTATATGTTGCCGTCAACGCTAATCCTGAATCTTTCAATGTGAGCTTTTCGCCTGACGAAGAGATTCCGACCTTAGACGGTATCGACGAAAGCTCGTACAAAACGGGACTGATAACGGGTAGTTTGGGGCTTAATGTGACCGTTTTTTACCCGCTATCGGTGTATGCAGGAGCGGGAGTACGTTATCAATCCTATTACTCAGCACACGACAAAGATGTTAAG
>CAZXSL010000030.1:4831-20274 GCA_964643235.1 uncultured Sphingobacteriaceae bacterium | reverse complement strand
CTTTTTTTGATAGAAAATACTTTTGATACTACTATTTTGATAAAATTAATAAAAAATGGCTTAAATATTTCTTTACTTTGCAGTATAGAATAAAAAGCTATCAACTTTTATATGAAAAAAATTACTTGGTTGGCACTATTTTTCGGAGCATTGGCATTTGTTGCATGTGGTGGTTCGACTTCTAACGAATCAGATCATGACCACGAACACCATGATCACGAACACCATGACCATCATGATCACGACCACGAGCATCATTTGGATTCCTTGACGGATAGTTTGGAGGCAACCGTTAACGAAGTGGAAGAACAAACCGGTACTACACTTCGCGAAACTGCCGATGGTGTACGTGCTGGTGTACAAAATGCAAAAGAAGAGATTAAAGATGCTTCTAAGGCCGTAGCTGCTGACGTGGAAAAGGCATCTAAAAAAGTGGCTGAAGGTGTGAAAGACGCAGCGAAAAGTGCGGAAGATAAGGTAAAAGACTTGAAGAAAGACTTGTAGCCCTTTAGGCTAGCAACGTATGTGGAATCCGGCGATTAAGTATGATCGCCGGATTTTTGCTTTTTGGCAGTTTGAGAAGGTACGAACCTCAACTTACCGGCCCTGATATTCGATAGTTTTGTCCAAATCGGTCTGAAATTGATGATTGCCCCTTTCGTGTCGCTGACACTCAGTAAAAATACCGTAGAGATGATATAGGGGCTGCCAATCCAATCGACGGCCAGAAACGGAACTGCTAACCAATAAACGGCGAGTAAAGTTGCCGACAGTGGCTCGGCAGAAGCCAATAGACTTGTTTTTTGGCCACCTATGTCTTTGACTGCTGTAAGGTATAGGTAAAATGGGATGAGCGTACCAAATACAATAATGAGTGCCGTAAACGCATACGATTGGGTGTCCCAGTATCCCGTAACATTCCACGGTGCCCTTACAAAGCTAAAGACAATCCCGCCAATAAACATCCCCCAGCCAATGACCATCGATGACTTGTATTTGGCTAGCAGGCCCACTGGTATCAAGGTATACGTCGCCAAGGCGACTGCCGATGCCAAGCCAAAAAGCAATGCTGGACGCGATATGGCTAGCGTATGGATGTTGCCATGGGTAACCAGCAGGAACGTACCTACCATAGCTAGAGCTATGGCGACAAGTTCCAATGGTTTTGGAAAGCGTCGATGCTTGATAGCGAGGTATATTGCAATAAGGATAGGACCCGCAAACTGAAGAACCGTGGCCTTGGCTGCATTGGAGTGCTTGATGGCAGCAAAATATGTGTATTGTACAGCCAGCATCCCGGTAATGCTGAATAGCAGTAGCTGAATCGTGTCTTTTTTATTTTTCAAGATGGAGAATAGATCGGCTTTTTCCACGAAATAGGCTACTAATAGCAAGCAACATCCGGAAACCAACATGCGGACGGTAATGAGCCATTCGACGTTGATGTCTCGCTCTTGAAACAGGAACTGCCCAAACGTACCCGATACTCCCCACAACGTGGCGGCAACTATCGCCGGTAAAAAGCCCTTTGTAGTATGTTTGCTCATTTTTGCAGTCTGAATAGATTGTTGTTGCAAATATGGGGCAAAAAAATGGCGTTTTGTGTTGTCCTTAGTTGCTATATTTGTGAAAGCTATAGCGTCGATGACCGTTAGATAACCAAGCTCGAGAGACTCATACCTTTCTATTCAATGGGGGCGTCGGTGATATTGCTACTTTTAATATGCCAGAATCGATAGCGAGCAGTCGAATTTGGGTTATAAACCTAACAACATGAAAAAATCACTAAACCGTCGGGTCTTTATCCAGCGAGCGGGAATAATTGGATCGGGGATCGCGTTGAGCGGAATTCCAAAATTGACGTTAGCAACACCGGGTGATGGCAAGCCAGCGATATTGGGAGGGGCTAAGGCGTACCGAGGAGGTTTTTCGTCATGGCCCCTGTATGGCAAGTCTGAGGAGGATGCACTCCTGTCCGTACTGAAAAGCAACGATTGGGGGCGCTTGGACGGTGCCGTGACGGGGAGCTTCGAGACGGCATATGCCAAGCTTCTTGGTGTCAACCACAGTCTTGGGGTGTCAAGCGGTACGGCAGCCTTGATTACGATTTTAGGAGCTTTGGATATTGGGCCTGAAGATGAGGTCGTCATGCCCATTTACACGTTTATCGCAACCTATAACGCGGTCGTGTTGAATTATGCGCTGCCCGTATTTGTCGATACAGACGTGGAAACTTTTCAAATCGACGCCAATAAAGTCGAAAGGGCAGTCAATACGAATACCAAAGCTATTATACCGGTGCATATTGGTGGAACACCGGCAAACATTGACCAGTTTGTGGCTATCGGACGCAAAACCGGCTTGCCAATCATCGAAGATGCATGCCAAGCGCATCTGGCGGAGTGGCGTGGCAAAAAGGTTGGCTCGTTTGGATTGGCAGGTGCGTTTAGTTTCCAGTCGTCCAAGAACCTCAACTGTGCGGAAGGGGGAGCGGTAACGACCAATGACGAGCACTTTGCCAGACTGTGTTATCTTTTCCATAACCAAGGGCAGGGGGGGACGGGTACATCCTATGGTACTGGTGCTGGTACGCGAGCCAGTAACTTGCGGCTTACCGAGTTTCAAAGCAACCTGTTGTTGGCGCAGATGACGCGCTTCGAAGACCAAGTGAGGCTACGTGACGAAAACGCCAGATACCTGACAAGACTATTGAACCAAATCGAGGGCATCGAGCCGGGCAAGTTTTATGAAGGTACGGATCGATCAGCTTACCATTTGTATATGTTTAGGTATCTGAAAGAACACTTCGGCGGACTAGGCAGGCAGCAATTCATCAAGGCATTGGAAGCGGAAGGGATTCCTTGCTCGTCTGGATACGGCTCAATGAACAAAACCGATTATGTTAAAAGTTTGGCGTCCAATCGGCATTACCTTCGGATTTACGGTAAAAAGAAGATGGACGGCTGGCTTGAACAAAACCATTTTCCCCAAAACGACATCATTACCGAGGAGCAGGGCGTTTGGTTTATGCAGAATATGTTGTTGGGTACGCGTGAAAACATGGAACAGATTGCAGAAGCAATTCTGAAAATAAAGCGGTATGCGACGGAACTCAAAGCGGTATAATCCGAAACTGACTCCTTTGGTGCCAGCTAAAATATTTTTTGAACATTTATATAAGCATTTGATATGAATATCCGTATTACGGAAAGCCCGTCCCCATATCGACATTTGGAAAGAAATACCATTCAGGAAATCACATCCTTTATTAATAGTGAGGATGCGAAGGTGGCAGAAGCTATCCGGTTAGCCCTGCCACAGCTTAACAGTTTGATTGCAGTGATCGTTGACAAGGTAAAGCAGGGAGGACGTTTGTTTTATGTGGGTGCAGGTAGTGGTGGTAGGCTTTCAGTTTTGGATATGATTGAGCTTCCGACAACGTTTGGGATTGAAAAAGGCGTTTTTAATGTGGTTTTGGCAGGTGGGATCGATCGCCTAGCTGATGCCCGTGAGGAGAAAGAAGACGATTTGGAAGAAGGCTGGACCACGTTGCAGCAAGCTGGTGTGAACCAAAACGATATCCTAGTTGGGGTGTCGGCTAGTGGAACCACGCCGTTTGTGTGCGAGGCGTTGAGAAAAGGGCGAATGGCGGGAATTACAACGGGATGCATTGTCAGCAATACGGATTCGCCGATTGCGGCTCTATCGGATTTTCCGGTGGAGGTGATTACAGGGCCGGAATTTATTACCGGAAGTACAAGGATGAAGTGTGGAACAGCCCAAAAAATGATTTTCGACATCGTCAGTACGACGACGATGATTCAATTGGGGCGAGTAGAGGATAATAGTATGGTGCATGTCGCGTTAATCAATGATAAGATTACGGATCGGGCCGTGCGTATGTTGCTCGCCAAATCGGGAATGGACGATTATGATGAAGCAAAAGCCTTACTCTTAGACGCCGGGAGTGTTAAAAAAGCATTGCTAGCCCTCGGCATTACCGGCACGGGGATGCCAGAGAGATAAGGAGCGTTTTTCTTTGTGTTTTGGAGCATTTCCTACCGGGACAAGATAAAAAGATAGACGAAGTTCGTGTTTTATTACATTCCAATTACCTTTGCGGCTAATGAAGTTTGATAAACATCGGATGCACGGTGCTTTATACGTTCGTATCGAAAATCATTGAATTTCTGGACCGACAACGAATAATCGATCTCAGCTTAAGATTAAATTACATGGCAAAAAAAGAAAAGGCAGAACTTTCCGGCGTTAAGGAAATAGCGCGTAGGGCTAATGTGTCTATCGCAACAGTAGATCGCGTCATCCACAACCGAAAAGGGGTTTCCGAGGCACCGAAGAAAAAAATCCAAGAGATCATCGAAGAAATGGGTTTCCAACCCAATATCCTGGCTAGTCGCCTAGCATCGAAGAAGGTAAATAAATTTGCTGTGCTCATACCCCAGTCGGCCGAAACCGATTATTGGGAGGCTCCTATTAAGGGGATCGAAAGGGCGTTTCAAGAGATAAGGCAATATGGTATTGTGCTTGAAAAATATCTATACGATTTGAATGATAAGGAGTCGTTCGTGAATATGGCCAATCAAGTGCTTTCGGTAGATTTCGATGGAGTTTTGATAGCACCGTCCTTTATTGAAGAAGCGACTGACTTTACTAATGCCTGTAAGGCGCGCAAAGTTCCCTATGTATTCATCAATTCGGACATACCGGGGCAAGAGAGCTTGAGTTACATTGGTCCACACTTATTCAAAAGCGGGCAGCAGGCCGGGCAGTTGGTCAGTTTTGGCCTGAAAGAGGGACGTGTGTTAATTGTCAATATCTCGAAAGAGATTGATAGTTACCACCACTTGCTGCGTAAGGAAGACGGTTTTCGGGAATACTTTAATGACAATGGCGGAGGGCAGGTGCAGCTCGATAAAATCGATATCCGGGATACGGACGAGAAATCCATTGAGGCCGCCTTGGATTATGCCTTGGCCAAGCAGGAGTTTGATGCGATGTTCGTGACCAACTCGCGAGTTCGCTCGGTAGCCAACTATATCGTGAAACGGAACCTGGAAGACAAGGTGCTGATTGGTTATGACTTCCTGCAAGAGAACGTCGAATTTCTCAAACAAGGTGTGATTGACTTTTTAATCGGACAAAAGCCCGAAGAGCAGGGGTACGTTGGGATTATGACCCTTTTCCAGCATGTCGTATTAGGTGCTAAAGTACCTCACGTCAATTATACGCCAATTGATATTATCACGAAGGAAAACTATACGTTTTATAAGAATTGATTCGACCTAATTGAGAATTTTTTTGATAAAACGAAAAAAATATTTGGAAGTGATATTTTTTATCACGTACTTTACGGGTACGTAACCGTAGATCAATTATAAAGCGAAGCTAAAGAAATATAAATATAAAATATGCACATCCGCACGGATGTTTTTAATGACAATTGTGTTTCGGGTACGTACACGTATGTGGTTTTTTCTTAACTTTTTGTAAACTTTTATGGATGGACAGCATGAACACAAGACGGGAATTTATTAGAAACTGCGCGGCATTAGGGGTGGGACTATCAATACCCTCGACTGCTACATTTGGACAAGACATGAAGGTTTTGTCCGGAAAGCGGATAGGCATGATCGGGTTGGATACTTCGCATAGTACTGCCTTTACAAAAGCCTTCAATGAGGAAAATCCAGATCCAAGGCTGAGGGGTTATCGGGTTGTTGCTGCCTATCCTTATGGTAGTCGGACGATTGAAAGTAGTGCAAGTCGCATACCGGGTTATATTGAGGAGGTAAAGAAGTATGGGGTTGAAATTGTAGATTCCATTGCCGCGTTGTTGGAAAAAGTTGACGTTGTATTGTTGGAGACAAATGACGGCCGCCCGCATTTGGAACAAGCACTCCCCGTGCTGGAATCAGGGAAACGTATGTTTATTGATAAGCCTATTGCCGCTTCAATTGAGGACGCCAAAGCGATTTTCGACGCAGCTGAAAAATATCAAATTCCAACTTTCTCAACGTCATCTCTACGGTACGTCGATAACATGGCAGGTTTGCAATCTGGCGAACTGATTGGCAAGATAACTGGTGCGGATACGTTCAGTCCTGCAACGCTGGAGCCAAACCATCCCGATTTGTTTTGGTATGGGATACACGGTGTGGAGATGTTGTATGCACTGTTGGGAACCGGTTGCCAAGAAGTTAGACGAGTTTATACGCCTGGTACTGATCTAGTTGTCGGTGTTTGGGAGGACGGTCGTGTGGGGACTTTTCGAGGGATTCGCTCTGGCCGCGCTGGGTATGGAGGGCATGCGTATGGGGAAAACGCTTCAGCACCTATCGGAACGTACACCGGTTATGCGTCCCTTCTGCATAAAATAGTAGAATTTTTCGAAACAGGTATTGCTCCAGTTCAACCCGAGGAAACTATGGAGTTGTTGGCGTTTATGGTAGCCGCTGATGAAAGTAAACGGTTGGGAGGAAAGGCCGTTGCGATAAAGGATTTTTTATTGTAATGCCACTTCTGTGATTAATCAATAATATTTGAAAAATGAATTCATCAAGAAGAGATTTTCTAATTAAAAGTTCCGCTATACCTATTCATATCGCTGGTTTGCCCGCTGATATGGACCGTATTGTTTCTGTAGCGTGGAAAAAGAGTTGTAACGATTGAGAAAAAAGATTATGAAAGTAAAACTAAACACAAGGAGAGATTTTATCAAGCAAGCCGCCGTCGGAACTGCTGCATTATCATTCGGCGGTGTCCTGCCAAGTTTTAGTGCCAAGAGTTACGCGCGTATTATGGGTGCAAATGAACGCGTGACGGTGGCTGCGATGGGGGTTAATGCAAGGGGGCTCGCTTTGGCCAACAATTTCTCTGCACAACACAATTGTGAAGTGATTTACGTGTGTGATGTCGATAGTCGGGCTGCGGCAAGATGCATCGAGCAAGTCGAAAAAAGACAAGGTTCTAAGCCAATATCCCAACCTGATTTCCGTCGGGCCTTGGAAGATAAGTCGTTGGATGCATTGGTAGTCGCGACCCCAGACCATTGGCACGCGCCGGCTACAATTTTGGCTTCCCAAGCCGGCAAACACGTTTATGTAGAGAAGCCTGGCAGCCATAATCCGAATGAAGGAAAACTATTGGTGGCTGCGCAGCAAAAATACGGTAACATCATCCAAATGGGTAACCAGCGCCGGTCTTGGCCAAATGTGGCACAAGCGATACGCGAATTGCACAACGGTGCTATTGGGAAAGTCTATTTTGCCAAAACTTGGTACGCTAATAATCGAGCATCTATTGGCATAGGTAAACAAGTTGCCGTACCAGAATGGCTCAATTTTGATTTGTGGCAAGGCCCGGCACCAAGGCGGGCATATCAAGATAACCTGATCCATTACAACTGGCATTGGTTCTGGCATTGGGGTACAGGTGAAGCCCTAAACAATGGAACGCACATGGTCGATATTGCACGGTGGGGAATGCAAGTCGATTACCCAGTCAAAGTAACTTCTTCCGGAGGTCGTTATCGGTACCAAGACGATTGGGAAACACCGGACACTCAAATCATCAACTTGGATTTTGCTGAAAAAGGACTGATTACATGGGAGGGCCGGAGTTGTAATGGGCGGACTGTAGATGGGGCGACCGTAGGCGTGATTTTTTATGGGGAAGAGGGTTCGATGCAGATTGAAGCAGGTAACGCTTATAAGGTGTATAACCTAAAAAATGAGTTGGTTAAGGAAGTGAAAAACGATGTGACTGTTGATGCTCAAAGCCTAACCAACCCCTCCGAAGCGCTTGACGCTATTCATATCCAGAATTTTTTCGACGGTATAAAAAGTGGTGCTGCATTGAATTCAGATATTAAAGATGGCCAAATCAGTACGCTCCTAGTCCAATTGGGGAATATCGCACAACGCACGGGAGATACGTTAGAAATCGATCCGTCCAATGGTAGGATATTGAAAAATAAGGCAGCCATGAAATACTGGTCAAGAGATTACGAACGTGGATGGGAACCGAAAGTATAGCCCTATTTTCGGATATAATCTCACACCTAAATATCAGAATACATGAAAAAAAGCAATGATGTGGTAAGCGTGGCATCACTTTCTAAACGGGATACCGTTATATCGATTACGATTATCGGTGTGCTGTTTTTTATCTTTGGCTTCCTGTCGTGGATTAACGCCATCTTGATTCCTTATTTCAAGATAGCGTTTGAGCTGACGCACTTTCAATCGTATTTGGTGGCTTTCGCTTTTTATATCGCGTATTTCGTGATGTCTGTGCCGTCATCTTACTTACTGAAATCGGTCGGATTTAAAAAGGGCATGATGGTGGGCTTCATGGCACTGGCGCTAGGGGCTTTCATTTTTATCCCAGCTGCCATGACGCGAACCTATGAGATTTTCCTCGTGGGCCTGTTTACAATCGGCGTGGGATTGGCTATCTTGCAGACAGCGGCTAACCCATACATCACGATATTGGGGCCAAAAGAGCGCGCAGCTCAACGGATCAGTATCATGGGCATAGCCAATAAGTTTGCCGGTATCCTAGCCCCTTTGCTCTTCGCCGCTGCAGTATTGCGGCCCACGGACCAAGCTATGTTTGACAGCTTGGCAAGTATGGGCGATGTTGAACGTAACATCGTGCTCGATGAGCTGATTAAGCGGGTAATCGTGCCCTACGCGATTGTTGGATCGGCGTTGCTGCTGATCGGTCTTGGGGTGCGCTATTCGCCACTACCCGAGCTGAACACAGAGGAGGAGGATGAAGAGCTGGCACTTGCCAATGCCAGCAAAACCACGATATTCCAGTTCCCACACCTCATCTTGGGGGCGGTCGCTATTTTCATCCATGTGGGGGCACAAGTGATTTCCATTGATACGGTTATCAGCTACGCAGGGTCGATGGGCATTTCATTGATGGATGCACGTGTTTTCCCGTCCTATACATTAGCCATGGCCATCGCTGGCTACTTTATGGGGATAGCCGTCGTTCCACGGTTTATGAGCCAGACGAATATGTTAAGGCTCGTGACCATCCTAGGGACCGTCTTCTCTCTACTAATCATTTTTGCTAAGGGTGAAGTGACATTTATGGGGCATACGACCGATATCTCAATCTGGTTTGTGGTACTCCTAGGGATTCCGAATTCATTGACATGGGCGGGAATATGGCCGTTGGCACTGGATGGTTTGGGTCGCTTTACGAAACTAGGAGCCTCATTGATGATTATGGGCTTATGCGGAAACGCCATATTACCCTTGGTTTACGGATATTTCGCAGATGCATATGGGCTTCGCGAAGCCTACTGGGTACTCATCCCATGTTACCTGTATCTTGTCTATTATGCTGTGCATGGTCATAAATTACGGAGATGGACATTCAAGCCTGCACATGTACGGCAATAGGAAGATCAGGCTTTTCAATCAAAATATAAAAATGTCAATAAAGAAAATTAAGATAACGAATGGACGTATCATCACTAACAACGGTATATTAGCTGACCGGGCATTGGTAGTGGAAGATGGAAAAATATCTGCCATTACGGACGGCGAGGGGCTAGATGATAAAGATGATAGATACGATATAATAATCGATGCAGGTGGAATGTATATATCCCCGGGATTTATCGATATCCATGTACACGGGGGTGGTGGATTTGATTTTATGGATGGTTCCGTAGAGAGTTTCCTTGGCGTAGCCAACACCCATGCTCGTTATGGTACGACTGCTTTGGTACCTACAACGTTGACGGCAGGAAAGGACGAGCTTATTGGTACACTCCATGCCTATGCGAAGGCAAATGAATTGAACACAAACGGCGCCCAATTTCTGGGAATGCACATCGAGGGCCCGTATTTTGCCATGTCGCAGCGCGGTGCCCAAGACGCTAGGTATATCCGGGATCCGGACTCAGCAGAGTATATGGAAATACTGGAGGCTTCTAACGATATTGCGCGTTGGAGTGTGGCACCGGAGCGCGAGGGGGCCATGGAGTTCGGGCGTGTTTTGCGCGATAGGGGCATCTTACCATCCATCGCGCATACCGATGCACTCTACCAGGATGTCGTTGAAGCATTTGCTAATGGGTATACCCTCGTTACCCACCTGTACTCCGCGATGACCGGAGTTACCCGAAAAAACGCCTTCCGGTACGGTGGAGTGGTCGAAAGTGCGTACGTCATTGATGAAATGGATGTGGAGATTATTGCTGATGGCCGCCATTTACCGGCCGAATTGCTGAAACTGGTGTATAAGGTCAAAGGGCCGGATCGTACCGCCCTAATTACCGACGCCATGCGTGCGGCGGCGATGCCTCCCGGCGACAGCATTCTGGGGAGCCTGCATGATGGTATGCGAGTACTAGTTGAAGATGGTGTGGCCAAATTACCTGACCGGACGGCTTTTGCGGGAAGCGTGGCTACCTTTGATCGGCTGGTCCGTACTATGGTCGAAATGGCAGAAGTCCCCCTGGTAGATGCCATAACGATGGCTACCCGTACGCCAGCAAGGATAATGGGAGTAGATGACCGGAAAGGATCTATCGAGGTGGGTAAGGATGCGGATATCGTAATCTTTGATGATGGCATCAACGTTCAGAAGACGATCGTTGGGGGTAATTTGGTTTTCGATAAAGACAAGACACCTGCCCAATCTGTAGGTGCTTAAAAAACAGTAGAATGGAATTTAAAAAACAAGTGGGAAGTTTGAACGTGAAGGGTTTTCCGACTCGTAACACGATGGGTAATGCGGCGGCAGCGGCCGTAGCCGAGCGGTTGAAACAGCTTTTAAATGAACAGGAGCAAGTTAATGTGGTCTTTGCGGCAGCTCCTTCGCAGAATGAATTCATTGCATCGCTCATACAAACCGAGGGAATCGATTGGCAGCGTGTCAATGCATTTCACATGGATGAGTATATCGGTTTGCCGGCCCATGCTCCACAGCGATTCGGTAATTTCTTAAAAGAAGGAATCTTCTCCAAAATACCCTTAGGGAGTATTCATTACTTGGATGGAAGCAATCCTGACCCTGAGGCAGAAGCCACTCGTTATGCGGAGTTGCTGGCACGTTATCCCCTCGATATCGTGTGCATGGGGATAGGTGAAAATAGCCATATCGCTTTTAACGATCCCCATGTGGCGGATTTTGAGGATAAATATGATGTCAAGATAGTTGATTTGGATATGGCGTGCCGCCAGCAACAAGTCAACGACGGATGTTTTGCGGTGTTGGATGAGGTGCCTACTCATGCCCTTACACTAACCATACCCGCCATGATGGCTGCGCGGTATATCTATTGCATGGTGCCGGGCTTGAACAAGGCTGTCGCTGTGAAGCATACGCTCACATCAGATATTACCCCGCAATACCCGTCGACTATCTTACGAAAGCACCCCAATGCCGAATTGTATATCGATGCAGATAGTGCGTCCCTTTTAGATAAAGAATAAATATGAAAAAATCGGAATTTGAAAATAGCGTGATGGAGTCTAACAAAAAGAAACGGAGACACCAACAATTAGGTGTTTCCAATTGGATAGCATCGTTTTTTGCAATGGTGTTGCTGTTTATGGTGGGAGCATGTAGCCAGTCGATCAGCGAGGAAGCAGCAATCAATACCCTGACACAGGAGGAACAGGAAGCAGGGTGGGAACTACTTTTTGATGGGCAAGATCCAAGCGCTCAATGGACGGGTAAGGGTAGTGAAACGTTCCCGACTGAGGGTTGGATCGTGGAAGACGGTGTTTTTAAAGTGCTATCGGGACGAAAAGGAGGGGATATCATTACGCGTGAACAGTTTTCTGATTTCGAGTTTGTGCTGGAATTCCGTTTGACTGACTCCGCAAATACGGGAATTAAATATTTTGTGTCTCCCTTGGAGGGTGAAAATGGGAGTACCTCACTTAATGGTCCCGAATATCAAATAATTGACGATTTTAAACATGAATCGGTCAAAGACGGGATAAGCCCCGAAACCAGTACTGCATCCTTGTACTTGTTATACGAGCCGAAAGGCAAAGTGCTCCATGAAATAGGCGAATGGAACCAGGCAAAAATCGTGGCCCAAGGTACGCATGTTGAACATTGGCTAAATGGTACCAAGGTACTGGAATATGAGCGCGGTTCGCCCGACTTTCAGGCACGAGTGACCAATACGAAATTTAATGAATATCGCACGCCATACGGCGAAAGTGAATTTGGACATATTCTCTTGCAAGATCATAACGACGAGGCTCATTTTCGGAATATTAAAATAAGGCGACTTAGATAGGAGATCCTGAAGTCGTTTAACACACGTGTTTTATGAATAAGTTTGATGTTTTGCCTATTGTTATAGTGTTGGCTCTTACAGCTTGGGGGTGTTCTTCAGTTGAACGCAAGGAAGACACGATTCGCCTCATAACGCTTGCGCCCGGACATTTCCATGCAGCGTTGGTTCAGAAATCGGCTTACCCTGGGCTTGATTCTTCCGTGTATGTTTATGCTCCTGAAGGCAATGATTTGGATAGGCACCTCTCGCTCATCGAACAGTATAATACACGAGCGGACGATCCGACTAACTGGAATCAGGTTGTTTACACCGGCGATGATTTCATGGAACGGATGCTAGCCGAAAAGGCGGGGAATGTCGTGGTGTTGGCAGGAAATAATAAGTATAAAACTGATTACATCCTCCAAGCGATAAATAACGGTTTGAACGTTTTGTCTGATAAACCGATGGCGATTGATCATGAGGGATTTGGCAAATTGGAACAGGCCTATACGATTGCAGGAGAGAAGGGGTTGTTATTATACGACATTATGACCGAGCGTTACGAAATCACGAATCGGCTACAGCGTGAACTCTTACACCAAAAGGGGCTTTTTGGCGATTTGCAAACCGGAGACATGGAAAATCCGGCCATCGTCAAGGAAAGTGTTCATCATTTTTACAAAACCGTGTCCGGAAGCCCCCTCATCAGGCCAAGCTATTATTTCGACGTGGAGCAACAGGGCGATGGTATTGTCGACGTGACGACCCATTTGATTGATTTGATTCATTGGACAAGTTTCCCTGAAACTGCGATAAACTATCGGGAGGATATCGATGTATTATCGGCAACCCGCACACCGACCTTAATCTCCCTACCCCAATTTCGACAAGTGACCGGACAAGAGGAATTCCCGGAGTACCTGCTCAAGGATTTGAATGACGATGATATTCTGGAGGTGTATGCAAACGGTACTATCCATTATACGGTCAACGGTGTACATGCTGAAATTCGTGTCCGCTGGGATTACGAAGCACCTAACGGTACGGGAGATACACACTATTCGATTATGCGTGGGACAAAAGCTAACTTGGTCATCCGACAAGGAGCGGAGCAGGGATACAGGCCTGTTCTGTATATTGAAGCCGCAGATGATTCGAATGCTAACTTTGATGATGACGTAGCCCAAGCCATTGCTGCATTGCCATCCGAATTTGACGGTGTTACCGTGGTCAAAGAGAGTGGGAACCGTTATCGTGTTAATATTGATGCCAAATTAGTTAGTAGCCATGAAGCACATTTTGCAAATGTGATGAGCGCATACTTGTCATTCCTTAGGGACGGGGGGATGCCCCATTGGGAAGTACCCAATGCAATTGCGAGATATTACATTACGACAAAGGCATTGGATATGGCGAAAGAGAGTAACCGTCAGTAAAACCCTCGTGTGTTGTCCGAGGATTCTATCTTTGCTTGTCATGCGTTCCCTCCTTGTCATCCCGACGCCAGGAGGGATCTCTTTTATTCGTTGTTAAGATTAATACCCACTACTGCAACATAACCCGCAAGTTAAACGTATTTTCCAATCAGGACACGAAACAGGCTTTTAATCCACTACTGTAACATAACTCGCAAGTTAAATCCGAAGTTCATGTATGATGTAGCAAATGTCTGCGAAGTATATGGCCGCACCGAGTTGCTATCAAAGAATAACCGGATATTGAACCGCTGGTTGATGACGTAGTCCACGGACGGGCGATATGATATGCTGCGGTTTCCTGCCGATACCTCGGATTCGTTGATGTCCGAACGGTAAACCATGGTTTTCATATCATTGAATGATACGTCGAGCCTGAAATTCAAATCATTGTCCATGCGCAACCTGCTGAACCAGCCAAACGGCATCCGGAAGCCCGTAGCACGGTAACCCATGCCCAGCACGAACGACTGGTCGGTGAGCATGGAAAGCTGGCTGTTTTGCAAGCTTAGGTTGAGCGTACGTGCACGGCGGAATTCCGCATTTGCTGTCAGGCTATTCTTGAACCTTGCGTCAATTCCCAATAGTGGGGCAAACTGCTCGAAAATCGATATCTGCTGGAATTGGAATTCAGGCAGGAAATTGGCATTGATGTCCCGTTCTGATGGGAAGCCCTGTTCTTCTTCGTAGCGTATCAGCGAGTTGTAGCTGTTTATCGTATACCGGTTATTGTAGCCATGTGTTAGGGTCAGCGATGTAATGAAATCCTCGAAAACCGCTAGGTTTGACAACCCTGAATACGAAATGCGCCAGTTGGGTATCGGGATACGGGGGAAACTGCCCATTTTAAAAGTCGAGGCATCTTTACCCTTATACGACGAGAGGAACGCATTGACCACCACATCTTGTGCCGTACGATCGTACCCATCGGAAAATCCGTCGGTTTCGCCTGACGAGTTAGGGTTTAGCCTTCCCAATCGGTTTGATATCGTCCTGCGATTTTCTTCAAACTGCCGGAACAGGGCGTCGTGGTCACGAAACGCCGTGCCAAGCGTGAAATACGAGATGCTGTAATTACCGGTTGTCATCGGCGTGGCACTTTCGTAACCGTTTTCTACATCGGAATAACGGAAATTAGCCGAGTAGTTTTTGTTGTCTATCCGGTTGGCAGAGAGCTGTATCATCAAGCCCCTGATAGGTTCTACATTGGCCTGTATCGAAATGTCCTCCGTTTTTGAGGTCATGTAGAGTTGCGTTTGGAGTGTGTCGGTCGTCACCCAGTTATTGGCCGCTGCCCGCTGCCGGATATCTTGCTGACTACCAAATAGGAACCCCCATCCCGGTGCGTTGAGGTCAAAGTCATACCCCATCAGGTTGGTTTTAGGAAGGTATCCCGGTAGGAACGTATTGTCTACGCGCGTATAGCTACTGTTGATGTTCTTGACACTGGATAGCAGCCTGGCCAGTATCGCCAGTCCTCCTTCCGAGTCCGGGCGCGTATTGTTTCGGAAAAATCCAATCTTATTGTAAAGCCCCATCAGGTTGGCTTGGGGGTTGAGTTGTATTGTCCGTGAATTTTGGATGCTATTGCCTAATGAGTAATCCGGGTTCATCGTCGAGAGCATCGGTTCAGTCTGCCAATTGAATTGTGTACCATAGCGTGCGTCCGTGCGCAGCCAATC
>CAZXSL010000030.1:4134-4821 GCA_964643235.1 uncultured Sphingobacteriaceae bacterium | reverse complement strand
ACGGCATACGTTAGGTTCATCATGTGGTTGTAGTCTGTCGTACGACCCAGCTTGAAGAAGTTTTCCCAGAGCGTATCTCGTTTTAGGCCGTCCATCCGCCCGATTGGTTCGTCGATGATGGCGTAGTTGGTGGCATTGAAATCGAGTTTCAACGACTTGGTTAGGTTCCAGCTGATACCGTATATACGGTTCATCGTGAAGTTCTTGTTATACAACGTTCCCATTTGTGGAAGGAAGTTGTCGGGCGCGTTTTCCCTTAGCGTATTTTCGTTGTAGATACGATGTACGTCGAGCCTAAACTGCAATAACGAGGGCATCAGGTTGAAGTTGAAATCACGGAGCAAAGCTTGGTAATTCTTTTTGAATATGTTTTTGAGCGGCTCGATATACGTTTCGTTATTATTTGCAAAGGTATAATCGAGTGCTCCGCGGTAATTGCGTTGTATAGCTGCCTCGGTAAGGTGGTCCCGGCGGTAGAACTGTGAGTATGCATAAGTTGCACTAAAGTTCTCGATATCCCAAGGCCGTACGGGTTTTTCTATGTTTGTCCTGATTTTGCGAACATTGGTCAGGTTGAAACTCCGGCGCGTGGCGTATTCCTGGGTTACCCGCAACAACGAATCACGTTGGTTGCGGTTCAGGTTTGCCAAGGCACTGTTCAGTTCGATATCGGGCTTGAGTGGATTG
>CAZXSL010000030.1:0-4124 GCA_964643235.1 uncultured Sphingobacteriaceae bacterium | reverse complement strand
TGTATTCAGGGGTGCCGCGCTGGTTGGTCTAGCTAAAAAATAATGGGATGCGCACCCCGTAATCGCTGGGGAAGAACTTGCCCAGTTCCGCATTGGCCACGAGATCGAAATAAGTATCGTCGCTGCGGCTACGTTCACCAATACGCTGTTCCATCGATCCGAATCCAATCGTTGTCTTGCTGCCGGATAGCGCTACGTTGGCAAAATCAGCCAACTTGGCATCTATCCTGGCCATAGCACCCCAGCCTCCGCGGTCGTCGAAGTCCGTCAACCGAAGCTCATTAAACCAAAATGTACCCGACTTGTCCAGACCGTCATCGTCGGGGTTGGCAACCTCGGTTCCACGTAGTGGGTTCATGACACCCAACATATAGAAGCGTATTTTACTGATGTCGGGCTGGCCGACGATGGTAACACGATTTTCGCCATCAAAGAACGTAAAAGGCTCGTGCATGGGCCAGGGTTGCCCGTTCAGCAGTGCCTTGTCGCGTGCTTCTTTGGCCTCTTGGAACAGGCGAATACGGATGTTCATGCGGTTTTCGGCCGGCCAGATTGCGTCTGGATCCTGAGTGGGGCCTTGTGTCACATGTAGCGGCATGTCGTACTGGTAGTAGTGGTGTTGATCGTCCGTACCCACGCGCAGGAAGGCCCTGAAATCACCGTCCCGCAAAAATTGTCCCTCGGCGTGGATGAACATTTGGATGCGGCCATAGGCTCTGAAATCGTTCGTTGACGTTCGGTATGCCGCACGTCCATAACCATCACGTAGGTTTTGAACCTCCAGTGAGAGTGCTTGTTCGTTGAGCTGGACGTTCATATTCATGTTGCCCCAGTCGAGTTGACGTTCAATACCAGGAGGTACGACGTAGGGGATGTTTGGCCGATTGCCGTTCTGTTCGATGTTAACGGCCGCAACCTCAAGCGTGGAGTTATCAAGCGTTACGTTGCCCATGCTCGGGTCAGCGATGACCTTGTTCGTGTTGTTTTCCGCATTGTAGCGTCTCCATTCACCTCTTACCAATTGCAATTGTCCCATACGGACGACTGCCGTATCTGCAAAATTGGTCATGAACATGCGGATAAAGCGGATGGACTTAAAATCCTGGATATCGCCCACACGCTCCTGAAATTCGCTTAAGGGGATACGAAACTGATACCATTTTACTTGTTCTACACGGTCGTTTTTAAGCTTCACGTCTGCAGTATGCATATCGCTGATGAAATTCTGGCCTAATACCATGTCTTCCGGCCGCAGGGAAATCCGATACTGGTAGTACTCCTCGATTTCGTTCATGTTATTGTCGCGGTTGATATCCTCTCCATCCGGTAATAGCGTAGAGGAGGCTGTTTCGACACCGAATTCGTTTAGTGTTCGATCAGGGATTTGGGAGTTGCCTTCCGTACCGTTGAACCGTTCGTACCGCTTCAGGATACCAGCTCGCTCGGCTTCCAATTCGGGGCTCCGGAAATACAGGAAATTATCGCCCGAAGGGTCGTTAAGAAGCTCTTGGTATGCCGTTGGCGTCAAGATACCCTGCATCTGGTTAAGGAACGTTTGGTGGAAGCTGCGTTCGTCTGCATCGCCCAATCCATCTAGCCCGATGTCTTGTAATGCGCGGGCTACAGGGTCGTTGTCAAACGCTTGGACGACTGGTTGGTGGCGCGGTACGCGCCCCCAGCTCGTTTCATCGATTTGGGATAAGTCGCCAGAAGGAGACATGCCGTTTTCCATCGCTTTGCGCCCGTCTTTCAGTACGTCTTCACTGATGTTACCCAAGTTGAAGTACAAATCGCCACCAGTGGAATTAGGGTTGGTCAGGAAAGGATCCATCATCCATATTTCGATGAATTCGATATTCTGGGCTTCGAAGTCAGGGGCATCGATTCGACGGAACATACCACCCCACCGGCTTTGCGGGTTGGTCAGCGTACCGTTCGGGTTTACACCCGAGGTTGTAAAGTTATAAGGCCCGCGTATGGTCGGGTAAAATGCCAAATCTAGAGTCGACAAGAACAAAGGTAGCCCGGTAGTGGACTCACGGAGGGGAAACACTTCCTGCTCCATAACCTCCCTAACCCGGTGTTGCGATAGCTCCTGGGCTGACATGTTTGCCGGCGTAATGCTGATGTTTCGGTAGAATACCGGATCGATGTTGTAAAACGCAAACTGCGCCCGGTTAAACCCGTAAGCGAGGTTGTCATGCAGTTGGGCCTCCGGGAATAGCTGTGGCGTACCCGAAATCTGCCAGCTGTACGCTCCTTTCAGGTCAATGAAACTGCGGCTGTTCTCAAAATCATCGATATAGGATATCCCTGTGTTGGTGCCCGCAAAATTGAGTGCACGAGGGTGGCCTGGGCGGAGCTGCGCAAACTCGCCGTAAAATGAAATTGAAGACTCTTCTTGCGTATCAATAAACGGTATCTTGTCAACCATGCGCGTGAGCCAGCGCGAGGCATTGCTATACGACAAGTCGAGCCCCCACATGGTGTTTGAGATGGGTTCCTCACCGATGTTTACTTTTTGGGTCATCGGGCGCTCAGTCAGGTTCATGAGCGTACCTCCCAAACGCAAGTTGTTGTTGACTTCGTAATCCAGTCGCCCTCCCATGACCGTACGCTGCTGTAAACCAAAGAGCTGGTTGTTTTCCATCTTGATGCGTATGGGTTGGCCGGACATCAGCAGGGCTTCATTGATGATACGTAGGCGGCCGATGTCGTAATCGACCATGAAATCCACGCCCTCTTGCAAGGGGGCAGGGCCCGCAAATACCTGTACCGAACCGCGGGGCACGTTGATGGCTCCTAGATGAAACTCGGTGCCGACCTCGGATTCGTAACTTCCCTTAATGATGTACCTGTTTTGGTTGGGGAAATATTGTTGGGCTAGTACCTTGGTCGAATCATATAAGGCCTGGTAGGTGTATTTGTCTGCAAGTTGCTGTTCGCCGGGCATGAATTGGCTTGCCAAGTCAGAACCGAACGGCTCCACCATCGGGAACATGATACGACCACGTTCCGGGTCGATGGTAATACCGGGTAGGAAGTCGAAGAAACCGTCGGGTTGTTGGGATTGTTGCGGGTTGAGCCGGTCTAATCCGGTAAGCTGAATCCAAAGTTTGTTTTGTGTCTGTTCGCCTTCGGCCATTACCGGGCGTTCAACGCCGGATTCGTCCTCAATACGATAAATGTTGAATCTGAAATTGTGCTCGCCAATACCATATGCGCCGATAGAGTAGATGTTTTTCATCATCAAATCCCAAAGCGGCAAATTTGGTTTTAATACCTCATTCTTCAATAACTTGGTGTATAGTACCTGGGGCTGAGAGGGTGTGACGGGGATATCCGTCGAGAATTCACCCACTTGGTATTCCCGCCCGTTTGCGGTATATCGGTATGCCACAGCAAGTACTTGGTCGCCGTTAAGTGGCATATTAAGCGATATGAAGCCCAAACGGCGGTCTACTGTATATTCCGATCCTTCGCGTAGTTTACGGGCATAGGTTAGTTTGGCGTAGTTGTCATTTCCGCCTGAAGACTGGAAAAGGGTTTGTGCAAAAGTAGATGAAGTAAGTCGAGCATCGTTGCCAAGTAGCTGCATCAGGTTATTGGACTGCACGGGCGAAAGCTCGCCTGGCAAGCCGGTAGATGGTAGCTCAGATGCCCCTGGCGATATGACCATTGTGTTATGTGGCGAGCGTTCGCCCAGGTCCATCAAGGCTAGAATATCCCGGGCATCCTCGTATGAGTTGTTGCGGTTGCTTACCCATACTTCGATTTGGGTAATGTTGATGTTGGTCGTGATGATGGGAGCCATGGAAAGCGCCCGATTGAAATTATCCCGGAAATATTGGGACAGGAAATAGTGTTGGTTATCTTCGTAATCGTCGGCTTTTAGTTCAAATTCGCTTTCCTGCGCACCGTTCCGGATCACGATTTCCCGTTGCTGGGAGCGTTGTTGTGAAAAAATGCCTGTTACATTCAGCTTTCCGAATTGAAGTTGCGTTTTCAGCCCGAAGAGCGATTGAGTACCATTAATCAGCGTGGTATTAAGCGGCAGGTTGACATTTCCCAACTCAATCCGCTGTACGATATCGTCATCCTTGCCTACGTAATCCAGCCGGATT